>NZ_JBTVWW010000034.1:0-23600 GCF_054819825.1 Desulfocurvus sp. DL1XJH-121
AAAGGCGGCCGAGGCGGCCGCCTAGAAATCACCCCGCCAGGGGCGGCAGTGTCAGGTGAATACTATCTCTGTACACTATGCGAACTAACAGCCCCTTAAATGTCATACCAGAAGGTGCGCGTGACTAGCTGACATACTGTAACTTTTTATTTTGCAGTCAACAAAAATTTCTGTGATTTTGGATAGGTGCTAAAGGCGTTTGGTTGGCCGGATGGTTGACCTAGGGAGAAAGGGCTAAAATTACCGATATTGATTTACGAATCACCGTGATACTCTCTGTCAATCGAAGGAGATTAAAATGCCCTTAAACATAGATGAGTTGAAGGCTAGAGCTGCCGAATATGTTAAAATGGAAGGCAAGACTGAAGTACTCTCTGTTGATTTTGAAGAATCATTTACTCTTTTCGGAATGGAAGATGTGGTTTTGTCAGTAAAGACCACCGAAGTTGATGATCCGGAGTGGTGGGTGATTTGCGGTTCAACACCAATGAATTTATATACAAAAAATAAGTTTCCTTCAGCAGACGAAGCCTTTTCATTTCACACAGGAATAATGCATAGACTTCATGATCGTGATTTCAAGGCATCCGATACACCACCTGATGACGTTGGATATGATGCTTTTATATCTCATGCCAGCGAAGACAAGGAAAGCTTCGTCCGCGAGCTCGCTGAAGAGCTCAAACAAATGGGATTCTTAGTTTGGTATGATGAATTTACATTGGAGGTTGGTGATAGTCTGCGTAGGGCAATTAACAAAGGTTTAGCCAACTCGCGTTATGGGATTGTCGTCTTATCTCCTAGTTTTCTCGAAAAGAACTGGCCTCAATATGAATTGGACGGATTGACTGCCCGAGAAATGCAAGGGACCAAAGTCATCCTTCCCGTATGGCATAGGATAACACAACAAGACATACTGCGATATAGCCCCTCGCTGGCAGACAAGCTGGCAGCCAACTCAAACGAAGGAGTTAAAGCTGTTGCTCGCAAGCTCGCACGTGTACTTGAAAAAGTTTAGATCCAAGCAGTTCTCTGCCAAACACCCAATCTTTTCTTATCCCCCCAAACACAGACAATACAAACTTTATTCTGCAATTAAACATTTTTGCCAACAACAGGTTGGTCATCCGGTTGATCGCCAACAGAATAAAGACCATCTAGTTTCTTCAACAAAACTGTATTTTCTTGGAATTTAAATAATGGAACGGGGGAGGCGATTGAACCCACGACCTTTTGAAAACCAAACAAACAACCCGTCTAGCACCCCGCCCACAGCCCGTGCCGGGCCATGAGGCGTTGCACCAGCTCCCTGTCCGGAGTGTGGGGCAGTTGGGGTTGGGGGGCGGGTTCGAGGGGGGGCGGGCCGCCGGGAGTCTCCCCGGCCAGCACGTTGTAGGCGTGGCACCACAGCCGCTCCAGCCCGGCCACGTCCGCCGCGTTGTAGGCCAGGAGCGTCTCCAGGGCCGCCGGATTGCCGGTGTTCTGGTATTCGTTCCAAAGGATCACGGCGAAGTAGCCGTCCACGCCCTCCAGGCCGTCCCGATCCAAACCCAGGCGCTTCTCGATGAGCTTCAGCCCGCCGGACAGGCCGACCTTCTTCATCACGTAGCGCAGGTCCACGTGGGCCATGTCCAGGCGGAGCTTCATCTCGCGCTCGATGAACGGCACGTCGAAACACTTGCCGTTGAAGGTCACCAGCAGGTCGTATTCCCGGATGTCGTCCTGGAACTGCTCCAGGTTGCGGCCGTGCACGTAGGTGCGGATGCGGCCGCCCGCGCACAGGGCGATGGTGGTGATGTGGTCGTCCCCGAAGCCCAGGCCCGTGGTTTCGATGTCCACGTAGGCCGCGCGGTCGCGAAAGGCCCCGTACAGCCGCCAGGCCTCGCCCGAGGGCAGGCGCTCTTCGAACCAGCGGGCGTCCCCGGCGGCCAGGCGCTCCCGGGATTCGTCCAGGAACTGCCGCACCCAGACGGCCTTGCCCGCCAGCACGGCGTCGCCCTCGGGCCCCAGGGCGTCTTCCCAGCGCCGCAGGCCGCAGTCCCAATACTTGCGTTCCGTGGTCGCGCCCACGCGCGGGACGTGACAGAAGGTGTGTTCGAGCATGATTTCTCCCAGGCCGGGGTCATACCCCGGAGGGCGGGGAAAGGAAAGGGCGGCCCGGCGCGCTACTCGCTGTCCGGGAAAAAGGGCGGCCTGGGGCGCATGGCCCCGATGACCTCGGAATAGGTCAGCTCGGAAAGGCGGAAGTCCGGGGCCTCGCGGTCCACGCGGGCGTAGTGGCGCATGAGCCGCAGGTAGCGCTCCACGGTCTGCGGCATCAGGAAACGCCCGCGCACGTGCTCGTGGCCCCGCCTGCCCAGGGCCTCGGCCAGGTCCGCGTCGTCCAGGATGCGAGCCATGGCCCGGGCCAGGGCCGGAACGTCCCCGGGGTCGGCCAAGAGCCCGGTCTCCCCGTCCAGGACCTGCAGGGGGATGCCCCCGGCGCGCGCGCCGATGACCGGGGTGCCCTGCCACAGGGCCTCGGCCACCACCAGGCCGAAGCCCTCGCGCGTGGCCGCGTGCACCAGCCCCCGGGCCGCGCGCATCAGCGCGCCCACCACGGCGTCGTTGTCCGGCGCGTCCACCAGGAAGCGGATGTCCGGATCGTCCCCGGCCAGCTCGCGCAGCCCGGCCAAGACCCCGCCCTGCTCGGGGTCGTCGTCGGCGCTGTTGCCCATGAGGATCAGATACGGGGCCGGGTCGCGCCGGGACTCCCTGCGCAGTTCCCGGAAGGCCCGGATGGCGTCGGCCTGGTTCTTGTGCGGGTCGAAGCGCGAGACGCAGGCCAGGATGGGCCGCTCCGGGTCCACGTCCAGGTCCGCCAACACCGGGGCCAGGACGTCCAGGGCCTGGGCGCGGGTCAGGAGCCGGTTCTTGCGCGCCAGGGGGTCGATGCCCGGATACACCTGGTACACGGGCACTTGCAGGCCCGGGCCCACGTAGTCCTTGCGCGTGAACACCGCGCCCGCGCAGTGGTTGATGTAGGGCAAGAGGAACCGCCAGACCGTCATGTCCGGGGCCGAGGTGTCGATGTGGCAGCGCCAGAGCACGTTGCCGTAGAGCACGCCGTTCATGACCAGGGCCGCGGGCTGGGGGTCGTGCACCACCACGAGGTCCGAGGTGATGAACGCCTCGCGGGAGCGGGCGTCGATGGTCTCCAGATAGGCCTGGAAGACCTCCTCCAGGGTCAGGTCCTGGGGCAGGCCCTGGAGCAGGTTGTGGAACTTCTTGGTCACGCGGAAGAACTCGTCCCCCGCGCGCATGGCGTACCAGCGGGCGTCGATGCCCAGGCCGCGCGCCAGGGGCAGCATGGAGCCCAGCAGCTCGGCCACCCCGCCCCCGGCCAGAGAGGAATTCACATTGGCCCAGCCCCTGCCCCGCAGGGGCTCCGCCAGCCGCCGGAGTTCGTCCACCTTGGCCTGGCCGATGAACTCCGCGTACGCCCCGGGGTCCACCGGGGCCTTGAGCGTGGCCTCTGTCAGGCCTGGCCTGGACGCGCCTGTCATGCGCTCCTTTTCCTCCACAGCTTGAGTCGTGACGCTGAAACAGCACCGCCGTCAGCCTAGCACACAATGCGCGGCCCGGCAAAACCGGACCCGCCCCCGAAAGCGCGCGGTTAGAAATTATCCAGAAAATCCGGAGAATTGTTCTCACGTCTTGCCCGGCGCGGCCCCGCGGCGGCCAGGGCCCATGCGGGCGCGGCCCGTCCCTGTCTCGCCGGGCAAGACAATTCTTGCAAAAACAGACAAAATTTCTGGATTCCAAGCCGCCATGATCCGGCCTCCGGAGCCCCTTTCCACGCCAACTCCGTGCAATTCCTGCATTGTCGCATCCAGGCATCCTTTGTGCCTCCACACGGGCAAGGAGAGGCGTCCGCCCCGCACAGCCGGGACGGGGCGCTTTGTCGCGCCCGCCGGAAACAGCCGACGGAGGGAGACGACATGGAAGCGGCGGTACTGGAACCCAAGGAACTGCCCAGGGAAGTCCGGGAACACCTGGACAAGTACGACTTCTCCACCTGCATGATCTGCGGCACCTGCTCCAACGGCTGCCCCATCTCGGGCGCCAAGGAGGTGGGCGGCCTGAACACCCGCCAGATCCTGCGCATGCTGGCCATGGGCCTGGTGGACGAGGTGGTGGAGACCAGCTTCCCCTGGCTGTGCACGGGCTGCGGGCGCTGCGCCTACGCCTGCCCCATGGCCATCGACATCCCCGCCATCATGGCCCACATGAAGCACCTGCGCCCCCGGGACAAGGTGCCCGGCACCCTGCACAAGGGCGCGCAGAACAACGTGGACACCGGCAACAACCTGGCCATTCCCATGGAGGAATATCTCCAGGGCCTGGCCGAGCTGGGCCAGGAGCTGGCCGACGACAGCCTGCCCGGGTTCCACGTGCCCGTGGACAAGGACGGGGCGGACTACCTGTTCTTCCCCAACTCCAAGGAGGTCTACGGCGACTTCGAGGACCAGTACTGGTGGTGGACCATCTTCTACGCGGCCCATGAGAACTGGACCGTGCCCAGCGAAGGCTGGGAGGCCGTGGACTGGGCCCTGTTCACGGGCAACTACGAGGCCAACAGGTTCCTGGCCCAGCGCAAGATCAACTACATGCACAAGCACGAGATCGGGCGCATGATCATGCCCGACTGCGGAGGCGGGTCCTACGGCTGCCGCACGGGCATGGAAAAGTGCAAGATGGAGGACCCCAACAACACCGCCGGATACATCTACCTCTACGACTACCTGGTGAACGTCATCCGCTCGGGGCGCATCAAGCTCGACCCCTCGCGCAACGCGGGCAAGGTCTTCACCTTCCACGATTCCTGCAAGCACGGCCGCGAACTGATGCGCCACTTCGGCAAGGGCTTCTTCGAGGAGCCGCGCTGGATCATGCGCCAGTGCGTGGACAACTTCGTGGACATGACTCCCAACCGCGAGCTGAACTACTGCTGCGGCGCGGGCGGGGGCATGTGGCCCATGCCCTTCGAGAGCGAGTCGGCCTGGGAGGGGCGCTTCAAGTACGACCAGATCAAGCGCACCGGCGCCGACGTGGTGGTGGTGGGCTGCTCCAACTGCCGCGACCAGATCATGCGCCGCCTGCCCAAGTTCTACGACTGCGACTACGAGGTGAAGTACATCTGGCAGCTGGTGGCCGAAACCCTGGTCCTGGAACCCTGGAACGAGGAGGAGGTCGCCAGGGGCGAGGCCGAGGCCAAGGCCCAGTGGGAAAAGTTCGGGGTGGAGTTGGACGACACGGAGTATTAGGTCCAGGGAACCAGTTCCCGCCCTCCACACCTGGGGGCCGCGCTCGAGGGTTGGCGCGGCCCTTTTGCTTTGCCATCATCGGTGACATACTATACCGAATTACGGAGGTTTTCATGCTCATCACCATTGTCGGCTGCGGCGCCCTGGGCTGCCTGCTGGGCGCCCGCCTCATGGACGCCGGGCACCGGATACAGGCCCTGGGGCGCAAGGGCCCGCACCTGGACGCCCTGCGCGGCACCGGCATTCGCCTGACCCCTGACTGGACCGGAACCGAAAGGACCTTCCCCCTGGCCGCCGCCAGCCACGAGCCGTCGGATCTCGAACCCGCCGACCTGCTCATGGTGCTGGTCAAGACGTATCAAAACCGCACCCTGGGCCCCCTGCGCCAGGCCCTGCGCCCCGACGGGGTCTGCCTGACCCTACAGAACGGCCTGGGCAATGCCGAGGCCCTGGCCCCCATCTTCGGCGAGGACAACCTGGCCGCGGGCGTCGCCGCCATCAACGCCACCCGCCTGGGTCCCGGGGTTGTCAACGGCTCCAGCCCCTCGACCCTGATCTTCGCCGGGCCGTGGACCGGTGCGCGCGATATGGACTGGGTGGGCGAGATCCTGGCCTCGGCCTTCAATGCGACCTGGATGCGCGATCCCCGCCCGGCCATCTGGCGCAAGCTCTGCATCAACGCCATGCTGAACCCCACCGCCGCCCTCACGGGCATGACCACCGACGCGCTGGCGGACTCCCCCGACGCGCGGCCTCTGCTGCATGCCCTGTTCAACGAGGCCGCGCAGGCCGCCGTCAACGCCGGAGTGGCCATCGACGGCCTGGAGGACACCTTCGAGGAAACCATGGCCCGGGCCAGGACCCAGGCCGGCAACCGCGTCTCCATGCTCCAGGACGTGATGTCCGGGAGCAGGACCGAAATCGAGACCATATCCGGAGCCGTGCTGCGCCACGCCGTATCCGACGGCGACTTCCCTCACACCCGCACCGTGTACAGTCTCATCAAGACCATCGACGCGAAAAACGGATTCACGGACGACGGCTGACGTCCCAACCCATAGCCTTACGGAGAAACCATGCTCATCACCATTGCAGGCTGCGGCGCCCTGGGCTGCTCCCTGGGGGCGCACCTCATCGACGCGGGACACGAGATCCAGGCCTTCGGCCGCAAGGGGCCGCACCTGGACGCCCTGCGCCGGGAGGGCATCCGCCTGGCCCCGGACTGGACCGGAACCGAGAGGACCTTCCCCCTGACCGCGGCCAGCGACGACCCCGACGAGCTCTCGCCCTGCGACCTCGTCATCGTCCTGGTCAAGACCCACCAGAGCGCGGCCGTCGCCCCGGTGCGCCGGGCCCTGAAGCCCGAGGGCGTGTGCCTGACCCTGCAGAACGGCCTGGGCAACGCCGAGACCCTGGCCCCCATCTTCGGGGAGGACAACCTGGCCGTGGGCATCGCGGCCTTCGGGGCCACGCGCCTGGCCCCGGGCGTGGTGGACGCGTCCACCAAGGGCTCCACGGTCATCGCCGGGCCCTGGGCCCGGGCCCGCGACATGAGCTGGGTGGGCGAGGCCCTGACCTCGGGCCTGGACGCCCAGTGGGTGGACGACCCCCGCCCGGCCGTCTGGAACAAGCTCTGCATCAACGCCATGATGAACCCCACGGCCGCCCTCACGGGCCTGCCCAACGGCAAACTGGTGGCCGACCCCCACGGCCTGGAGCTGCTGCGCGCCCTGTTCATGGAGGCGGCGGACGCGGCGGCCAACGCGGGCGTGACCATCGACCGCGAGGCGGCCTTCGGGCACGCCATCGAAATCCTCACGCGCGACGCCACCGTGCGCCCCTCCATGCTCCAGGACCTGGACGCCGGGCGCAAGACCGAGACCGACGCCATCTCCGGGGGCGTCTTGCGCTACGCCAAATCCGACGCGGACTTCCCGCGCACCCGCACCATGCACGCCCTGATGAAGACCATCGACGCGCGCAACGGCCACGCGGGCTGATCACTCGAACGCCACGGGGCGGCCCCGGCCGGGGCCGCCCCGTTTCCCCGCCCCGCGATTTTCCCTTCCGCCGCAGGCGCGACACGGGACGCTGCCCGCCCTGCCCCCTCAACGACGCCCGTTTCCCCGTTCCGCTCCGAGGCCCCGCCACACGCGGCCTGGGAGGCGCTGTGATTTTCCCCCAACACAGCTTCCGTTTCCAGGCCCGGAAAACCTGGGCAAAACCCACCCTCCCGCCAAAACCAATGATCATTCATGCATTTCAGGCCTTTACAATCAAAGAATATAAAGAGAAAATATCGAAAACCAACAAATCTTTGGAGGATTTCATGTTACGACGATTTTCGGTTTCCTTGCGAGTGACATCGCTCCTCATCCTCTCCACCGTCTTCACCCTCCTTGTGTGTGGCGCCTTCTCCTTCTACATGAACACCATCAAGGCCGAATCCCTGTCCGAAGCCAAGAACGCCATGCGCGCGGGCTATGAGCGGACTCTCAAGTTCTCCATCCAGACCATGGCCACCGAGCTCAAGGAGGTCTGTGAACGGGCCAGGCAGGACGGGACGAACGTGGAGGACGCCATACGGGCCGCGGTGGAGCCCGCTAAGTACGAAGACGGCGGCTACTATTTCGTCTACGACACCAAGGGCCGGACCGTGTCCCTGCCCGTGGCCAAGAAGCTGGAAGGCACCAACCGCCTGGACATCAAGGACAAGAAAGGCAACCTCATGGTCCGCGAGATGATCGCCAAGGCCAAGGACGGGGGCGGGTTCATCACCTACTGGTATCCCAAGCCCGGCGAAGAGGAGCCCAGCCCCAAGCTGGCCTACGCCGCGATGATCGAGGGCACGGACTTCTGGATCGGCACGGGCATCTACATCGACTCCATCAACTCGGAGCGCGAACGCATCGAGACGCGCCTGGAGGGCATCACCAGGACCGCGCTCATCACCATCGGCGTGACCATCGGCGTGGTCTTCCTGCTCCTGATCCTGCCCCTGTCCATCGCCATCATCAGGAGCATCACCAAGCCGCTCAACGCGGTCACCGAGCATGCGGCGCACGTGGCCGAGGGCGACCTGAGCGTGAAGGTGCGGGCCCAGGGCAAGGACGAGATCACCCGCCTGGAGACGGCCCTGGCCACGATGATCTCCACGCTTCGGACCAACATCGAGCAGATCGAGGTGGACAAGGCCGCGGCCACGGAAAAGGCCCGCGAGGCCGAGATCGCCGCCGAGGACGCCCGCAAGGCCCGCGAAACGGCCGAGCGCGCCAAGAGCGAGGGCATGCAGGCCGCCGCCGCGCAGCTCGAAGCCGTGGTGGCCGGGGTCACGGCCGCATCGGAGGAGATCGCCGCCCAGGCCGACGAAATCCGCCGCGGCGCGGGGCAGCAGGCCGCGCAGATCTCGGAGACGGCCACGGCCATGGAGGAGATGAACGCCACGGTGCTGGAGGTGGCCAGGAACTCCGGCGAGGCCGCCGAGGTCAGCACCCAGGCCAGGGACAAGGCCCAGAAGGGCGCGAACATCGTGAACCAGTCCATCCTGGCCATGCAGAGCACCCAGGAGCAGTCCCTGAAGCTCAAGGACAACATGTCCCACCTCGGCGAGCAGACCGAGGCCATCGGCAACATCATGAACGTCATCAGCGACATCGCCGACCAGACCAACCTCCTGGCGCTGAACGCGGCCATCGAGGCCGCGCGCGCGGGCGAGGCCGGGCGAGGCTTCGCCGTGGTGGCCGACGAGGTGCGCAAGCTGGCCGAGAAGACCATGCAGGCCACCAGCGAGGTGGGCCAGTCCATCCAGGCCATCCAGAGCGGGGCGCGCCAGAGCATCCACTCCGTGGAGCAGGCCGTGGAGGAGATGGACAAGGTGGTGACCCTGGCCAACGAATCCGGCCAGGTGCTGGGCGAGATCGTCACGGGCGTGGAATCGAGCGCCGAGCAGATCCAGAGCATCGCCACGGCCGCCGAGCAGCAGTCCGCCACCTCGGAGCAGATCAACCGCTCCATCGAGGAGATCAACCGCATCACCGATGACACCACCCAGGGCGTGCAGCAGACCACCGACGCCATCCAGGAACTCACGTCCCAGCTCGCCAAGCTCGGCGAACTGGTGAACGAACTGAAGAATTCCTGATCCCGGCCAAGGCGCAGGAAACCAGGGCCCGGGGTTCGCTCCGGGCCATTTTCCGCGCCGGCGTCCGGGCACGAAAAAGGCCGCTTCCAGATGGAAGCGGCCTTGCTTTTTCTTGGTGGGCCATCAGGGACTCGAACCCCGAACCTCCTGATTAAGAGTCAGCTGCTCTGCCAATTGAGCTAATGGCCCATCCCGCGTAGGGGAAGTCTGTTTAGGTCCCAAGCGGGCCTCTTGTCAACACCGCGCGCGCAAAGGGAACAAAAAAAGCCGCTTCCGGATGGAAGCGGCCTTGTTTGCTGTGGTGGGCCATCAGGGACTCGAACCCCGAACCTCCTGATTAAGAGTCAGCTGCTCTGCCAATTGAGCTAATGGCCCGTCCCGCGTAGGGGAAGTCTGTTTAGGTCCCAGGGAGGCATTTTGTCAACTCAAAATTTTCAGCTTTATGATTTTTACGCGCCGTGGCATTGTGCGAGTCGTAATGCCTCGCCTGAAACATGCCCTGATCCTGCTCCTGGCCCTCTTGGCCCTCCTCGTTCCCTTCCGGCCCCAGAGCGCGGCCGGAGCGGAGGGCGACGCCTATTCCCTGCGCTGGGAGCTGTTCCGCGAGGGCGGGGACGGCGGGCTGCTGGCCGTGCTCTGGCTGGATCCCGGGCCGGGCCGCCACGCCTACGCCAACCCGTCGGGCCAGGCCGGGATGCCCATGGTCCTGTCCGTGGCCCTGGACGGCGGCGCGCCCCTGCCCGTGGTCTACCCCGAGGGCAAGGCCGTGCCCGACGCCTTCGATCCCGCCCTCACCGTGCGGATCTACGAGGGGCCGACCCCGATCTTCGTGCGCCTGGGCGCGCCGCCCGAGGACGCCCGGGCCCTGTCCGGCACCCTGTCCATGGGCGTGTGCTCCGAGGCCAACTGCCTGCCCGTGCGAGAGGAGCTGTCCCTGCCCCTGACCGGGGTGGACCGCGCCGCCCTGCCCGACGCGCGCGACTATTTCTGGTACCGGTTCCACCTGGGGGCGGACGCCAAGGCCGCCGCGCCCGGCGTCGCCGCGCCCCCCGCCGGGGTCCAAGACCTCGATCTCGCGCCGCGCTACTTCCGGCCCGAGCTGGAGGTGACCAGCCTCTGGCCCGCCCTGGGCCTGGCGCTGCTGGCGGGCTTCATCCTAAACTTCATGCCCTGCGTGCTGCCCGTGGTCAGCCTGAAGCTCTCCGCGCTCCTGGCCGGGGCCGCCGAGGAGGACAAGGAGGAGCGCAAGCGCGCCTTCCGCGAGCACAACCTGTTCTTTTCCGCCGGAGTCCTGGCCTATTTCCTGTTTCTGGGCGGGCTGCTCTCGGCCCTGGGCCTGGCCTGGGGCGAGCTGTTCCAGTCCCCGGGGCTGATCCTGGGCCTGGCCGCCGTGGTCTTCGCCCTGGCCCTGGCCCTGTTCGGGGTCTGGAACCTGCCGGTCATCGACCTCAAGGCCGGCTCGCAGAGCGGGAGCCCCCGCCTCCAGGCATTGTTCACGGGCGTCCTGGCCACCCTGCTGGCCACCCCGTGCAGCGGCCCGTTCCTGGGCGGGGTCCTGGGCTGGGTGCTCCTGCAGCCGCCCCCGGTCATCCTGGCCGTGTTCCTGGCCATCGGCCTGGGCATGGCCGCGCCGTTCCTGATCATGTGCGCCCGGCCCGGGCTGGTGCGCCTGTTCCCGCGCCCCGGGGCCTGGATGGGCTACCTGGAAGCGGGCGTGGGCTTCTTCCTGCTGGGCACGGTGCTCTATCTCCTGTCCATCCTGCCCCGGACGATGCTCCTGCCCGCCCTGACCCTGCTCCTGGCCGTGGCCTTCGCCTCCTGGATATGGGGCAAGTGGGCCCACCTGTCCCTGCCCGCACCGCGCCGCCTGGGCCTGCGCCTCATCGCCCTGGCCCTGGTGGCGCTGGCCGCCGTGGCCCTGTTCGGACGCGCCCCGACGCCCGACCCCTGGCAGCGCTTCGACGCCCCGGCCCTGCGCGCGGCCCTGGGCCAGGGGCCGGTGGTCGTGGACTTCACGGCGGACTGGTGCCCCAACTGCAAGCTGCTGGAGCACACGGCCCTGTCCCCGGACAACCTCGCGGGCTGGCGGGCGCGCTTCGGCCTGACCCTCGTCCAGGTGGACCTGACCCGCGAGCACCCCGAGGGACTGGCGCTCTTGCGCGCCCTGGGCAGCCAGTCCATCCCCGTGGTGGCCGTGTTCCCGCCCGGCGACGGCTGGCGTTCGCCCCTGGTGCTGCGCGATTTATTCACGGCCGCCCAGATGGAGCAGGCGCTCAAAGAAGCCCTGGACGCCCCATGACCGCACCAACCCACAACGCCCTTTCGGGCCTGCGCTTCCGCCAAGCGGACGTATTCTCGCGCCTGCCCCTGGCGGGCAACGGCCTGGCCGTGTTTCCCGAAGCCGAGGGCCTGGACGCGGCCGCCATGCAGGCCCTGGCCCGCGAAATGCGCCAGTTCGAGTCCATCTTCCTCACGCCCGGCCCGCGGCCCGGGGCCGTGCGCGCGCGCATCTTCACCATGGACGAGGAACTGGACTTCGCCGGGCACCCGGTGCTGGGCGCGGCCTGCGTGCTGCACGAGGAGCGCGGCGGCATGGAGCGGGAGGCCTGGACCTTCCACCTCAACGCCGGGGCCGTGGACGTCCGCACCACGCGCAACCACGGCGGATACGCGGCCCTCATGGACCAGGGCAGGCCGGAGTTCGGCCCGCCCCTGTCCCCGGAGCGGACCGCCCCGCTGCTCGCGGCCCTGGGCCTCGGCCCGGAAGACCTGGCCCCGGGCCTGCCCGCGCAGGTAGTATCCACGGGCCTGCCCTACCTGTTCCTGCCCCTTCGCTCCGGCCTGGAGCGGGTGCGCGTGGCCGTGCAGGACCTGGAGGCCCGGCTGGCCGCAGTGGGCGCGAAATTTTCCTATCCCCTGGACGTAGGCACGCGCGAGGGCCGCAGCTGGGACAACCTCGGTGCCAGCGAGGACATCGCCACGGGCAGCGCGGCCGGGCCCGCCGGGGCCTACCTCGTGTGCCACGGCCTGGCCGTCCCGGACGAGCCCCTGTTCATCAGCCAGGGCAGATTCTGCCACCGGCCCTGCTCCATGGCCGTGCGCGTCCAGGGCGACGCCGAGGCCCCGGAGCGCGTGCTCGTGGGCGGCGACGTCTGCCTCACGGCCAGGGGAACCTTCGACTGAACCACGCAGACACCAACCCACAGCCCGGAGTCCGACCATGCGCTACGAAATCGTCTTCCACGTGGACCACGACGCCACCTGCATGAACATCGCCCTGTCCAACATCGCCAACACCGTGGCCCCCGTGCCCGCCCCGGAGCGCGAGCTGGTCCTGGTCCTCAACGGCCCGGCCGCACAGTTCGCCAGAAAGGACGCCGAATTCGCCGACGCCGTGGCCGGGATCCTGGGCCAGGACGTGGCCGTGCGCGTGTGCGAGAACGCCATGGCCAAGTTCGCCATCCAGCCCGGGGACCTGGTGCCGGGCTGCGAGCCCGTGCCCGGGGGCATCCTGGAGTTGGCGCAACTCCAGCAAAAGGGCTTCACCTACATCAAGCCGTAAAAAAGCGACCGCCCCTGGGGGCGGCCGCTTATACTGTCTCCTCACCGCCTTGAGCAGGCGGTTCAAAAGCGTGCGAGTGCAAGGCGCAAGAGAAATGCAAGACCGACGCGTATACCAACGCTTCCGCTACGCGAGGTTTTGCATTTTTCGCAGCAACGCAGCGATCGTGCGTTTTTCAACCGCCTGCTAAATGCAGACGATGCCGTCCTCCCGCCCGGTGATGCTCACCGCGCCGTGGACCGTGATCTCGAAGGTGTTCTCCACGCCCACCATGCCCAGGCCCTCGACCCCGTACTTGGGCTCCAGGGCGATGACCATGCCCTCTTCCAGGGGCGTCCTGACCCTGGCGGCGATGACCGGGAACTCGTCCATGACGAGGCCGATGCCGTGGCCCAGGAAGAAGACCTTGTTCCCGCCCAGGGACATGAAGCCCTTGGCCAGTTCGCGGGCCTCGGGGTCGGCCATGACCTCGGCGTACAGCTCGTCGGGGACGGCCCCGGGCACCATGAGCCCGGCCAGCCGGTCCTGCACCCGCTTGCAGAAGTCATGGGCGCGCCGGGCCTCGTCGGGAATGGCGGCCTCGGCCCCGGCCCAGAAGACCTGGGTCTTGTCCGTGACGTAGCCATTGTAGGCGAAGCCCACGTCGCAGATCAGCGGCTGGCCCTGTTGCCAGACCGTGCCCGCGTCGCCCATGAACGGGGTGGAGGGATGCGCGCCGCGCAGGCCCACGGGGCCGTCGAACACGTGGGGATAGTTGGCGGATTCGCCGGCCGACACCGGCCCCATGAAGTTCTCGCCGCCCCCGCTCATGCGGATGATGCCCGTGTGCCCCAGGGAGAAGAATATCTCCCAGAGGACCACCGCGACGTCCCGCTCGCTCATGCCCGGGCGGATGCGCCGGGGCAGAAGGTCGTGCAGGGCCTTGTGGTGCCTGGCCCCGCACTCGCGCATCCGGGCCAGCTCCCAGGGGGTCTTCTTGGCCCGGGCCATGGACAGGGCCATGTCCCCGGGGACCAGTTTCACGTCGCCCAGGTCCCCGGCCAGCTTCTGGCCCATGGGCCAGGTCAGGGCGTTCATCTCCACGGCGGCCACGGCCCCCATGGGCGAACCGGCCTCGGCCAGGATGCCGCGCACGTCCTTGTACGAACGATACGGCAGGATGGCGCTCACCGAGGATTCCAGCCTGGCCCGCTCCAGGCCCCTGCGGCACAGGAGCACGGGCTCGCCCGCAAGGGGCAGCCAGAACATCCCGTTGCCCACGTGCCCCGTCAGGTAATAGAGGGCCACGCGGGAGAAGACCAGCAGCCCCCCGGCCCCGGGCGCGAGGGTGTCGAGCATGGAGCGGCAGCGCGCCCAGCGCAGTTCCAGCTCCTGGCGGGAAAGGGTCTCTATGGCTGTCAACATGTTGATTCCCTTATGTTTCAGGTTGCGCACCAAGCATTCTCCCTCTTAGGGGAAAACCCTTGTTCCCGCAACCACATCAGGCCCTCAGCGCGGGCTGCGGAACGGCCGGGGCGCGATCATGTTCTCCGGGCGCAGGATGTCCTCCAGCTCCTCCTCGCTGAGGATGCCCTCCTCGAGCACGATGTCCGCCACGCTGCGGTCCTCGGCCAGGGCCCTCTTGGCCACGTCGCAGGCGCGCTCGTAGCCGATGTAGGGGTTCAGCGCCGTGGCCAGGCCGATGCTGCACTGCACCAGGTCGCGGCAACGCTCGCGGTTGGCGGTGATGCCCGTGACGCACTTCTCGCGCAGGGTGCGGCAGGCGTTGATGAGCAGGTCCAGGTTGCTGAACAGGGTATGGGCGATGACCGGCTCCATGACGTTCAGCTCCAGCTGCCCGGCCTCGGCGGCCATGGTCACGGTGGTGTCGCCGCCGATGACCGTGAAGGCCACCTGGTTGACCACCTCGGGAATCACGGGGTTGACCTTGCCGGGCATGATGGTGGACCCCGGGGCCATGGCCGGCAGGTTGATCTCGTTCAACCCGCAGCGCGGCCCGGAGGACAGCAGGCGCAAATCGTTGCAGATCTTGGAGAGCTTCACGCCCACGCGCTTGAGCACGCCCGAGAGCTGCACGTAGGCCCCGGTGTCCTGGGTGGCCTCCACCAGGTCCTGGGCCGAGACCAGGGGCAGGGCCGTGGCCGCCACCAGGTATTCGGTCACCGAGCGGCGGTAGTCCGGGTGGGCGTTGAGGCCCGTGCCGATGGCCGTGCCGCCCATGTTGATCTCGTGCACCAGGGACTGGGCCTCGGCCAGGCGCTGCATGTCCTCGCGGATGGTCACGCCCCAGGCCATGAACTCCTGGCCCAGGGTCATGGGCACGGCGTCCTGCAACTGGGTGCGGCCCATCTTGAGCACGTCGGAGAACTCGCGGCCCTTGTGCTCCATGGCCAGGGCCAGGTCGTCCAGTTCCTCCAGCAGGCTGCGGATCTTGAGGATCAGGGTGATGCGCAGGGCCGTGGGGTACACGTCGTTGGTGGACTGGGACATGTTCACGTGGGTGTTGGGGGACAGAAAAGCGTAGTCCCCCTTCTCGCGGCCCAGTATCTCCAGGGCGCGGTTGGCCACCACCTCGTTGGCGTTCATGTTGGTGGAGGTGCCCGCCCCGCCCTGGATCACGTCCACCACGAACTGGTCGTGCAGCTGGTCGTCCAGGATGTCGTCGCAGGCGCGCTGGATGGCCATGGCCAGCTCCGGGTCCAGGAGCCCCAGGGAGGCGTTGGCCGCGGCGGCGGCGCGCTTGATGTAGGCCAGGGAGTAGATGAACATGGGGTAGTGGGAGATGGGGATGCGCGTGAGGCAGTAGTTCTCCACCGCGCGCATGGTCTGGATGCCGTAGTAGCAGTCCGCCGGGATTTCACGGGTGCCCAGGCTGTCCTTTTCCACCCGAACGTCGAGCATGTGCGTACTCCTTTTGAGTGCAGGTGCCGTGTTGCTTGGCGGGGCCCCAGAGCCCCAGGCGGGAGAGTACGCCGGTCGCGGCCCTTGGGCAACATCTTGCCAAGGCGCGCCCCGTGCACTAGAACAGGCGAACATCCCCCGGCACCGCGCCAGTGAACCGCAACACCAAGGATTCACGCGACATGGATTTCCAGCTCCTGTTCTCGGCCTGCGACCATCTGCGCATCAAATCCCACACCCCCGGCAGCCTGAAGCTCGGCGTGAGCCCGGGCATCCTGTCCGTGCCCGGCGTGGCGGACCTGAAGAAGCCCTCGGACCTGCCCCGGGGCATCAGGAAGGTGGACCTGTCCGTGTTCACCATGACCGCGAGCATCGACTACGATCCCGCGCTCATCGCCCCGGCCCTGGTGGACGAACTCCTCAGCACGCCCGACCCGGCGCGCGGCAGGGCCATTCTGGAAGAACTGGACAAGGCCTTGGAAATGGGCTTGGCAGCCCGTTGAAAAACAGCAATCTGCGGCGTTGCTGCAAAAAATACAAAACCTCGCGTACAGGGAGTACGCGTCAGTCTTGCATTTTTCTTGCGCCTTGCATCTCAGCGAAGCGCTATTTTTGAACGGTCTGCGTGAAAGGATTTTTATCGGGTTGGCCTAGCCCCCGCAGGAGGGACCGGCATGCTGCACTTCGACATCCCCGGGCGCGCCCCCCTGGTCCTGGAGCACCTGGTCCTGGACCTCAACGGCACCCTGTGCGCGGACGGCGAACTTCTCACGGGGCTGGTCCCGCCCCTGTCCTCCCTGGCCGCGAATCTCGCCATCCACGCCGTGACGGCGGACACCCACGGCAAGGCCGCCGAGCTGCTGCGGGGCCTGCCGCTCACCGTGCGCGTGCTGCCTCCGGGCGGGGAGGACGAGGCCAAGCGAAATTTCGTGCGCCACCTCGGCCCCGGGCGCACCGCGGCCATGGGCAACGGTGCCAACGACCGCCTGATGCTGGCCGAGGCCGCCCTGGGCGTGGCCCTGATCCAGGCCGAGGGCGCGTGCGCCCAGGCCGTGGCCGCGGCCGACGTGGTCTGCACGGACATCCGCGACGCCCTGAACCTGCTGCTCAGGCCCCAGCGCCTTATCGCCACCCTGCGCACCTAGCCCCCCGGCCGCCCCAAAACAGCGATCTGCGGCGTTGCTGCGAAAAAGGCAAAACCTTGCGTATTGAGATACGCGGCGGTCTTGCCTTTTCCTTGCGCCTTGCATCTCACTATTTTGGAGCGGCCTGGGAGTGACACGGGAAATTTCTTACTCGCGCCTTTTTGACCCCGGAGCGCAACCCGGGCACAATGGGCTTGGTCCTTTTGCGCATCGCCCAACGCCTTGGAGTTTCGCCATGTCCCTTCGCCCCCGCCGCCTTTCCCGCCCGACCCTCGCGGCCGCCCTGCTGGCCGCCCTGCTGGCCGTGCCCCTCACGGCCTGCTCCACCGGGGACGTGGTCCGCACCGCGCGCATCATCGCCACCGGGGACGTGGCCGGGGCCCAGGTCATGGCAGCGGAGAAGGCCACGCGCTACGCCCTGAACCCCAAGGCCCTGGCCTGGGACCTCAAGCAGTTCAAGGAGCGCCTGGACGCCTTCCGCAAGGCCGTTGAGGACGCCTGGGGCAAGGACGAGACCCGCGAGCCCACGCCCAAGGAATACGTCAAATACACCCGCAACTACCTCTCGCGGGCCAGCGTGAACTTCGACACCGGCCTGGTCAGCGTGGAGACAGTGGACGCCAAGGACCCCACGGCCAGCCTGCGCACGGCCATCGTGACCACCCTGCTGGCCCCGGCGGACCCGCGCTCCCTGGACCTCTACTCGGACAGCGAGATCAAGCTCGGGGACACGCCCTTCCTCTTGGGCGAGGTCAAGGACTTCGACGGCAAGGACATCCGCTGGGAGTGGCGCGCGGCGCGCTTCGCCGACGCCCTGCTGGCCAAGGGCGTCACCACCCGCGAGGTGGAGACCAAGGACGGCAAGGTCCGGGCCACGGGCGTGACCTTCCGCCTGGTCAGGGACCATCTGCAGGTGCGCGCGGCCAAGTATGCCTCCCTGGTGAAGGAGAACGCCGGGAAATACGGGGTCAGCGGCAACCTGATCTACGCGGTGATGAAGACCGAGAGCGACTTCAACCCCTTCGCCGTGTCCGGGGCCCCGGCCTTCGGGCTGATGCAGATCGTGCCCCGCTCGGCCGGGGCCGAGGTCACCAAGTTCCTCACGGGCAAGACGGGCAAGCCGGACAAGGAATTCCTGTTCCAGGCCGAGAACAACATCCTCTACGGCACGGCCTACCTGCACATCCTGGACACCCGGCACCTGAACAAAATCACGGACCCGGTGTCCCGGGAATACTGCATGATCGCGGCCTACAACGGCGGGTCCGGCGCGGTGCTGCGCAGCTTCCACAAGGACCGCGCCCAGGCCGCCGCGCGCATCAACGCCCTGACCCCGGCCCAGGTCTACGACCACCTGCGCGCCAAGCTGCCCTACGAGGAAACCCGGCGCTACCTGTACAAGGTGGTGGAGAACAAGAAGCTTTTTGTGGGGGTCGCGGGCAGCTAGCCCCGTTCCCCGGACAGGCAAAGACACGGCCCCCGCGCATCAATGACGCGCGGGGGCCGTGTCTTGGGGTCGTCGGGCCGCTTGGCTTAGCCGACTTTCCGTAAAAAAAGCTCCACGTCGTTGGCGAAGAACCCGTCCGCGCCGCAGGCCAGGGCGTGGTCCATGGCCGCGCCCTCGTCCCGGCCGCCGTGGGCCCAGCAGAACACGCCCCGCCCGTCGTCGTGGAAGATGTCCACCACCTCGGGGCAGAGCACGTCGGCGCGGGTGTGCAGGGAGAAGGCCTCCACCGCCGAGGCCAGGGCGCGGTAGTCCACGTTGTCCTCGGTGCCTTCCAGGAGCAGGCCCAGGCGGATGTCCTCGTCCAGGCCGCGCAGGCGGATCAGCGCCATGTAGTCGAAGCTGGAGATGATGACGGAATCCTTGAGGCCCCGGGCCGCCAACGTCTCCAGGACCCGGCGCTCCACGTCCGCGCCCGCGCGGCGGGCCTCGGGCTTGATCTCGATGTTCACGAGCAGCTTGCCGCCGAGCACGTCCAGGGCCTCCTCCAGGGTGGGCAGGCGGACCCCGGCGAAATCCGGGCCGAACCAGGACCCGGCGTCCAGGCCCTTCAGCTCCGCCAGGGTCAGGGCGGCCACCGGCCCCGCGCCGCTGGTGGTGCGGTCCAGGGTCTCGTCGTGAATGACGACCAATTCGCCGTCCCGGGACAGGTTCACGTCCAGCTCCACGCCGTGGACCCCGGCGTCCAGGGCCGCCCGGAACGCGGGCAGGGTGTTCTCGGGGCAGCGGGCGCTGTAGCCCCGGTGGGCCCAGCACAGGGGGCCGGTCAAATCGAATGTGGGCATGGCGGGACCTCTCAGTCCGGCAACAGGGTGTAGTCCATGGTCCTGCGGCGCGGGATGAAGCCCGCGGAGGAGACCAGGCGGCGCAATTTCTTCTCGGGCAGGCGGAAATGCACGCCCGTGGCGGCCACCACGTTCTCCTCGATCATGGTGGAGCCGAAGTCGTTGGCCCCCCAGAACAGGGCCAGCTGGCCGATCTGCGGCCCCTGGGTGACCCAGGAGGCCTGGATGCCCGGAACGTTGTCCAGGTACAGGCGCGACAGGGCCAGGGTCTTCAGGTATTCGGTGCTGGAGGCCTCGGGCATGGGGTTGCGCGTGTTCTCGGGCTGGAAGGTCCAGGGAATGAAGGCCGTGAACCCGCCGGTCTCGTCCTGCAGGGCGCGGATGCGCTCCAGGTGCTCGACGCGCTCCTCGACGGCCTCGCCCTGGCCGAACATCATGGTGGCCGTGGTGCGCAGGCCCTGGAGATGCGCCTCGCGCATGACCCCGAGCCACTGGTCCGTGGTGCACTTGCGCGGCGAGACCGAGCTGCGCATGCGGTCCGTGAGGATCTCCGCACCCCCGCCCGGGATGGAATCCAGGCCCGCGTCCACCAGGCGGCGGATGACCTCGGCCGGGCCTAGGCCCGTGGCCTCGCCCAGGTACCAGATCTCCGAGGGCGAGAAGCCATGCACCGCCACGGTGGGGAATTCGCCCTTCAGAAAGCGCAGCATGTCCTCGTAGAACTCCAGGGGAAGGTCCGAGTTCATGCCGCCCTGCAAAAGAATCTGGTAGCCGCCGAGGTCCACTGTTTCGCGAACCTTCTGCGCCAGTTCCCCGCGGGTCAGCACGTAGCCCTCGGGGTCGCCCGGGGCCCGGAAAAAGGCGCAGAACCTGCAACCGGAGATGCAGACGTTGGTGTAGTTTATGTTGCGGTCGACGATATACGTCACCACGGGATCGGGATGCAGCTCCATGCGCCTGGAATGGGCCAGGCGTCCCAGTTCGAATACGCTGTGCGTATCATACAGCCGCAGGGCTTCCTGCGGAGAGATGCGTCCTGTCATGCTCCCTCCCGGGGCTAATCCTTGACGGGGTCGTGTTTTTCGAAGATGAAAAAAAGTCGGTCGGGAAACCAACACCGGCCCCGGAGAATTCATGCTGTTCGACGATGAGCTAAAGGCGCTGCTCGCAAAGGTCAAGACCATCGCAGTCATCGGCGCCAAAGACAAGCCCGGCCAGGACGTGGACCGCGTGGGCCGCTACCTCATGGAGGCCGGGTTCACGGTCATTCCCGTGCACCCCAAGCGCACCGATGTCTGGGGGCTCGCCACCTATCCGTCCATCCTGGACGTGCCCGAGCCCGTGGACCTGGTGGACGTGTTCCGCGCGCCCCAGTATTGCCCGGGCCACGCGGGCGAGGTGCTGGAGCTGGAGCACAGGCCCGCGTGCTTCTGGATGCAGGCGGGCATCGCCAGCCGCGAGGCCGCGGAGCTGCTCGCCCCCGCCGGGGTCACGGTGGTGCAGGACGCCTGCCTGATGGTGGAACACCGGAGACTCTTCGGGTGAGCGAAATCCAAGTTTTCGAATGCCGGATGTGCGGAACCTGCTGCGAGGGACAGGGAGGCATCGTGCTCGCGGCCAAGGATCGCGTGCGTCTGGCTGCGCACCTGGGCATGACCGAGGAGGCCATGCTCGCGCGCTATGCGGAGACCGTGGGCGGGCGCGTGCGCCTGGCCACGGGAGAGGACAACCGTTGCGTGTTCTATGACGCGGACTCGGGGTGCACCGTGCATGCGGGGCGACCGGACGTCTGCCGGGCCTGGCCCTTCTTCCGGGGCAACCTAGTGGACGAGGCGAGCTGGAAAATGGCCCAGTCGGACTGCCCGGGGATCAACGCCCGGGCCGGGCATGCGGAATTCCGCCGCCAGGGAACGGCCTACGTGCGCTCCCTGGACGTGGACGCAGGCGATCCCGACGCGCCCGCCGCGCTGACGAACATTCCGGACTGAGGGAGACGCCAGGGGGAGAAACGGCGTGAACATACGCCAATGCTACAAGGTGCTCGGGGTACGCTCCGGAGCGGACATGGAGGAGGTCAAGGCGGCGTTTCGGCGCCGGGCCTTCGAGTTGCATCCGGACCTCAACCCCGGTGATCCCGACGCCAACATCCGCTTCCAGGAAGTGAACGAGGCCTACGTCCTGCTGAAGCAGGCCCTGGCCAACGAACCGCCCCCGCGCCCCAAGCCCGGCAAGCCCGGCAAGCCTACGGCGGCGCAGGCCGAGGGCGCGCGCCGCTACGAGCGCCAGGCCAAGGCCGGGCCCAAGACCGAGGCCGCGCCCAAGAACGGCGCCAAGGCCGCTCAGGGCAAGACCTTCAGCTTCCGCAAAGAGGACGTCATCAAGAACATCCTCTCGGACCCCTTCGCGCGCAAGGTCTTCGAGGACATCTACAGCCAGGTGCGCAAGGGCGGCGCCAAGGCCGGGCCCACGGTTGTCAAGCGCCGCAGCCTAGCCCTGCGCTGGGGCGAAAAGGAACTCAACCTGGACGTCTCGCGTGGCATCTTCGGCGGCCTGCGCCACTGGCTGCGCCAACAGATGGACGACGAGCAGACCATCCGCCTGGCCCCGTCGCAACTGCTGCCCGGCAACATCGTGCGCCTGACCATCCGCCGCGCCTGGAGCGGCGCGCCCGTCACCGTGGAGGTCCCCATCCCCGCGGACTACGTCATCGGCCGCCCCCTGCGCCTGCGCGGCCTGGGCCGCAAGCTCGGCCCTTTCAAAGGCGATCTGTATTTACGCCTCTTCGCTGGATAATTTTTTCAGCCCGGCCCTCGCCAAGCGGCCCAGAAATGTGCGCATGCAAGGCGCAAGAATAAATCAAGACCGACGCGTATTCCCATACGCGAGGGTTTGATTTTTTCGCAGCAACGCAGCAGGCGTGCGTTTCTGGGCCGCTTGGACGGCTTGCATTCCAATTCCATTCATGCGAGGGAAGCGAGCGGCACGGGCGGCGCGAAGGCCCTTCCGGCCGCCATCACCATAGAACAAAGGAGCCCCACGCATGGCCGAGACCATCGAAGACATCACCATTAATTGGGAGGACGAGGAAGGCATCCTCATGGTCAAGGAACTCAAGAAAGAGGTCCTGACCAAGGGGTCCTGGTCCACCATCATGTTCATGTACCAGGAGATGGACAAACGCACGGGCGAGTACAAGCCCGCCAAGATCCGCGTGGGACGCTACCAGAAGCGCGGCGGCCGCTACACCCTGCAGTCCAAGTTCAATATTTCCTCGGCCAAGCAGGCCAAGCAGCTCACCGAGGTGCTCACCGACTGGCTGCCGGAGATGGAAAAGGCCTAGGGCCCTCCGGCCGCTTGACCGCGTGGAAAAGCCCGGGACCGCCGTTGCGGTTCCGGGCTTTTTCAATGCCCCGGGAGGGCTAGAATTCGTCGTCGGCGGGAGGCGGCAGATCGGGGTCCAGCTCGAAGAACTCGCAGTAGCCGCAGGCCTCGGTGAGACACTCCACCGCGTGCTCCCCGCTGTCTCCCGGGGGGCGGAACAGGCACTGGCCCTTGACCTCGCAGAACAGGGGTTCGTCTTCGGGCGCTTGCCAATGGCGGCAACGGGCACAGATCTCGCGCATCCTCTTCACCTATTCCAGCGCACTCCCGGCCGTCAATAGCCGCCGGGCATCATTCTTTTTTTCACACAGTTCAAAACAGGGCGTCCAGAATAAGGTGCGAAAGGTAGCCGAGAACGGCGGCGATGTAGAAGGGAGCCAGGGCCAGGGGCGGCAGCCCCCAGAAGAGCACGGGCAGCAGCAGGATGGGCAGGGGCACCAGGAGCATGGCCCACCAGGAATGGGTCCAGCCCCGGTGGTGGCCCAGGGCGGGCAGCATGGCCGCGAAGCCCAGGACGGCGGCCCAGCGGTATTGTCCGTAAAAGAGCAGGCCCAGATCCACGGCCGCGAGAATGGAATAGAACAGGCCCTGGCCCTTGGAGTCCGTGTCCACGTCCGGGAACAGGGCGGCCATGACGGTCACGGCCGCGAGCACGAGCCCGAGAAGCGGCCCGGGCGCCCCCGAGGGCAGCCACAGGGCCACGCCGGCCCAGGCGCAGGCGGCGAACACGCTCCCGCCCATCAGATGTCCCTTGTATCCCGGCATGTCTCCTCCGTCCGCCGGTTCGTAGCAGGCCCAGGCCCGGCGCGCAACGTGACTGGACAGCCCGGCCCGGCGCGCAACGTGACTGGACAGCCCGGCCCGGCGCGCAACGT
>NZ_JBTVWW010000035.1:0-21459 GCF_054819825.1 Desulfocurvus sp. DL1XJH-121
CCGTTCGACGCCCTCGGTCATCTCCTGGAGCAGCTCCAGCGGCTCCTTGGGCATGGTATGCGCAGAGGAAATGGGGACCAGCCGTTCGGCCCCCACGGAATCCCCGAATTTAACGAGAATCTCCATGCATCTCTTGATGCCTGGCCCGTGCTCGCCCCGGACCATGGCCTGTTCTTTTTTGTTCAGCTGCATAGCATCTTCCTTGTTGATCCATACATTGTGTGATGGTCGCCCTGGCCGCGGGGCCCGGGCCGAAGGCTCACCCTCCGACCCGGGGCGCAATCAATCAACCTGTCCGGGCAGAGGATTGCCGTCCGCATCCAGGCACAGGTAGCCGTCCACGACATTGTGAGTATGGACCCAGTCGCCCACCTTGATGTCGCTGCTCGCACTGCCGATTTCCTCGCCGTACTTGACCACCCTGCCGTCCTTGGGGACATCGGCGATGGCGATCTTGTGGCCGAAGGGTACGTCCTGGTTGCAGGTGTAGCTCGTCTCGCCACCCTTGAATTTGACCACCACCTCGTCACCGGCGGCGCATTCGCTCAGGGCGGTGACGACGTTATCTTTTTCGTCTATCTGCTTCGCGTACTTGGTCATTTCATCCACCTCCTTACATCACCGGGCCTTTGATGAGAATCTCCATACCCTCGAAATTGAGAATCTCGCATTTGGTCATCTTGCCGTTGGCAACGTCCACGGCAAACCGGTACAGGCGCTCGGCCGCGGCTTCGATGCTCTCGGTCTCCTCGATCACCGAGGACACGTCCACGTCGATGTGCTCGGTCATGGTCTTCATGGTTTTAGCGTTGCCACACAGCTTCACAGTAGGCATGAGCGGATTGCCATTGGGAGCTCCGCGGCCGGTGGTGAACAGGTGGACAACCGCGCCTCCGGCGGCGGAACCCGTCAGATTCTCAAAGCCGTGGCCCGGGAAGTTCATAATGTAACGTCCGGGCTTGTCCGGAAGGAGCTCGGCATAGTCCAGCGTCCCTTGGATGGGCACATCCGCGCCTTTGGCATTGGCGCCCAGGGCCTTTTCGACCAGGGTGGTCAAACCACCCGCAACGTTGCCAGCCGTCATCTGGCAGCCGCGCGTGTCCGCGCCCACGTGGTAGCCGCGCATATACAGATCGCGGACGTAATCCACGATGCGCTCGCCCTGCTTCTGATCCACGCTGAGTTTCTTGAGGGCGTACTCGCCGCCCATGATGTCGCAAATCTCGCCCTGGATGAACCTGCCACCGTTCTGGGTCATCAGGCGGCAGACCTCCCCGACCACAAGGTTGGAGGACAAGCCGGATGTCGTGTCGGACGAGCCGCACTTGGTGCCAAACACGAGCTTGTCCAGCCCGAATTCCTCACGCCCGACCGCAGAGACTTGGGACACCAGTTCAACGAGGGCTCTGGCCGCTTTCTCAAGAGTGGCGATCATGCCGCCAATCTCATGGACCACGACCATCTTCACGGGTTTGCCCGTGGTCTTGATCTGCTCGTAGACCTCTTCGGCCTTGACCATTTCGCAGCCCAGACCGACGACCAGCACGCCACCCACGTTGGGGTTCTTGCCCAGGTTGATCAAGGTACGGGTGACCTGCTCCGTATCCGCTGGCGGATGCAGGCATCCTTGATCGTGGCGAACAACAACGGTCCCGCGGATCAAGCGTTCAAGATGAGCACAGAGGTTGTTGACGCAGCCTACGGACGGTATAATCGCAACATAGTTGCGCGCACCAACCTTACCGTTCGGCCTTGGATAGCCGTTGAACTTCATTCCCTTCTCCTTTTATAGATAGTTGCATTCAATTCAAGAACAGAACGACAGAAGATGAATTCAATTGTTATTAATTTCATGTTGTTATGACTTGGTTATCTATCCTGTCCACATGCCCCACGAGGCTATCAATCGTATCTCTATGGTTCCCGGATTCGAGAAGCATCAATAGCTCCATTTCGAGAAATCCACCCGCCAATCCTTCACTTCAAACTCCCTGAGCCCTTCACGCAAGAGGGGGGCGACTTATCCCCAGCCGGTTGGACAACTCGAGTTCATTGAGGCGCGCCCCCGCCGACATCTTTCCTGACACGATTTCCAAGCGAAGCGTCTGAACTGCATTTTGCGTGATTCCCTATAAAGCAATTAACCTGCCAAACTCTTAGCATGAAAATAAGCTCTATATTCTAGCTGGTTGTTAGGAGAAAACAGCGAATTAACCGCTGTCGCTATTTCGGATTCATTCTTTTGGTTTTCAACCGTGAAGGGCGATTTGCAATGGCGTTTCAGCCTTGAAACGGCTGCAGTGGTCTCCGACAAGGCAAAAGAGGGGGGGTAGGAAAAGGGCTTTATTTGGTAAAAGCGGATTGTCTGTATGTAACTGTAAACCTCCCCAGATTAGTGCCACCCGAAGGTAGAGATTTCGCCTGTGAATGGGCAGCGAGGAACTCGGCCGGCGTCATCTGTCCGAGCGCCTCATGGGGCCTTTGTTCGTTATAATCCTTGATCCAGTCTTCGGTGATTTCCCGGACCTCCGCCAGTGTGCTGAACACATAAAAATCTAGCACCTCTTCCCGGTAGGTGCGGTTGAAGCGTTCGATGTACGAATTCTGAGTTGGCTTGCCGAGCTGGATGTGCTCCAGCGCGACGCCTCTGCTTTCAGCCCATTCGGCCATGATGCCGGAGATCAGCTCCGGACCGCTGGCCATGCGCAGCTTGGCGGGATAGCCCCTCCAGGCCGCAATCCTGTCCAGCGTCCGCACGACACGGGCGGCAGGCAGGCTCATATCCACTTCCACGGCCAGACATTCCCTGCTGAAGTCGTCCAGGACGTTGAGCGTCCGAAAACGGTGCCCGCTCATCAGCGCGTCATGCATGAAATCAATCGATCAACATTTGTTGGCGCTTGGAGGCGTCGCCAACGGTTCCGGGTTGCGGGACGGCAGGCGTTTCTTGCCCTTGCGCCGTAGGTTCAGCTTCAGGACGCAATACATGCGGTGTACGCGTTTATGGTTCCAGCGATGCCCTCGACGCCGTAGCAACTGAAACAGCTTGCTGAAGCCGTGGCGCGGGAACCTCTCGGCCAGCTCGATTAGCGCGGTTATGATCGGTCCGTCATCCCGAGCTTGGCCTTGTAGGCATAGACGCTTCTGCTAAGTGCCGGGGCGTCGCAACAGCGCCGCATGCTCAAGGCGTGTACCTCGCGGATGTAGTCGATCAGATCGCGCTTCTCGGCTGGCCCTAGAGCTTTTTTGCGATGACGTCCTTGAGGGCGACATTTTCAAGGCTCAGGTCGGCGAACATCTGCTTGAGCCGTCTGTTCTCGGCCTCCAACTCCTTGAGGCGCTTGATGTCGGCCACTTCCATGCCGCCGTATTTGGACTTCCACTTGTAGTACGTGGCTTGGCTAACGCCATGCGCACGGCACACGTCGGCAACTTTCCGGCCCGCTTCGGCTTCTTTCAGTATCCGTACGATCTGGGACTCGGTGAATCGAGATTTCCGCATCTGCTTCTCCTTCGTCGGCAGTCTGCCAGAAACCTTTCCTTTTGGGTGGGACTATCCTAAGGTATGGTTACAGTCTGACACTGGCGTTGCCAATAGACGCATGCCTCATATATAGCGCTTACTTTGCACGGTGTTTGCTGTGACGCCGACCAACAAACGGCGCGAGGCGTGGAGGTGTAGCATGAATTATAAGGGATCGTGTCTGTGCGGCAAGGTCACTTTCGAGGTCGAAGGCGAATTCGAGAGTTTCTATTTGTGTCATTGCGAGCGGTGTCGCAAGGATACCGGATCGGCACATGCGGCTAACCTGTTTTCGTCAACGGCGGTCCTTCGCTGGCGGTCGGGGGAAGACTTGGTGAAAACGTTTAACTTCAATGACACAGGTCATATAAAGAGCTTCTGTGCCGAATGCGGTTCTGCCCTGCCGAATATCCAAATGGACGGCGAGCTGCTGGTACTTCCAGCGGGTAGTCTCGATTGCGACGCGCCAATTCCGCCCACAGCGCATATCTTTGTTTCTCGAAAGGCCAATTGGGATAAGGGGCTGGAACTGCTCCCCACATTTGAGGAACTGCCGGAGTAACCGATTTCGTCCTTCGTACATCCTGGAGTGGAGCCCCGGCAGCCCAGGTGGCTCGTTGGATCTCGGGCCACCGGTGACCCGCCGGTGAGCCTGGATTCCGCAATATTCCTGCAGGATTCCGACAAGAGCGTTCGTAGGCTCCGAAAAAAGATTAATAAAATCAATGCATATTGAGTGTTTACCAGGCGTGGCATGCAAGAGGCCGTCAGTTCGATTCTGTCCAGTTCCACCACCGAAAGTTTAAGGGATTCAGGCCAATACCTGGGTCCCTTTTTGTGGGTTTGGGGCTGATTTGGGTTCTGTGTCCGCTATGTGTTCTGTTGAGTTCCGCGCGTTCGAATCAAAGGAAGATTTCGGACTTCGCCTTGGCGGGCGGCGAGTTGTACGCGCCGAGGCGGAACGCGCCGTCGGCGGTATGGAACGCCGTGCAGCATGCGTGGTCGGGGCGCAGGGTGAAGAGATCGTTCCACGGCAGGGCCCGCGCGGCGCGGACCAGGACCCGGATGACGCCTGCGTGGGTCACGGCGGCCACGGGTTGCGGCATGGCCAAGAGTTCGCGCATGGCGGCGTCGGCGCGGGCGAAGAGGTCCGCGAAGCTTTCGCCGTTGGGGGGGCGGAAGCCCGCCAGGTCGCGGCCGCGCGCGGCATGGGCGTCGGGCTGTTCGCGCAGGATGTCGCCCTGTACGCGGCCCTCCCAATCGCCGAGGTGGATTTCCGCCAGCCCTTCCATCACCACCGCCGGCAGCCCGAGGGCGGCTGCCAGGGGCGCGGCGGTGTCGCGCGCGCGCAGGAGCGGGCTGCTGGCCAGGGTGCGGATCCCCGCGTCGCGCAGGTTCGCGGCAAGATCGGCGGCCTGTTCCCGGCCCAGTGCGGACAGGGGAAGGTCGGTGCTGCCGATGTAGCGTCCCCGCCCGCCCTCGGCCTGGGCATGGCGGATGAGCACGATCATGAGATTCCTCGCGCGAGCAGCGTGTGCGGGTCCGTGCCCATCTCCTCAGCTAGGCGGTTGCGCACGGTTTGGGCGCGGCGCATGCGGTCCTCGATTTCGTCGCGCACGTGCGGTTCGCGGCCCCATTGTTCAATCTTTTCGCGGTAGCGCTGCTCCAGAGGCACAAGGCTTTCGCCTCGCACATACTTGTCGGCCAAAAACACCAGTTCGCGCTCCGTGAGCGGGGCGTCCGGCGCAAGGGGCAGATCACGGTGCGCCGCGATGGCCGGGGCCAGGGCCCCGAACCCGTGGCGGACGACGATGAGCGCGCCCTGTTCCTCATGGTTGGCTCGGCCCTTGGCCACGTCGTGCAGCAGCCCGGCGGCCTCGGCCAGTGCCGGATCCAGCGGGGGCGCGCCCGTTTCCGCGCGCCGGGCGTTCAGCGCCCCGGCCATGAGCCAGGCGGCCCGGGCCACGGCCCGGCAATGGGCGCGCGTGGGCCCGGGGGTCCCCGCGATGTTCCAGAGGGCCTCCACCTCCCGGGGCAGGGGCAGGTGCGGCGCGCGCATGCGTTGCTGCGCGGCCTCGTAGTCCTCGGGCCGGTCCAGGTCCAGGAGTGTCCCTGCGTCGGCCGTGTCCACGTCCATGGCCAGCTCCGGGGATTCGTTCTCCACGGCCGCGAGCACCGCGCGCAGCCCGCCTTGCCCGTCGTGGCCCAGGATGCGCGGCGCGAGGGCCGCACCGATCAGGGGCGGGTGCCCGCGCTCTCCGCCAAAACGGGGATAGACGACGAGGGACCCGGGCCGGGCGGCCAGGGCCTGGGCCAGCAGGCGCACCGTGGCCGGGCGCACCAGCGGGATGTCCGCAGGGAGCACGAAAAAGGCGTCGGCGTCCGGGGGCAGGGCGCGCACCCCGGCCAGCATGGAGCTGAACATGCCCTCCTGGAAATCCGGGTTGTGCACCACGCGGGCCCCGGCCTCGCGGGCCAGGGCGGCCACGGTCTCGGGCTCGCGCCCGGTGACCGCCACGATGTCGTCCGCGCCGCCCGCCCGCAGGCAGGCCACGGCCAGGGCCAGCACAGTGGAGCCGCCCAGAGGCAGGGCGGGCTTGAGCCTGCCCATGCGCGAGGACAGGCCTGCGGCCGGGACCACGGCGGCCAGGCGCAGGCCCGTGCTCACGCGCCCTCCCCGGCTTCGGCCGCCGTGCGCCAGGCCACCAGCTCGGCCACGATGCTCACGGCGATCTCCTCGGGGGTCCGCGCGCCGATGTCCAGGCCGATGGGCGAGTGGCAGCGGGCGATGTCCGCGTCGGTGAAGCCTTCGCCGCGCAGGGCGTCGTAGATGGCGTCGCGCTTGCGGCGGCTGCCGATCATGCCCACGTAGCCCGCGCGGGTGGCCAGGGCCTGGGCCAGCACGGTCTTGTCGTGCACGTGGCCCCGGGTGACGATGACCAGGGCCGAGCTGGGGCCGATGTCCAGGCCCTGCAGGCAGGTCGCCAGGTCGTCGGCCACCAATACCCGGTCCGCCAGGGGGAAGCGCTCGCGGTTGGCGAATTCCGGGCGGTCGTCCAGGACCACGGTGCAAAAGCCCGCGATGTGCGCGATCTGCATGGTGGGGCGCGACACGTGCCCGGCCCCGAACACGAACACCGTGGGCCGGGGCGCGAAGGGCTCGGCCAGCAGGGTAATCCCGTCCTGATGGCGCAGGGCCGTGAGCCCCGTGCTCCGGGCCTCGTCCGCCAGTTCGGCCAAGGCGGGCGTCTGGGGCGCGGGCCCGTCCTGGGGCAGGAACAACCGCTCCACGACCTGGCCGCCGTCCTCGGTGAGGGAGTCCAGGACCGTGATGAGCACGCCTCCGCGTCCTCGGATGAGGCCCTCGTCCAGGTCGCGCAGGGCCGGGCCCTCGGCGTCGGCGTCCAAATGCTCCAGGAGCAGGGTCACGCGGCCGCCGCAGATCATGTCCGAGTCGGCGGCCAGCTCGTTGCTCAGGTCCTGGGTCAGCAGGCGCGCGGCCCGGTTACCGGCCTTGAACAGGTCCAGGGCCGCGTCCCGGGCCAGGGCCTCGGGCAGGCCGCCGCCCACGGTCCCCAGGATGGTGCCGTCGCGGCGCACGGCCATCTTGGCCCCGGACGCGCGGGGCGTGGACCCGGAGCTTTCCACGATGGTGGCCAGGGCCAGGTCCTGGCCGTGCTCCAGCATCCGGCGTATCTCGTGCAGCAATTCTCTCATGGGTCGTCCTCGCGTGCTCGCAGGTCGCGTTTGCCGAATCCGGGCGCCAGGGCGCCGGGCGTGTCGTTCACGGAAATATTCAGGGCCAGGGCTTCGCCGCCCAGGCCGGGCAGGCCCTGGAGGGCGTCCCGGGCCGCGCGCGTGGCGGCTTGTTCGTCCTGGCCGGGCAAAAGCCACAGGCCAACATCCAGGGCGGCCCGGGCCAGGGAAAGTTCCGCGTCGCAGTCCAGGAACCCGGGCAGGGCCAGGAGCGCGGCGTCCAGGTCCCGGCGCGCCAGGCGCGCGCCTCCGGGCAGGGCGGCCCCGTCGTTCAGGCGGCCGGGCACGGCGTCCAACCTGCGCTGGGGGCTGCCGCAGGCGCAGGCCCCGGGCAGGATGCGCCCCAGGTCCCCGCTGCGGTAGCGGATCAGCGGCATGCCCCGGCGGGAGAGCGTGCTCACGGTGATCTCCCCCCAGTCCCCGTCGGGCAGGGGGCGGCCCGTGTCCGGGGCCGCAATCTCCACGTACAGGTCCGCCTCGCGCAGGTGCATGCCCGTGCCCTCACCGCAGGTCACCGCCCCGCCCAGGCCCGTCTCGGTCATGCCCCAATGCGTGGCCACGGCGCAACCGAGGTCGGCCCGGATGCGTTCCGCCAGGCCCGGGGGAACCGAGTCCCAGCAGAGCAGGGCGTGGCGTACGGGCGAGGCCTCGCCGGACGCGGCCAGGAGCCTGCCCAGAGCGTGGACGTGCACGGGCGTGCCCACCACCACGGCGGCCTGCAGGGACAACAGCAGATCCAGCGCGTCGGTCGCGCGCCAGGGCTCGCCGAAGGCCACGCAGCGCGCGCCCAGGCGTTCCACGCCCTGGACCAGCAGGTTGCCCACGCTGTCCGGCCTGGGCGCGGGCAGCAGCGCCAGCACCGTGTCGCCCGACCGGGCCATGGAGGCCATGCCGTGGTGAAAGAAGTCCACGGTGCGCTCCAGGTCCTCCCGGGTGAAGAACAAACGCTTGGGCGTGCCCGTGGACCCGGAGGTCCGCAGGGTGACGATCCGCTCGATTTCGTCCTGGGACACGCAGAGCATCCTGCCCGGGGCGCGGCGCAAATCCTCGGCCATGGTCCGGGGCACGCGCGCCATGTCCTCGGGGCCGCGCAGGGCGTCGAGATCCACGTGGCCGAAGCGGTTGGCGTGGAACGGCCCGGCCTCGCGCGCGGTGGCCAGGGTCTCGCGCAGGCGCGCGAACTGCCAGCGGCGCACCGCCTCCGGGGTCGGCGGGGGGCCGTCCACAGGCAGGCCCATGCGCTTGAGGAGCGGGCGGTCAAGATGCTGTGCGGGCATCGGCCGTCCTCCTGTGCAGGGCCCGGCCGTCCATGGCCGTGAGGTTGTAGGCGCAAAAGGGAACCATGCGGCCGTCGGGCGCGGCCACGTGGATGCAGCAGCCCTGCACGCGCGCGAGGTCCACGGTCCAGGCGTCCTGGAAGGCCATGCCCGACACGGACAAGCGGTGGGTGCGCGCGCGGGCCAGGAAGCGGTCCAGGTCGTCCGCGGGCTCGGCCATGGGCAGGGCCGGGCCCGCGGGCGCGGCCCATTGGCGGGCCGTGAAGGCCTTGGAGCGGTCCGCACCCTCGGCGGCCGGGGCGGGTCTGCATCCGCAGCCCTCGCCGCCCTGGGAGAGGCGGGTCAGGGAGCCGTCCTCGGCCACCAGATAGTTGGCGGAAAACGAGCACAGGGCGTGCTCGCAGCCCGGGGGCGTGAAGTCGCCGCGGCGCACCAGCCCGTCAGTCTGCGCCTCCAGGGCGGCCATGACCTCGGGCAAGGTGATGCGCGCCGCGTCCGCCGGGGCCTCGGGGTAGCGGCCGAAATAGCTCACGGGCTGGTAGTGCACCCCGCGCACCCCCGGGGACAGGGACACGGCCAGGCGCAGGATGTCGCCCAGCTCGAAGTCGTTGACATCCGGCGCCACCGTGGGCACCAGCACCACGCCCACCCCGGCCTCGGCGAGGCGCTCCACCGCCAGGAGCTTTTCCTGCAACAGGGGCGCGCCGCGCAGGGACCGGTAGGGCCCGTCCGTGACCCCGTCGAACTGCAGGAACGCCGAGTCCAGCCCGGCCCTGGCCAGGGCCTCGGCGTAGCCCGGCTCCCGGGCCATGCGCAGGCCGTTGGTGTTGACCTGCACGAAGGGAAAGCCCGCGCCCTTGGCCAGGGCCACGAGGTCGGGCAGGTCCTCGCGCACCGTGGGTTCGCCCCCGGAAAGCTGGATGTTGCAGGGCCCGGACGCGCGCATGACCCCGGCCAGCAGGGCCGCGATCTCGTCCTTGGTGGGGTCCGGGGGCGGGGTTTCGCCCGCCGAGGCGAAGCACACCGGGCAGCGCAGGTTGCAGCGCCAGGTGACCTCGATGAGGGCCGTGCAGGTGTGCTGGCCGTGCTCCGGACACAGGCCGCAGTCGAAGGGGCAGCCCCGCTCGGTGCCGGTGAAGGGCTCCCGGGGGCGGGAGGGGATCTTGGGCCGCACCCAGGAGGAGAACGCGGGCTCGCCCCGCCACACGGGCGCGGAGAACGCCCCGTGCTCCGGACAGGTCTTCATCAGCCGCGTTTCCGCCCCGAGGGTCACGCGCCGGGCGGGTACGCGCGCCAGGCAGACCGGGCAGAGGCTGAGGGTCTCTTCCTCGGCCACGGGCCTAGTCCTTGCCCAGGGTGGGGTCCACGCCGTATTCGGCGAATAGTTCCTGGATGCGGTTGAAGCCGTGGTAGATGAGCATGCCGCAGCGCTGCGGGTCCGGCCGGGCGCAGTCGCCGCCCATGATGTCGCAGCAGTTCGCGCCGCCGTACTGGCCCGTGGCGCGCTCCTGGAACCAGTCCGCGTATTCCGAGAGCACCAGGGGCAGCTTGTCGTCGGCCTCGTCGTCGTCGCGGCCCTTGGCCATGTGCAGGGCGATGAGGGCGGCCCCGCCCGTGAGTACGCCGCAGGGCCCGGCGCACTGGCCCAGGCCCTTGCATAGCCCGGCCATGGCCCGGACCAGGTCCGGGTTCTCGCGGCCCATGTCCGCCAGGGCCAGGTGCAGCATGATCTGGCTGCAGCAGTATCCTTTTTCGGCCAGGCGCATCATGCGCAGGCCCGTGTCGTCGAGCATGGTCAAGCCTCCGGTCGTTGGGCCATGAGCAGGCAGTATCCGTTGCCCGGGCCGCGGCAGCCCGCCGGGACTCCGGCGAAGATCAGGCGCGCGGCCAGTTCCTTGAGCCGTTTGGTGTGGTCCTCGAACACGCGCACCGCGAACCCGGCCCCGCGCACCAGGTCGAGCAGTTCGGCCTCGGCCGGGGCCCCGTCCGCGCAGGAACCGCCCGTAGCGGGCGCGCATGCGCGCCCCGGCCTGCTGTACAGGTCGCTCAGGGCCAGCCAGCCCCCCGGGGCCAGCACGCGGGCCATCCCGGCCAGGGCGCGGGCCTTGTCCGGCAACAGCGAGAGCACGCATTCGCAAAAGACCATCTGGAAGCCGGCGTCCACAAAGGGCGGGCGCTGCGCGTCCCCGCGCACCAGGGCTCCGTGCGCGCCGCTCCGGGCCAGCTGCCGCGCCGAGGGCTCCAGGCCCACGGCCCGGGCCCCGTGGGCCCGGCGCAAGTGCTCCACCGTGGCCCCCAGGCCCGCGCCCGCGTCCAGCACGCGCCAACCCGGGGCCATCCCGGCCAGGCGCGCGGCGCGGTCCGTGAGTTCCAGGCCCCCGGGCCGCAGCGTGTCGCCGCAGGCCGCGCGCAGCTCCGGGCGCTCCCACAGGGGCTGTTGGCGATAGGCCTCGGCCACCCTACTTGTCCTCCAGGAGCTGCTCCACCTCGGCCATCTTGCCCAGGGCCAGATCCTCGGGAACGAGCACCTGGCCGCAGGCCGGGCACGCGGGCAGCTCCACGTTGAACACGCTGCCCATGTATTCCAACTCCACGGCGGCCGGGGCCAGGGCCTGGCCGCAGGCCCGGCAGGTCCATTGGGAAAAGTCGCCGCTTACGACCTTCATGGCGCCGCTCATGCCCGGCCTCCCTTGATATGCATCCTGTGGCTCCAGGCGTTGTGCACCAGATGGCCGCCCGCCCCGTTTTCCTCGTATTCCACCCAGTAGGTCACGCTTGCGGGCCGGTGCGAGGCCAGGAGGCGTCCGCTGTCCGCGTTTTCCAGCACGCGCCCCGTTTCCGCGGCCGTGAGCAGGGTCTTTTGCACGTCGCCCACCAGGATGCGGCGGTCTTCCATTTTTTGCGCGGCCTCGTCCGTGAAGCGGACGTCGAGCGCCTCGTGGGCCGGGCGCGGTGCGCCGGGTTCGCTCCAGAGCTCCGCGAGCAGGCGCTCCTTGAGGCGGGCGCGGTTCTCGCGGCGCGCGGAATGGCCGGGGGCCGGGCGCGCGGCCTGGTCCTCCCCCTCGGGGAAGAGCAGGTCCAGCACGTGCAGGGCGCGCTTGCCCGCCCTGGCCAGCATGTCGCGGCACATGGCGCAGTAGGTCACGAAATCCTCGTCCGCCGCCTGCGCCCGGTGCGCGGCGGCCTCGGCCCCCAGGGGGGGGGTGGCCGCGTTCAGCAGCCCGCCGAACCCGCAGCATTCCGTGAGTTCGCCCGTGAGCTTCGGCTCCACGGGCGTGCAGCCCAGGCCCGCCAGCAGGTCGCGCACGGCCCGGCGCTGGGGCGCGTCGTGCCGCGCGGCGCAGGGGTCGTGCACGGCCAGGGGCGTGTCCGGGGCCAGGGCGTTCGCGGGAGCGCCCGTCTCGGCCAGCACGTCCCACAGGGGCCGCACCTCTGCCTCGGGCAGGCCCCGGCGCAGGGCCTCGGAGCAGGTGGGGCAGGCCGTGACCAGCGCCGGGCGGCCGAGGGCCTCCCAGTCCGCGCGCAGGGCGGACGCGGCCCCGGCGTGCAGGTCCTCGCGCCCGGCCCAGTGCGCGGGCTCGCCGCAGCAGCGCAGCATCAGGCCCACTCCGCCGGGAAGCGCCCCGCGCAGGTGGGCGTAGGCCCGCTCCACGGCTCCGGGGTCCGAGGCCGTGAGCTGGCAGCCCGGGAAAAAGGCGTGGCTACACTCCGCGCGCCCGGGCTCGGACCGGGCCAGGGCGCAGGCCTGGCCGTTGGCGAAGGCCATGTCGCGCAGGGCGAACTCGTGGGCCGAGGGCGGCATGTGCCCCTGCGCCACCAGATCCCGGCGGGCCTCCAGGCAGAGGTCGGCCATGGCGAAATCCTCGGGGCAGAGCAGCTCGCACAGGCCGCAGAGCATGCAGGAGTTGATCATCTGGTTGGCCTGGCGCGTGCCCATGACGATGGAGGCGTTGTTGTAGATGCGCCGGGCGTAGACCTTGGGATAGGATTTGTAGTGCGCCAGGTACACGCAGTTCTGCACGCATTCCAGGCACTGGCACTGCACGCAGCGCGCGGCCTCGGCCCGGGCCTCGTCTTCCGTGTACGCATCTCCGGCCGGGGCTACGGGTTCCTCGGGGGCGAGGCCCTCGGTGGACGTGAACAGGCGGCTCTCAAAGGCCCCCTCGCGTTCGCGCCCGGCCGTGAGGGACGCGCCCTGGACGAAGCGCTCCATGGAGTTGGCCGCGCGCCGGCCCAGGCTGGCCAGGGCCGCCACCGAGCCCAGGTCCCGGCCGTTCCCGGCGAACAGGCCGTTCTGGGCCGTGGCCAGGGTCAGGGAGTCGCCCGGGCCCGCGCCGGGGCAGGCCTCGGGGTCGGCAAAGACCGCGTCGAATGCGGCCAGGGCGGTTTCCGGAGCCGGGATGTCCCCGTCTTCGCGGACCACGCCCAGGTCCTTGAGCCGCGCCAGTTCCGCGTCCAGAACCTCCGTGGGCAGGGCCGCGCCCTCCAGTTCCGTGACGAGCCCCTGGGCGCGCGGGCCGAACAGGGTCACGGAGAAGCCCTTGCGCGCCAGCTCCCAGGCCGCGCACAGCCCGGCCAGGCCCGTGCCCAGCACCGCCGCGTTCTTGTGCTTGGCGGGCAGCTTCTGCACTCGCGGGGTGCGCCCGGCGTTCTGGGCGCAATAGCGCTCCAGCGGGCCCAGGCGCAGGCCGCCGCCCGCCTCCTCGCGCAGACAGGCCTTTTGGCACGGCGCGTCGCAGATGCGGGCCAGGACCCCGGGCAGGGGCATGGTCCGGGCCAGCACGGCCCAGGCCTGGTCCACCTTGCCCGAGGCCAGGGCCGCGCACAGGGCGCGGGCGTCCACGTGCAGGGGGCAGGCCGCCTGGCAGCGGGGCTGCTCCTCCTGGATGCAGCGGGCCTCCCATCGGCGCAAATCCTTCTGATCCATGGCCTCTCCGGGGTATGAAAAGAGGGGCGGCGGCCCGGTCCCAGGACCGGACCGCCGCCCTTTGGTCTATAGGTTTGTTTCTACCCTCAGCCCTTGAGGCCCGCAAGGACCTTTTCGGGCAGGGCGGGCAGCTCGCGGATGCGCACGCCGCACGCGTTGTAGATGGCGTTGATAATGGCCGGGTGCGGGGCGCAGAGCGGAATCTCGCCCACGCCGGACGCGCCGAAGGGGCCGTCGGGCCGCGAGGTCTCCTCGTAGATGATCTCGATGTCGTCGGGGATCTGCTTGATGTACGGGAACCCCGCGCCGATCATGGTGGAGTGCTTCTTGATGTCCTCGTAGTCCTCGGACAGCGCAAGGCCGATGCCCTGGGCGATGCCGCCGTAGATCTGGCCGTCCACCACCAGGTAGTTGTTCACCTTGCCCACGTCGGCCACCATGGTCATCTTCTCCACCGTGGTCTTGCCCGTGGCGACCTCCACGGCCACCTCGGCCATGAACAGGCCGTACATGTAGCAGCAGAAGGGGTTGCCCTGGCCGTTCTCGTCGCAGTTGTTGGCCGGGGCCGTGAACTTGCCGTGGTAGCGGAGCTCCAGCCCCTCGGCCTTCATCTCGTCGTAGGTGCGGAAGCCGCCGCCCGGCTTCTTCATGGCCGCCACCAGCTGCTCGCAGCCGTTCTTGGTGGCCTGTCCGGTCATGACCTGGGAGCGGGAGCCGCCCGCCGGGCCCGCGTTGGGGGCCAGGCTGGTGTCGTTCATCACCAGGTTGATCTGCTCGGGCTTGATGTTCAGGGGCAGCAGCGCCTCGTGGGCCGTGCCCAGGGAGCCCATGTCCGCGCCCTGGCCGTGGTCCTCCCAGCAGGTGTAGATGGTCACCGTGCCGTCGGGCATCAGCTCCACGTCCACCTCGGAGGAATCCGGGCCGTCCAGGCCGGAGCCGTATACGCCCACGGCCACGCCCACGCCGCGCTTGACCTCGGCGGTGGAGCCCGCCGCGGCCTTCTGCTTGGCGGCCTCGTACTTGGGCCGCAGCTTGTCGATCATGTCGGGCAGGGAGTAGACCTCGGGGTCCTGGCCCGTGGGGGTGGTGGAACCCTTGCGGTAGACGTTCTTGTGGCGAAGCTCCAGGGGGTCCATGCCCAGCTTCTCGGCCAGTTCGTCCATCAGGGACTCGGAGGGGAACTCGGCCTCGGGGCCGCCGTAGCCGCGGAAGGCCGCGCCCCAGGCGTGGTTGGTGCACACGGTGCGGCCCTCGCCGCGGATGGCCGGGATGTCGTAGCCCGCGCCGATGAACTGCGCGCCGCGCAGGGTCAGGAGGTCGCCGAACTCGGAGTACGGGCCGTGGTCCACGGTCCAGTCGGTCTCCATGCCCAGGAGCTTGCCGTCCTTGGTGGCGGCCAGGCGCACGCTGGTGAACTGGGGCGAGCGCTTGCCCGTGTAGGTCTGCTGCTGGTACCAGGAGTAGTTCAGGAAGCAGGGGCGCCCCGTGGCCAGGGTGGCCGCGCCCACCAGGGCTTCCATGGTCGGGCTGAACTTGTAGCCGAAGGTGCCGCCCGTGGGGTTCTGGACCATGACCATCTTGTCGGGCTCCACGCCCAGGCCCGGGGCGATCATGAACAGGTGCAGGTGCAGGCCGATGGACTTGGAGTGGATGTAGAGCTTGCCCTCCTCATCGGTGTAGGCGAAGCCTACGTCCGGCTCGATGGGCATGTGCGGCTGGCGGGTGGTGAAGTAGTCGCCCTCGACGACCACGTCGGCCGCGTCGAAGACGGGCTTGGTATCCGAACCCTTGGCGATGTTCTGGATGTAGTAGACGTTGGGCGTGCCCGGGTGGATCTCCATGGCGTCGTCGGCCATGGCCGCCTGGGCGCTCATGTATTCGGGCAGCTGCTCCAGGTCCACCTTGACCTTGGCGGCCGCGGCCTCGGCGTTCTTCTTGGAGTCCGCGCAGACGATGGCGATGGCGTCGCCGAACTGGAAGACCTTCTCGTCGCAGAGGATGGGACGGTCCCAGCCGTCGCCCTTGTTGGTGGGGAAGGTGATCAGCCCGGTGATGCGGTTCTTGCCCTTGACGTCCTTGTGGGTGACCACCTTGAACACGCCGGGCATGGCCTCGGCCTCGCTCACGTCGATTCCGAGGATCTTGGCGTGGGAGACCTCGGCCTGCACCAGGGCGCAGTGCAGGCTGCCCGCCGGGAGCTTGAGGCCCAGGTCCGCGCCGAAGTCCCAGGTGCCCGTGACCTTGGCGATGGCCGAGGGACGGGGGTACTTGGTGCCCCAGATGCGGCCGTCGGCGGGCACGTCGGCCATCAGGTCGTCCATGGACTTTTCGCCGCGCATGACCTCGGCGGCGGCCATGACCGCGTCCACCAGGGGCTTGTAGCCCGTGCAGCGGCAGGCGTTGCGGTGCGTCTGGAACCAGTCGCGCACCTCTTCGCGGGTGGGCTTGGGATTTTCCTTCAGGAGGCCGTAGGTGGAGACGATGAAGCCCGGGGAACAGAAGCCGCACTGGGCCGCGCCGTAGGCCATCCAGGCCATCTGGATGGGGTGCAGGTTGCCGGGGCCGCCGATGCCTTCCAGGGTCAGGATGTTCGCGCCGTTGTCCACCTTGGAGAGTTTGCGGGTGCAGGAGCGCACCACCTTGCCGTCCATGTACACGGTGCACGCGCCGCACTGGCCCGTGTCGCATCCGATCTTGACGCTGGTCAGGCCCACGTTTTCACGCAGCACCGTGGCCAGGGAGGCCGAAGGGTCGGCGACGACCACCCGGTTGACGCCATTGATATGGAGCGTCCGTTTGATCATGAAAACCTCCTTGGAACAGTCATTGGTTGACGGTATGTGGTTCCCGCCGCGCGGGCGGGGCGGTTGCTATTTCCCGAAGGGGCACACCGGATAGCGGCAGGTCTCGCACCCCGCGCAGAATCCGCCGTGCCCGAGCCTGGTGATATCCTCGCGGGTGGGCCGCTCCCCGGCCAGGATGCGCGGCACCACCAGGTCGAAGATGCTGGCCCGGTAATACATCACGCATCCGGGCAGGCCGAGAATCGGTATCCCGTCCTTGTAGGCCAGCATGAACATGACCCCCGGGAAGGTGGGCGCGCCGTAGGTCACCACCTCGGCCCCGGTGGAGCGGATGGCCGCGGGGGTCTGGTCGTCGGGGTCCACGGACATGCCGCCCGTGACCACCACCATCTGCGCGCCCTCGCGCAGGCTGGCCAGGATGGCGTCGCGGGTCACGTCGGGGTCGTCGCCCACGAAGCGCTGGCCCATGACCTCGGAGCCCAGTCCCTTGAATTTCTTGCGGATCACCGGGCCGAACTTGTCCTCGATGCGCCCGGAGAAGATCTCGCTGCCCGTGGTCACCACGCCCACGCGCAGGTTGGCGAAGGGCTTGACCTGGATCACGGGCCAGGCCCGCCGGCAGATGTCCTCCACCTGGAGGATCTTCTGCTCGTCGATGACCAGGGGCACCACGCGGGTCCCGGCCACGTCGCGGGGAGCGGTGATCTGCTGGCCCGTGTGCACGGTGGCCAGCACCACCTCCTCGATGGCGTTGATGCGGTCAAGGGCCTCCACGTTTATGGACAGCAGCCCGGGGGACGCCTTGAGGTTCACCCGGCCCTCGCACACGGCCGAGGCCGTGAGCCCGGGCCCGGCCGCAGCCATGGCGATGCGCATGGCCGCGTCGTTTTCGTGCACTTGGCCGGGTTCCAGGCTCAGGACATAGACGTGTTCCTTGCCGATCATCAGCAAGGGCCCAATGTCCGCTTCAGTGATCACGTGTCCCTTGCGAAAGGCTGGCCCCTTGTACTCGTTGGGGACTATGCGCGTCATGTCGTGGCATAGGACCGTCCCCACGGCCTCCCGGACGGGAACAGATTTCATCATCGGCAAGCTCCATCGCGACTTCAGAGGTTGGTAGATCGGTAACCAGGCCAACTATCAGAATATCGGAACCGAGCGGTCGTCTTCACACGAGATTTTTACGATATGTAATTTCGAGCATAATAAACAGCCTTGGTCAAGGGGATGGATGAAAAAAAGACCCGTTTGAAGCGGCTTTCCGCAACAAAAATGAATGCTGATCTCGCGTTCAAGAGAAAACCCCGATAACGGGGACGCCGGATGCAGGGGCGCGACAGCGGCCGCGGGGCGGGGCAAGGCCGGAAGAGGAGGGAGATATGCCCGCCGGGCCGGGCTTCGTCATGCCTTTGGGCCGTGGATCATCTGCCGGGCGAAGGTATTCCGAGGCCGGGTAGGGCCATAATTCTGGTATGATTGTTGCCTGGGGGGCGGGGAATGTGGGATGATGGGACGGCTCGTGAGCGAATTTTTTTTGCACGGCGGGCTGCGGCGAAAGGGAAACGCATAGTTGTTCCTGGATTTTTTTGGCGGGGAATTGGTGACAACGCTGTCTTTTGAAGTTAATATATTGTGTCCCGAAGAGCGGTTAAAGCGCGAAGGCGGCCGGGCCGTCTTGCCGTAAGCCGCATAAACCGAAGTGATTTGCTAGGCTTTCGCCGCTGCCGTCCGGTGCCGCAAAGGCCTGAAATCCATATTACCCGAGGTTTCGATGCAGATTAAAGGCGTATCGGAGGCGGTGGAGTCCCGCCTGCGTGAAGAGATAATGATCGGGAAAATGGCCCCCGGGGAGCGGGTCAACGAGATTGGCGTTTCCGAGCGCTACGGGGTCAGCCGCCCCCCGCTGCGCGAGGCCCTGCGCAGGCTCGAAAGCGAGAACCTGATCATCAGCATTCCCAGGCGGGGCAGCTATGTGACGGAGATGTCCAAGGCCGACTGCTCGCAGATATACAGAACGCGCGTCATGCTGGAGTGCGGGGCCATAGACATCATCAGCGAACAGGGCGGATGCGAGCTGGGCCGCCTTGAGCACGCCCTTGAAGAGGAAAGAAAGCTGGGGCGTGGATCGGCCTCGCGCAAGAAACGGGATCCGCATGCCGACTACATCATCATGAGCCAGTTCCACAACGACCTGGTGGAGGCCTGCGGCAACCGCTGGGTGATCCACTACCACCAGCAGCTCCGGCCGACCCTGGGCAGATACCAGATCATGTACCTGACGGTCCCCGGCGAGTCCGTCTCCGCCCACGAGGAGCACCACGAGGTGCTCGAACTGGTCCGCAGCGGGGACTACCAGGCGGCCAAGGCCGCCATACGGACCCACATCGAGCGCACGCAAGGCGTTTTGGAGCGGAAGATCGCTGGTTGACGCGGCCGCGCCGCAAGGCGGCGCGTGATTATTTGGGACGCGGACTGCCCGCGGGGAAAAGGCTTGGCCTGGTTGGCCAGGCCTTTTTCCGTTCCGGGCGCATGTCCTTAGGCCACGGCCCGCGCCGGTTCGGACAATTTTGTGGCTTTTTTGGCAAAGGGGCTTGACGGGGCAAAATTCTGTCTTTAGTTTATTGTCTACAAAATACAAAAAACAGGAAGGACGGCGTGGATATCAAGGGAGTTACCCAAAGCGCGACCCAGACGCTGCGTTTTGAAATCGTGACGGGAAAGCTGCCCGGCGGGATGCGGCTCAACGAGATCGAGCTTTCGGGGCGGCTGGGGATCAGCCGTCCTCCCCTGCGGGAGGCCTTCCGTCGTCTGGAGAACGAGGGCCTGGTGATCAGCATCCCGCGCAGGGGGTGCTTCGTGGCGGAGACGTCTCTGGAGGACTGGCGGCACATCGGCCGGGCGCGAAAGATGCTGGAGGCCACGGCCATCGAGATCATGGAGCAGGAAGGCTGGAAGGATTTCCCTCTGATCCGCAGGGCGCACGAAAAGGCCGCAGAAGTGAAGTTCCCGGATCCTGAAAAGGGAATCGTGAAGGACGAGGACGTTGTGGCCTGGTTCTACGCCTTGTCAGATTTTCATTTGTGTCTTGTGGAATCGTCAAAAAACAACTGGCTTCTTCATTGCTATAAAAGGCTGACTCCAAGCATGGCTCGATATCAGATAATGTATCTGAATATACCTGGTTCAAAGAGTAATTCAATACAAGATCACGGGGACATACTGGACATGCTTGAATGTGGACGCTACGCGGAGGCATTGAATAGCCTTGGACACCACATAGACCAGATGCGCAATATCGTGACGCGTAACATGCAAGCTGAAGAAGAGCTGAAGTCGGGACGGCCATCCTCCGTCACAGACTAGGAAATACCACAATCGAACAAGGAGGAAAGGAATGAAGTTCTATGGGTATCCAAGGCCGGACGGCGGAGTGGGGGCGCGGAACTACGTCGCCATCATCCCCTCCGTCGGCTGCGTCAATAATCTGTGTGCGCATCTCGAGCGTTTGATCCGCGGGACCGTGGCCATCCGCCACGACCAGGGCTGCCTGCATCCGCCCGCGGACACCGAGCAGGTCACCCGTACGCTGATCAACCTGGGCAAGAACCCCAACGTGGGCGGCGTGCTGGTGGTCGGCCTGGGCTGCGAGATGGTCAAGGCCGAGGAGATCTATGAGCAGATCAAGGCCACGGGCAAGCCCGTGAAGATGGTCGTGGTCCATGAGATCGGCGGCATGATCGCCACTCTCGAGAAGGCGGCCAGGGCCCTCGTGGACCTGGTATCCCAGGTTTCCGGGGTGCGCCGCGAAGAGTTCGGCCTGGGCAAGCTCGTGTTCGGCACCAAGTGCGGCTCGTCCGACACCACCTCGGGCCTGTCCTCCAACCTGGTGGTGGGCGAGGTCTGTCGCCTGATGACCGAAAACGGCGGCAAGTTCATCCAGGGCGAGATCTGCGACATCATGGGCGGCGAGTACGCCCTGAAGAAGCTCAGCGTGGACCAGAGCCAGGGCGAGCGCATCGTGGACTACGTCCGCGACCTGTACATGCGCGGCTACCACGTGGGCGCGGACACGCGCGGCTGCCAGATGACCGCCGGCAACGTGGCCGGAGGGCTGACCACCCTGGTGGAAAAGGCCCTGGGCGCCAACGCCAAGGGCGCGGACGTGCCCATCCAGGGCACCCTGGACTACGCCGTGATCCCCCCGGACAAGCCCGGCCGCTACATCATGAACTTCCCGGGCCACGGCTTCGAGAACCTCACGGGTTCCGCGGCCGGCGGCGCCATCGTCCATCTCTTCACCACGGGTCGCGGCGCGCCCAACGGCAACCCCGTCATGCCCACGGTGAAGCTCTGCGGCAACGCCAAGACCATGAAGACCATGTCCGAGCACATCGACGTGGACGTGTCCTCGGTCATCGAGGAGACCGAAAGCCTCGGTTCGGCGGGCGAGCGTCTGTACCGCTTCGCCGTGGATGTGGCCAACGGCAAGCTGACCAAGTGCGAGATTCTCAACTTCGAGGGCATGGAGATCCTGATCAAAGGCCCGGTGATGTAGGAGGATTTATAGAATGATCAAGTATGCGAAGCAGATAAACGAGAAGGACAACGTCGTCACCGCCGTCAGCGACTGCGTGGCCGGGGACGAGGTGACGGTCAAGTTCCAGGGTCGCGAGGCCCGCTACACCTGCAACCAGGACGTGCCCTTCGGCCACAAGATCGCCATCGCGGAGATCCCCACGGGCGGCAGGCTCGTCAAGTACGGCGAGGAGATCGGCAGCGCCAGCAGCGCCATCAAGGTCGGCGACTGGGTCCACACCCACAACGTCGTGGACGACTACATGTGCCTGGATGCGGACGGTAATCCCCTTCCCGGACAGGAAGGTTGATCGCGAGGCCCGGGCCGGGGGCCCACCCCTCCGGCCCGGGCTGTGCGGTCGGGACGACCCGGCACGCCGTGCCGGGGCCAAGGAGAAGAGTCGTATGTTGTTGACCAATAAGGAACAGGCCATGGCCCGTGGCGAACACGGGCCGGGCATCAAGAGATGCATGGATATCCTCGTGAAGTTCGGGGAGTCCGTGGGGGCCGAACGGCTGGTCCCCATTTCCTGTGCGCATACCATGCCCAAGGAACCGCTGGAGCTGCTCCAGGAGATGACCGAAGGCGTCGAACGT
>NZ_JBTVWW010000036.1:0-21208 GCF_054819825.1 Desulfocurvus sp. DL1XJH-121
CTGCCTAAAGCAGGTTTTCCCAACTCGCTATTTAATTGTCAAAGAACGCTGCCCTTGTGGGCTTCCGCCTTAGCGGGGAAAGTACACGCTAACTCTCTCCAGGGAGTGAGTCAACCCAGACTCTCGCTTTTTCAACTCGCCTCAGGCTTGCGCCCGCTGCGAGGGGGGTATCTAACCGGAACCGTCGGCCCCGTCAACCCCTGCCGGAAGTTTTTCCGGACCGCCCCGGTCACCCGGAGCGGCGATGGTGTTCTATGCGGAAGCAGACCTCCCGTCAACACCATCCTGAAATCTTTTTTTCAAATATCCCTGCGGGTCTTGCCCGCATCGGGAAGAGGGTTTCTAGCCGGACCAGCGGTCCGCGTCAACCCCTGCCGGAAGTTTTTTTCCGGACCGCTCCGGAGCCCGGAGCGGCGATGGCGTTCTACGTGGAAGCAGTGCTTCCGTCAACGCCATCCTGTGATCTTTTTTCAAATCCCTTTGTGGCTCTTGTCCGCGTCGGGAAGGGGGTTCTAGCCGGACCGGCGGTCCGCGTCAACCCCTTGAGAAGGCTTTTTTTCAAGTCCGCGTTGGTGGCGGCCGTCAGGCCCCGTGGTCAACGCGGAAGGGGTTATGACCGAAGCGCCCACCAAGGTCAACAGGAAAAACGGCACGATCAGAAAACAACTCGCAACACAACGAATTTAAACGATATTTTTTGTGGTTCAAAGACGCCGGCAGCCCTGTTTCCGGCCTCAGACGGAGTCCCTGGGCACGCCCAGGGTTTCCCACTCGGGCCACAGGGGCTCGGCCACGGCCTGGAAATCCGGCAGGCTGACCCGGAAATGGTGCAGATACAGGCCGCCCTCCTCTCCCTCTCCATAGAGATGGTCGCCCACGATGGGCAGGCCCGCGGCAGCCAGGTGCGCGCGGATCTGGTGCCGCGCGCCCTTGCGGATCAGGGCGCGCACCAGGGTTGCGTCCCGCCCGGGCAGGGCCGCGAGGGGTTCCACCCGGGTATGGCGCAGGGGGTCGGGGCTGTCGGTGGCCAGCACGCGCACCCGCTTGCGGTCGGCGGTGTCCAGGGCCCGGGTCAGGACCAGGGGCCCGTCCACCGCGCCGCGCACCAGGGCCAGGTAGGCCTTCTCCGCCTGCGCGGCGTCCTCCTGGGCGCGGTAGGCCTCGGCGGCCTCGGGGCAGAGCGCCGCCAGCACCAGGCCCGAGGTGGGCAGGTCCAGGCGGTTCACCAGGCGCGCCTCCCGCCCCGGCCAGAACAGGGGCAGGCAGGCCTCCAGCGTGGGCCCGGGGCGGCCCGCCAGGGACTCGCTGTGCACCCCGGCAGGCTTGAACAGGGCGGCCATGTAGCCCGTGCGCTGGGCCACCACGCGCACGCCCGGGGGAATCTCCGGGGGGCCGTCGTGGGGCGCGCCGCCCTCCCCGTCCAGGGGCCGCAGCTCCAGGGACTGCCCCGCGCGCACGCGATAGCCCTTGGGCCGCGCACGGCCGTCCACGAGCACGGCGAAGCGCTCCCAGACGCGCTTGCGGCCGCGCAGGCCGGCGTCGGGCAGGAGCAGTTCCAGGGCCTGGTCCAGGCGGCGGCCCTGCATGTCCTCGGGGACAGCGGCCACAACGGGGGCGGAGGATGGCGCGGGCTGCGCGCCGTGGGTCTCATGGGTCATGAACAGGCTTGTAGCCCGGCCGAGCGCGCCTGCCAAGGGGCCGGGCGGCCGCCAGGGCGGCCCGGGGCCGCGCCCGGCCTTCGTCCCGGACTTCGTCCTACTTGAGGAAGATGCGCACGATGTAGTCCGCGGAACGGGCCACATGGTGCTCGGACAGCGCGCGCAGGGTCTCGGCGTCGTCGTTCTCCACCGCGGCGATGATCTCCAGGGTGTCGTCGAAGAACGACTCCCGCTCGATGCGGTGCGGCAGGGACAGCCAGAAGCGCAGGTAATGGCTGAGCAAGTGGTCCAGGACCTGGGAAAGCTGGGCGTTCCTGGTGGCCGCGTACAGCCTGCGGTGCAGCTCCATGTCCGTGGTGACCATGTCCAGGTTGGTGGCCGTGGCGTCCAGGCCGTCGATGCGCTCGCGCAGGTCGCCGATGCTCCGGCGCGTGGGCTCGTCCATGCGCCGCAGGGCCAGCAAGTTGGCCTCCACCTCCAGGATGGAGCGGACCTCGGTGATCTGCTTGATGCGCTCCAGGCTCAGGGGGGTGACCATGAAGTGCATGCCGTAGCGCACCAGCCATTCCTCGGCCTGCAGCACGATGAGGGCCTCCTTCACCGGAGTGCGGCTGACCCCGAACTGCTGCGCGAGTTCGCTGATGTTGAGGATGGTCTCGGGCGGCAATTCCAGCAGGATGATGCGCTGCTTGAGCTGCTCGTATACCTGGCGCGACGTCATAGGCACGGGCCTCCACGGAATGATCCCCGGAACGCGCCCGGGGCCTCGCTCTTGCCGTTCCAATCGGCAAACGAGGGACACTACCCCATCGCCGGCAAGAACTCAACGGTTGCGCCCGTCCCCCCTGAGTCCGGGGCGGCGAAGCCTGGGACCGTCCCCGGCTCCGCCGCCCGGCATGGAGGTGGCATCAGGGCACGTAGCCCAGCAGCCTGGGGAGGAACAGCGACAGATCGGGCCAATACGTGGTGGCCAGGGCCACGGGCACGGACCCGAACAGCAGCAGTATGGTCACGGGCTTGATGAACTCCTCTATGGACACCTCGCCTATGCGCCCGGCCAGGTACAGGATGGGCGCGGTGGGCGGCGTGTTGGCGCCGATGGCCAGGTTGGTGCCCACGATGGCCGCGAACTGCACCGGGCTGACGCCGATCTTGACCATCAGCGGCAGGAGCAGGGGCGCGGCGATGAGGGTGCCGCTGATGTCGTCCATGATCATGCCCACGAGGATCAGGAAGACGTTGGCCATCATCAGGATGACGATCTTGTTGTCGGAGATGTCCAGGAGCGTGCTGACGATCATCTGCGGCGCGCGCTGCATGGTGAACACCCGGCTGACCACCAGGATGAACAGGAACATGATCACGATGGCCCCGATGGTGGAGGCCGCGTCGATGGTCGTCTCCCAGAGGGTCTTGAGGGTCAGGCCCTTGTAGATCCAGAAGCCCACGGGAATGGCGTACAGGGTGGCCACGGAGGCGGCCTCCGTGGGCGTGAACACGCCGCCGTAGATGCCGCCCAGGATGAGCACGGGCATCATCAGGGCGAAGCTGGCGTGGGTTCCGGCCCGGCCCACTTCGCGCAGGGAATCGGCCAGGCCCAGGGCGGGGGCGACCTTGATGCTCGAGATCCTGGAACACATGAAGCAGTTGATGATGCTGTAGAGCACCACCATCAGAATGCCCGGCCCCACCGTGGCCAGGAAGCAGGCGGCGATGGATTGGCGCGTGATCCAGGCGTAGAGGATCATGGGCACGCTGGGCGGGATGAGCTGCCCCACCAGGGAGGAGGTGCTGATGAGCCCCGTGGTGTAGCCCCGGGGATACCCGGCCTCCTCCATGCGCGGGATCATCACCGTGCCGATGGCCGCCACGGCCGAGGAGGCCGTGCCGGAAATGGCCCCGAACAGGGCGCAGGTGGCGATGAGCACGATGCCCAGCCCGCCCCGGACCCTGCCCACCAGGGTCTCGGCCAGGTTGATGAGCGGGGTGGCGATGCCCCCGGCGCCCATGATCCGCCCGGCGAAGATGAACATGGGCAGGGACAGCAGGACCACGGAATAGGTCTGGAAAAAGGCGCTGGGCAGGAGCAGGCCCGGATCGAGGCTGAAGTACATGGTCAGGAACAGGGCGGCCCCGGCAAAGGCGAACCCGATGGGCACGCCGATGATCAGGAGCAGCACGATGATGCCCAGGGCGAAGAGGACGCCTAGCATGACCCGCCCTCCCCTCGCCCGGCGGCGATGCCCGCTGCGCTGCGCACGTTGTCGGCCAGCTCCAGGGCGAAATACAGGACCATGAGCACCGCCCCGGCGAACAGGGCGCTCTGGGGCACGAGGTAGTTGATGCCCAGGGACGGGGTGATGGACCGGTGGGTCAGGCCCCAGGCCACGAAGTCGTAGCCCCATTTGGCCATCACCAGGGCCAGGAAGACGCTGATCCCGCTGGCCAGGCAGCGGACCATGGCCTGGTGCAGGGGATTCTTGAGCAGCAGGTGCACCATGCTGGCCTGGATATGGCTGCGCTCGCGCGTGCAGTAGGCCGCGCCGATGAGATAGAGCCACATGCCGGCGATGAGGGCGATCTCCTCGACCCCGAAGAGCGGGCTCTGCAGGACCACGCGCAGAAAGATCCCCAGCACGATGAGCACCACGATAAGTCCCACGGACAGGGCCAGCACGACCTTTTGCACCAGGGCCAGCCAGCCTTCCAGACAGGTCAGCGTTTCCAGTATCCTCTTCATCTCGACACTCCTGCGGGAATGCGGGCCGGGCCCGCGCTTCCGGCTGGATGGGTCCCGGCCCGGAGCGGACTCCGGGCCGGGACTGTTGGCAAACGGTTAGTTCTCGGCGTTGGCCTTGATGCTCGCAATGATGTCGTCGCCCACGAGCTTGGCGAGGCGAGGCCAGACCTTGGTGCGCACCAGCTTCTTGGCGGCGGCGGCCTCTTCGGGGTTCAGATAGACGACCTTGACGCCGGACTTACCGAGTTCCTTGATGTAGTTCTGTTCCGAGGCCTCGGCCTGCACGAAGCGGTCGGCGATGACCTTGGCGGCGCACTCGGTGATGAGCTGCTGGTCGGCCTTGGACATGCGCTCCCAGAGGTCCTTGTTCATCATGAACTGCGCGCAGGAGAAGTAATCCTTATAATGGACGTAGTACTTGGACACGTCGCGGAAGTCGCTCCAGGCCTGCTCGGGCCCGCCGCCCACCTGGCCGTCCACCACGCCGGTCTGGATGGCCGTGGGGGTCTCGGCGTAGTCGATGGGCGTGGGGATGAAGCCCAGGGCCTCCCACACGGACATGAAGGGCTCGATGGGGGGCACGCGGACCTTGACGCCGCTGGCCTTCTCGGCGGTGGTGGCCGCGTTCGCGTTGAGGGTCACGCCGCTGAACTCGTAGGGGTAGGGTCCGAGATACTTGATGTTGGATTCCTCGAAGACCTTTCCCACGACCTTGGTCAGCCAGCCGTCAGGCACGGCGTAGGCCAGCTTGGCCTGCTCCCAGGAGGTGAACATATAGGGCGTGAAGACCACGGCCAGCTTGGAGTTGTACGAGGTCATGGGCCAGTCCATGTTGAAGTCTATGCTGCCGCGCATCAGCGCGTCGTAGACTTCCTTCTGGCCGCCGAGCTGGCCGCCGTCGAACACGTTGACGATGATCCGGCCCCCGGACTTCTCCTTGACCAGGGCCGCGAACTGGCGCGCGGATTTGCCCAGGTCGCTGTCCGGGGCGAAGAGCTGGGCGAGCTTCAGGTTGTAGGACGGTTCTCCGGCCAGGGTTCCAGTGGGAACGGCCATCAGCAACAGCAGGCAGCAAGCCAGGACGCAAGTCAGTCTCGTCGTCGTTCGCATCATGTCCTCCACTAATACTAATGTGTTGAACTCCCTTCTTTTATTCCACAGCGGCAATGGCGTCTATCTCCACTGCCAAGCCTCCGAACATGCTCCCCACGGCCACGGTCAGACGGGCCGGAAAATCCGATTTGAAATGCTTCTTGTACACGGCGTTCATGGCGTCGAAGTCGTTGATGTCGGCCAGGTAGACGTTGCACTTCAGGACCTTGTCCAGGCCGCTGCCCGCGGCCTCCAGAACAGCCCGCAGATTGCTCAGGCTGAGTTCGGTCTGTTCGGCCACCCCGCCGCCGACGATCTCGCCGCTCGCGGGGTCGATGGCCACCTGGCCCGAGGCGAACACCAGCCCGCCATGGCGCACGGCCTGCGAATACGGGCCCACCGCCGCGGGCGCGTTGTCCGTGTGAATGATCTTCCTCATTGCTTGTTCTCCACGTCGTTGCAGTTGCCCTTGATGATCTCCAGCACGCAGTCGCCCATGGCCCGCATGCCCTGTTCGTTCAACCTGCCCAGGTTGGCCACGGTCCGCTCCAGGGAGACGCCCACGATGCCCATGCCCGGCGGGATGGCCACGTCGTCGCGCACGGCCATTATTCCGTATTCGATGGCGTTGCCCGCCGTGGCCGAGGCCTTGTAGGCGCAGGATTCCTTGGCCCCGTCGCAGATCACTCCGCCGAAGGCCCCGATCACGGCCTGCACCGCGCTGCCCATGCGCGCCCGATCCCCGCCCAGCAGGAACACGGTCCCCGCTGCCACGCCCGAGGCTCCGGCCACGGTGCAGCCGCAGACGTTGGTCATGCGGGTCAGGATGCGCTTGACCGCGATGGTCACCACCGTGCTCACGGCCAGGGCGCGGATCACGTCCTCGCGCGGGGTCTTCAGGGCTTCGGCCACGCCCATGATCCCGAGCAGCGTGATGATGCCGATGTTTCCGCTGCCCGCGATGGCCGTGATGGGCCGCACCAGGCCGATCATGCGAGCCTCAACGGCCGCGCCCGTGTAGAATTTTCCCAGGGCCGCGCAGAGCCGGTCTCCCGACAGGCCCTCGGCCATGGCCGCCAGGGACGCGCCGAAGCGCAGGCCGTCGAGGTCCGCCGCGGCCTTGTTCATCTCGGCCGCATCCAGCAGGAAGGCCAGGTCCCGCACCGGGATCAGCTCCAGGGCGTCCAGGGCCTCGTCCAGGTCGAAGGTCGTGGTCAGGTCGACGGCGGCCCGCTGCCCGTCGTCGGGCGGGGGCAGTACCAGGCCGTCCCTGGCCACCCGGACCACGGCGTCGTAGTCTCCCTGGACCACGGCCAGGGCGTTCGACCCGCCGCCCTGCACATCCGCCCGGATGTACAGCTTGTCCGGACACGCGTTGTCATAGCCGACCCGCACCGAGCCGCTCTCGGCCATCTTCGCCGCGGCGTCCACGACCCCGGGCGAGACGTGGTTCATGATGGCCAGGCCCTCGCCGCAGTGTTCGCAGAGCAAGGCCCCCAGGGCGGCCGCCACCACGGCGCCACGCCGCCCCGTGCCCGGGACGCCGACGCTCACCGCGTTCTTGTAGACTTCGGGGCTGAGGGTGACCCCGATGCGCTCCACGGGCCCGCCCAGGGCATGCGCCGCGGCGGCTGCGGCCAGGGCGATGCCGCCGGGATCGGTGCACCCCGTGGTCTCGGCTAATTCATCCCGAATCGTGCTCAATAGGGTTTTGGGTTCCACGACTCCTCCTGTTCGATTCAGCCGCCCTTGCCTCGGGGCGCGGCGCCGGGCTCTCGGCCTCGGCCCCCCGCACTGGCCGCGAGCTCGGCGGCAGATAAAATTCGTTGTGAATTTATGTTGAATTCACGATGCATCAACTCGATATTCATGTCAACGACCCTTGGCGAAAAGGCCGGCATGATTCACCTTATAGACTGAAATAGCAGGAGAAAAATCTTATATAAAGGTAGGTTTCGGCTCCATCCGTGCCGGGGCGGGGCCAACGAAGGGGGCCCCACGCCACCTGGATGACGCGAGGGAAAGGTTCCTCACGCCGCCGGGACGGGCGAAGGCGCAATGCGGGAAGACAGGGATTGCGGCGGGGCCGGACGCGCCGGCCGCGAGGTGCTCCGGGCCGCCAGGCCCGGATGCAGCGAAACGACCCCGCCCCCTATGCGGGGGCGGGGCGCAAGGAAGGAGAAAGTATCACGAAAAGGTGCTCAGCCCTTCTTGCTCATGAAGCGCCTGCCGAACAGGGGCGTGATCTTGCTGGCCTTGCCGTAGCCGGCCAGGCGCCGCCCCTCGCGCCGGATGCGCGACAGATCGTCGGTCAGGGTCTCGTGCAGGCTGCGGGCCTTGGTCGTGAGGGCGGACTGCATGCTGCGAAGCTTGTGCAGCTTCTCCACCAGCAGGTCCACGTCCACGCTTTCCTCGCCGCGCAAGCGGTCCGCCTCCTCGATGAGGCGTCTGCGCTCCTTGACCGTGGTGTCCAGGCTGTCCACGTCCCCGGCGTCCAGGAACTCCAGCTCCCGTTCGCCAAGGTCGAGGGCCTGATCAAGCAAGCTCAGGCATTCGGACATGCTAGGCCGCCTTGGAAGCGGTATCGATGTCCTCGCGGATGTCGGCGATGACCTTCTTCCACTTCTCAACGGAAGCCAGGAATTCGTACTCCAGCAGGTCGGCCAACAGGATCCAGTCCTCGTTCTCGCTGACTTCGATCATCTCGGAGAACAGGTTGGTGATCTCCTCGATGTTCTCCTGCATCAGGGCCTGGTCGCCAATGGCGAACTCGTCGCGCAGCACGCCGATCATGCCCAGGAAGTCGCGGGTCACGTCCAGCAGGTCCTGGTACAGCTCCAAGGCCTCGGCGTCGTCGCCGCGGCGGAACTGGTCGGCCACCGTGCGGCAGCCGTGGCCCATGAGGCGCACGACCTTGTACAGCTCGCCGGCGATGTTGGCGGCCATTTCGGGCACGGCCATGGTCACGATCTCCACGCTCTCGATCTCGTCGGTGGAGATGTCCTCGGCCTGGTGGGGGTAGATCTCGGAAAAGGCTTCCTTGTTCACGAACACGTCGGTGACCATCCTGTTCTCCAGGGAATCGTCACCCATAACCTTCACCAGAAGGTCTTCCAGATTGGTGAAGTTGTTGACCTTGAGGCCGCTTTCCTGACCATCGATAACAATCATCTCTCTCCTCCTTGGAATAGGAAAAATTGTGCGCAAGGCACCTCTGGACGTCATTAATTCAATTCCCGTGCCATTTCCTTCAGGGCGTCCTCCCAGGCTGCCGCCAGCCCGTGGTAACGCCCGATGAGACGGGGCAGAAACGCGAAATCGACCGCCACGCTCTGGGACTCCTGCCGCCACATGTCCCCGAGCACGGAGAACAATCTGCTGTCGGACAAAAGTGCCGCCAAGCGCTCAAAATTGCCGAGGAACCTGTCCCGCACCCCGGGCGCGGGCACGCGGCCGATGGTCTCGGCCTGGCGCGCCAGCAGGAACAACAGGCCCCGCGCGGGCTCCAGCACGGACAGGGCCTCGCCCAGGGCGTCCCGCGACAGGGGCGCGAAGGAAGGCGGCGCCGACGCGGGGGCCTCGTCGAGAATTTGACGATAGAAATGCCGCTGCATGCGCACCCACACGGTGCGGTCGTCGGCCTCGTGGCCGGACAGGGACGCCAGGCCCATGCTGCCGTCGGGCTCCAGCTGCGTCTTCCAGGCGCGCGCCCCGGCCGGGCCGCCCTCGGACGCGGGCCAGTCCCCGGTGTCCAGGTAGCCCCTTATATAATGATGGAGCACCCCGGGGCCGACGCTCTTGCGGCAGGCCCCGTCCATGCCGCAGCGGGCCTGGAATCCGCAGGGGTGGCAGCCCATGTCCGGCTCCAGGCAGAGATTGCCCGCGGCGTAGGGCCCCGTGTCCCAGGGCTGGGCCGTGGCCAGGAACAGCGCGCAGAGCGGAACGCCCAGCCCGGCGGCCAGGTGCATGGTGCCCGTGTCGTTGGTCACCAGCAGGCGCGCCTCGCAGAGCGCAGCGGCCAGCTCGACGAAGCCCGTGGCCCCGATGAGGCTCGCGTGCGGGCTTGCTGCCAGGCCGGAAAACTTTTCGCCCAGTCCGGCCTCGCCCGCGCTGCCCAGGAGCACGGCCGCCAGGCCGTGGGACTCCCAAAGCATGCGCGCCAGGGCCGCGAAATGCTCCACGGGCCAGCGCCGGGCCTCGGCGCTGGCGCCCAGCTGCAGGGCCACGAAGCCTTTGGCCTGCGCCGGGACGGCCCCGGCCAGGGCCGCGCGAACGGCCTCGCGCGCCCGGGGGGCCGGGTCGGCCAGGTGAAAGCCCGCGCCCTCCCCGTTCAGCCCGGCCACGCGGCGGAACTGGTCCACGAGGTTATAGGGGCAGCAGCCCCGGTTGCGCGAGGAAACCTGCAGGAACGCGGCCCAGGGCGAGGTGTTGTCCGCGAACCCGAACTCGTCCATGGCGAAGCCGCCCACCGCTCCCCCGGCCATACGGCCCAGAAGCCTGCCCGGCAGGGTGGCCGTGAGGTTCAGGACCCGGTCCGGCGCGAAGGAGCGCAACTCGCCCGCGCCCCACTGCCAGAGGATGTTCAGGCTCTCGCGCCAGTCGCGGTCCAGGGCGGCCAGGAACGAGGCCCCGGGCAGGGGAACCACGTGGTCCACGTCGCGCAGCAGCTCCGCGGCCGGGGCGAAATTCTCCAGGCACATCAGGGCGGTCTCGTGTCCCCGGGCCTTGAGGCCCGAAAGCACGGGCTGGGTCTGCAGGAGGTCGCCGAAGCGGGTCAAATTGATGACAAGGGTCCTCACGGGGATACATCCTCGATATTTCATTGAAATACAAAGCGTTAAACGCAACATGTCCGCCGCGCCCGGTTCCGGGCCGCGCCGCGCACCGGAGAGGGATCAAGAACCGGGCCAAGCCCGCAAGGGCCGAGAAGGCTTGCATTCCGCACGGGGCTGCAATAGTTTTCCCCTCACGGCCCGCCGGACCACCGGACCACCGGACGCCCCGCGCGGGGCGCGCGCGGGCCCGACAGTCAGCAACGAACCAAGCAGCGTATATTTTCCAACAGCCTAAAGGGAGGCACTCCATGGCACTGTTCAGCACGCAAGAAGCCCTCGACTACCACTCCAAGGGTCGCAAGGGGAAAATCGAAGTCATCCCCACGAAGCCCTGCCGGACGCAAAAGCAGCTGTCCATGGCCTATTCCCCGGGCGTGGCCAAGGCCTGCCTGGCCATCGCCGAGGATCCGGCGAAATCCTTCGAATACACCTCGCGCGGCAACCTGGTGGCCGTGGTCAGCAACGGCTCCGCCGTGCTGGGCCTGGGCAACATCGGGGCCGCCGCGGGCAAGCCCGTGATGGAGGGCAAGGGCTGCCTGTTCAAGTCCTTCGCCGACGTGGACGTCTACGACATCAACCTGAACACCTCGGACCCCGACAAGATCATCGAGGCCGTGAAGCTCATGGAGCCGACCTTTGGCGGCATCAACCTCGAGGACATCAAGGCCCCGGAATGCTTCTACATCGAGGAGCGCCTCAAGGCCGAGATGAACATCCCCGTGTTCCATGACGACCAGCACGGCACGGCCATCATCTCCGGCGCGGGCATCATCAACGCCCTGGAGATCTCGGGCAAGAAGATCGAGGACTTGAAGCTGGTGGTCTCGGGCGCGGGCGCGGGCGCCACGGCCTGCACCAAGTTCTACGTGCAGATGGGCGTGCAGCGGGAGAACATCTTCATGTTCGACTCGCGCGGCCTGATCCACAAGGGCCGCACGGACCTGAATCCCCAGAAGGAATTCTTCGCCCAGGCCAAGGACTGCGGCACCCTGGCCGACTGCATGAAGGGCGCGGACATGTTCCTGGGCCTGTCCGTGAAGGACGCCGTCAATCAGGACATGGTCAAGTCCATGGGCAAGGATCCCATCATCTTCGCCTGCGCCAACCCGGACCCGGAGATTTCCTACCCCGACGCCAAGGCCGCGCGCCCCGAGGCCATCATGGGCACGGGCCGCATGGACTACCCCAACCAGATCAACAACGTGCTGGGCTTCCCCTCCATCTTCCGCGGCACCCTGGACTGCCGGGCCACGAGCATCAACGAGGAGATGAAGATCGCCGCGGCCCAGGCCCTGGCCGACCTGGCCAAGGAGCCGGTACCGGACGAGATCTGCGCCATCTACGGCCAGAAGCTGTCCTTCGGCCCGGAATACGTGATCCCCTGCCCCTTCGACGCCCGCGTGCTGGAGTGGGAGGCCTCGGCCGTGGCCCAGGCCGCCATGGACACGGGTGTGGCCCAGATCAAGCTGGACATCGAGCAGTACAAGAAGGACCTGCGCAAGCGCCTGGAGGAATCCAAGAAGCGCGTCGACCTGGTGGTGGACGCCTACGGCCTGGACTTCTAGCCCCCGGCCGGAAAACGCATTCCAAGGCCGCCCCCTTCCCGGGGGGCGGCCTTTTTTCATTTCCGCTTGTGCCAGGATTTTTCCCGCGCGGCACAGGGCGAAACCCGCTTTTCTCTTGCCCGGAACCTGTGCCATGGGCTACTGTTCGAGCACCATGGCACCAGCAGCGATTTTCTCCTCCTTTCCCATGCCCTCCAAGGCCGGGGACCTGCTCGTGGAGCGTTTTGCGCTCATGCGCGAGGCCGGCGGCACGGACGAGGCCGCCCTGGACCTGATCCAGATCGTGGAGCTCGGGGTGGGCAAGGTGGTGGAGCGCACCCAGGGCAGGCAGCTGAACAGCGCCCAGCGGCGCATCGTGGAGGCCGTGCGCGCCGGCCGCTCCGAGACCCTGGTGCGCGAGATATCCGCGGACGTGCAGGACAAGCTCAAGGAGCGCGAGGGTGGGACCCTCACGGCCATATCCTGCAGCCACGGGGTCCTGCCCTTCCCCCCGGACGTGTTCGTGCCCGACGAGAACGACGCGGCCCGGCGCTGGGCGGAATTCCTGGACGCCCTGGAGGCCAAGTGTTTGCGCGTGGAGGACCCGCAGACGCGGCTGCGCGGGCGCATCCCCTTCCGCGACGGGGTCTGGTTCGGGGACCTGATCTTCCAGGCCGGGGCCGCGGCCATCGTCATCCCCGACATCCGCGAGGTGCACGGCGAGTTCCTGCTGCGCGGGCACACCCCGGCCACGGGGCACCGCATGGCCCTGCGCGGCTCCCTCTACGCGGACACCACCCAGCTCCGCTGCGAGACCTGCATCGGCTCCCTGACCGGGCGCATGCGCCTGTATTCGGGATCCGAGCGCACGGCCGGGGACCTGGTGGTCGGCCCCAGGGAGTTGAAGGCCTGGGGCGCAACGAGCGGCACCCCCGTGCACCTCAACGACCGCGTCCTCTACCGCCTGCACGAGCAGGAGACACCCGAGGGTACGGTGCACGCCCTGGCCGAATGCCCGGGCGGCCGGGACATGGAGCTGAAATCCATGCGCTGGGTCTGGGACGGCGCGCACTGGTCCCGCTTCGTCCGGGACCTGCCCCCAGAGACGGCCTACAACCTGCTGCGCAAGTTCCGGCGCATCTGCGCTGTGCTGGGCCTGGGCGACGACTTCATCGAGGAGCACCGCGAGCCCGAGCGCACCGTGGACGTGAACACCCTGCGCATCAACACCCTGCTGGCCCTGGGCCGGGGCGAGCACAGCGCCCGCGCGGCCCGGAAGGTGGCGGACAAGCACCGCGAAACCATCGAGCAGATGCAGGGGCGGCTCGCGCGCCTGCGCGACCTGGCCGTGGGCGAAGGGCCGGAGTATTACCGCGACATGGAGCTGGTGTCCGCGGACATCGCCGAAATCCTGGACGAGCTGTCCGACGCCAGGCTCAAGCGCCTCAAGGCGGCCATGACCGGCCATTGCCCGCGCATCGACCGGCGCAGCCTCAAGGCCGACAGCGACTACCTGCGCGGCCTGGCCGCCGAGGGCCTGGACTTCGGCGACGTGCTGGGCACCACGGGGCGTGGGCTGGTGTTCATGAACAACCTCTGCGTGTCCCGCCAGGTGCGCGCCCTGGCCGCCCAGACCGTGGGCAGGGTCCGGCGCGACCTGAAACGCGCCCTGGCCGCCAAGCCGGGCAAGGACGTGCTGCCCAACCTGCTGAAATTCTGGGGCGACAGGGCCCTGGCCGAACTGCACAGGAGCCGCAAGGCCAAACCCGAGGACATGGACGCCCTGGCCGCCAGCCTCAAGGCCATGGACGAACGCGCGCCCCTGGACACCCTGCGCGACTTCCGCATGCACCGCTACGAGGAGCCCGGCGAGGAGCTGAACACGGACCGCACCCTGCTCTCGCGCTGCCTGTCCCTGTCGCGCGGCACACTGGACGAGATGTTCACCCGCGCGGAGCCGGGCTGGGGCCCGGAGGACGGGCGCATCCTGCAGACCGCGCTGATGGTCAACATGCAGTCCTTCCTGGCGGACCACGTGCGCGCGCGGCCCCTGGACCTGGACGTCACGCTCCCCTCGACCTTGGTGGAGTCCATCCTGGACGCCGTGGAGCGCTACCGCGCGGTGATCCCGCACTTCAACCGCTGCTGCGCCGCCGAGGCGACCGCGGCGGCCCCCGCTGGCTGAGCCCCGGGGCGCGAAGCAAATTTTTACAAGACCGCACGCCCCACGGGGGCTATGAGCCGGGCATGGACGCCGCCGCCCTTGCGCGCGCTGGCGCGTTCCTGTACGCCCCGAGAAACGGCCCCCGGCCCGGAAGTGACCATGTCCCTGGAAACCACGCACAAGCAAACCATGCCCGACCAGGCCCGCGTGAGCTGGCCCAGCGTGCCCGGCGTGGAACTGCTCACCGCGCGCTTCACGCGGCAGCGCTTTTCCCGGCATTTCCACCGCCGCTACGCCGTGGGCGTGATCATGCGCGGGGCCATGCGCTTCAGCTTCCTGGGCCGGGAGTTCACGGCCGTGCCCGGCAGCGTGAACCTCACGGTGCCCGGCGAGATGCACGACGGCCACGCCGCGGACCTGCGCCAGGGCTGGGCCTACCGCATGCTCTACCTGGACCCGTGGGTGGTGGAGGACGCGGCGTCCCAGGCCGCGGGCCGGGCCGTGGCCCCGCCGGACTTCGCCGCCGGGGTGCTGCACGACCCGGGGCTGGCCGCGCGCGTGCACGCCTGCCACCTGCTCCTGGACAGCCCCGGGGCCCCGCTCCTGGCGCGCCAGACCTCGCTCCTGGAGATGCTCGCCCTGTGGATCTCCCGCCACGCGGACACGCGCCGCCCGGCCCCGGAGCCCGGGCCCGAGCCGCGCGGCGTGGCCCTGGCCCGGGAATGCATGGACGGGCGCTACGGCGAGGACCTGTCCCTGGACGACCTGGCCGCCCTGGCCAACCTCTCGCCGTTCCACTTCGTGCGCGTGTTTCGCCGGGCCGTGGGCGCGCCGCCCCACGCCTATCTGCTCAACGCCCGCATCCGCGCGGCGCGCCGCCTGCTGGCCACGGACGCGCGCCTGGCCGACGTGGCCCAGGAAACCGGGTTCACGGACCAGGCCCACCTGACCAACGCCTTCAAGCGCATCCTGGGCCTCACGCCCGGGCAATACCGCAAGTTCCTGCAAAACCGCCCCGCCCTCGCGGGCTAGCCTGCTCCCGACCGGCCGGCCCGCGCGACGCGCGCGGCCAAAACCTGGCCGGTCCGGGAGAACCCATGTCCCAGCGCCCCCCCTTGCGGGCCTGCCTGAACCTGACCATGGCCATGCTCATCGTGGGCAGCTCCGTGGTGGCGGGCAAGCTCATGATCCAGGACCTGCCCGTGCACCTGGCCAGCGCCCTGCGCTTCGCCTTCGCCGCCGCGTTCATGGTCCCCCTGACCCTGGCCGTGGAGGGCCTGCCCCGCCTGTCCCGGCGCAGCTGGGCCATCCTCTTCACCCAGGCCCTGTGCGGCTCGTTCCTGTTCAACGTCTTCCTCCTGGCCGGGCTGGCGCGCACCAGCGCCGGATCGGCCGGGATCATCACCAGCACCACCCCGGCCTGCATGGGCCTCACGGCCCTCATCGCCCTGCGCGAACGCCTGCCCGGCCGCGCCGTGGCGGGCATAGCCCTGTCCGTGGCCGGAATCATGGCCGTGAACCTCCAGGGCGCCGCGCAGGGGATTCCGGCGGACGCCGGGGGCCTCGCGGGCAACATGCTGGTGCTTTGCGCCGTCATGGCGGAGTCCATGTTCCTGCTCCTGCGCAAGGCCGTGCCCGAGCCCGTGTCGCCGCTCACCGTGTCCACGCTGATGACGGTCTTCGGCCTGGTCCTGTTCACACCCGGGGCCGTGGTCCAGGCGCGGGGCTTCGACTTCGCGGCGGCGCCGCTGGCGGCCTGGGGCGTGGTGGCCTACTACGGGCTGGTGGTCACGGCGGCGGCCTATCTGTTCTGGTTTTCCGGGGTGGCGCGGGTGGACGCGGGCACGGCCGGGGTGTTCACGGCCGTGATGCCCGTGTCCGCGCTGGCCTTCTCGGCCCTGGTGCTGGGCGAACGCCCGTCCCCGGCGGCCCTGGGCGGCTGCGGGCTGGTGATGGCGGGGATATGGTACGTGACGGCGCGCCCGAAGCGTATGCCCCGGACGCGCCCGGAAAGCCGTACGAAAGACGGGAAAAAGGCCTGGGAAGCCGCTAGACCTTGCCCAAAAGGACGATGACCAGGTCGCGGTTGAGGACCAGCGGGGCGTCGGACGCCTTGTCTCCCACCTCGTCGGCCATGGCCTCGGCCAGGTCCGGATCGAAGTCCGTGTGGTAGCGCTCGAAGAGATCCTCGAGCATGCCGTCCAGGTCCGGGAACCGGATCTCGGTGCGGAACAGCTCGCGCTTGAGCTCCGCGAAGGGGCCGGAGGCCATGGCCTCCTGCACGCGGCGGTAGGCTTCCTGCTCGTCGAAGAGCAGGCGCGTCACGCGCTCGGCCTCGCTGAAGGCCACAGGCTCCAGGACCACGGCCCGCCCGCCCGGGCGCAGCACGCGATGGGCCTCGGCCAGGGCCAGCTCCGGGTCCTGGTGGTGCAGGGACATGGAGAACAGCACCACGTCGAAACTCTCGTCCGCGAAGTCCAGGGCCTCGCCCGAGCCCAGGGAGAACGCCACCTCGGGCACGAGGTTGCGGGCGTCCTCCAGCTTGGCCTCGTCCGTATCCACGGCCGCGTAGGTGGCGGGCCAGCCCGCGAGCTGCGCGGTCAGCCGCCCGTCGCCGCAGCCCACCTCCAGGACGTCCATCCCGTCGGGCTCCATGAACTCCACCAGAAACTTCTGCGCAACCTGCGCGCCGTCCACTTCAGCCAGCATATCCCATCGCCTCCGGGCGTTTCGTCCGTCTACAGTTCCTTGGCCATTACCAGCATCACCCGGCCCACCAGGCCCACGTACTCCCGGGCCACGGCCCAGCCCCGGCGCTCGTAGAAGCGCACGGCCGCCGCGTTGTCGCGGTACACGTTGAGGGTCATGCCCGTCCCGCCCCGGGAGCGCGTCCAGTCCTCGACGGCGTCCAGGAGGCGGGAGCCCACGCCCTGGGTCCGGAAGCTGGAATCCACCCAGACCAGGCTGAGGTGCATCCCGTCGCGCACCAGGGCCACCCCGGCCGCGCGCCCGCCCGCCACGGCTGTCAAGACCAGGGGCCAGCGCCCCTTGAGGGCGGCGACCATCTCGTCCACGCGCGAGGCCATGACCGCCGGGGGAATGATCCCGGCGTAGTCCACGGGCATGGTGCGGCGCAGCATGGCCTCCAGGGCGGGCAGGTCGGCGGGTCTGGCGGCCCGGATCAGGGGCCAGCCCGCGTCCGCCGCCCGCACGCGCACGCCTATCCCCGCCCGCCAGCAAGGCGGATGTTGTAGACCCCGCGCCCCTCGGCCAGGACCGTCGCGGGGTCGCCCTCGGCGTAGACCGTCACGTGGGAATTGCCCACGCGGTTGCCCGACAGGCGCACCCGGGCTTCGGCCTCCAGGCCGCAGCCCAGGGCGGGCTTCAAATAGTCCACGCGCAGGTCGATGGTGGCCAGCTTGGCGTCCAGGCCGAACAGGGTCTGCAAGGCCGCGCCGCCCGCCACGTCCACCAGGGTGGAGATGACGCCCCCGTGCAGCGCGCCCCAGCCCACGTGCCCGATGAACTCGGGACGGAAAGGAATCGCCAAGCGGCAGGCGCCCTCGCCGAGATGGCGGACCTTGATGCCCAGAAAGGCGTGGAAGGGGAGGCGGTTCTCGATGATGTCCGTGTACTCTTCGATGTCGATACCCATGAATCTCCTCACCAGAACGAATTCGCCCCCCACCCTAGCCTCGCCCGCCGCAGGACGCAAGGCGGGGCGTTTGCAAAGCCCCGCCACCGGGCCGATAATTCCCGCGCGTAATCTCCTATCAATCAAATAGGACTTGACTTTTGCCCTCGTTTGGCGAAATAGCCAAATAAGGAGCGGCGCATCACGCGCCCCGCGAAAGCCAACCACTCCAACCCGGAGCGCTGCCATGACGACCACCGCCGCCAAGCGGCTTTCCACCCTGGACCGGTTCCTGACCCTGTGGATATTCCTGGCCATGTTCGCGGGGGTGATGACGGGCTACGCCTGGCCCGGGGTGCGCGGGGTCATCGACGCCTTCCAGGTGGGCACCACCAACATCCCCATCGCCATCGGCCTGATTCTGATGATGTATCCGCCCCTGGCCAAGGTGCGCTACGAGGAGCTGGGGCAGGTCTTCAAGAACGGCCGGGTCCTGGCCCTGTCCCTGGTCCAGAACTGGATCATCGGGCCGGTGCTGATGTTCGCCCTGGCCGTGGCCTTCCTCTCCGGGCAGCACGAATACATGGTGGGGCTGATCCTCATCGGCCTGGCGCGCTGCATCGCCATGGTCATCGTCTGGAACGACCTGGCCGGGGGCGACCGCGAATACTGCGCCGGGCTGGTGGCCTTCAACTCCATCTTCCAGGTGCTGTTCTTCTCGGTCTACGCCTGGTTCTTCATCACCCTGCTGCCGCCGCTGTTGGGCCTCGAAGGCGCGGTGGTGGACATCTCCATCGGCCAGATCGCCCAGAGCGTGTTCATCTACCTGGGCATCCCCTTCCTGGCCGGGCTGGCCACGCGCGTCGCGGGCGTCAGGCTCAAGGGCCGGGACTGGTACGAGACCGAGTTCTGCCCCCGCATCGGCCCCGTCACCCTCGTCTCCCTGCTCTTCACCATCCTGGTCATGTTCAGCCTCAAGGGCGAATTCATCGTCGAGCTGCCGCTGGACGTGGTGCGCGTGGCCGTGCCCCTGTGCGTCTACTTCCTGGTCATGTTCCTGGTGTCCTTCTGGCTCTCGCACAGGGCCGGAGCCAACTACGAGCAGTCCGCCACCCTGAGCTTCACGGCGGCCTCCAACAACTTCGAGCTGGCCATCGCCGTGGCCGTGGCCGTGTTCGGCATCGACTCGGGCCAGGCCTTCGCCGCGGTCATCGGGCCGCTGGTGGAGGTGCCCGTGCTCATCGCCCTGGTCAACGTGGCCCTTTGGATCCGCAGCCGCTGGTTCCCCCACGCGGTGAACACGCCCCTGGGCGTGTGCCACGTGTCCTGCAAGCCCGAGTGACGCAGCCCGCCCCCCTTTACTCGCCCCCGCCGCTGCTGTAGACCCGGCGAACCCACTGAACCGAGGAGGGGCGGCAATGGACATCCTGACCGTCGGCATATTCGCCTTCGTCTACTGCGGCATGATCCTGGGCGGCGTGCCCGGGCTGGCCCTGGACCGCACGGGCGTGGCCCTGTGCGGGGCCATCGCGCTGTTGGCCGCCGGGCGGCTCGCACCGCGCGAGGCCTGGGACGCGGTGGACGTGCCGACCATCGCCCTGCTCTTCGCCCTGATGGTGCTCTCGGCCCAGCTGCGCCTGGGCGGGTTCTACACCGCCGTGACCCGGCGCATGGCCGAGGCCCGGGTGCGGCCCGCCGCGCTCCTGGCCCTGGTGGTGGCCGTGGCCGGGGGGCTGTCCGCCGTGCTGGCCAACGACATCGTCTGCCTGGCCATGGCCCCCATCCTGGCCCAGGGCGGCATCCGCCGGGGCCTGAACCCCGTGCCCCTGCTCCTGGGCCTGGCCTGCGCGGCCAACGTGGGCAGCGCGGCCACCCTCATCGGCAACCCCCAGAACATGCTCATCGGCCAGGTCATGGGCCTGCCCTTCGACGGCTACCTCTCGACGGCCGGGCCCTGCGCCGTGCTGGGCCTCGCGGCGGTCTGGGCCGTCATCGCCCTCGCCTACCGGGGGCGCTGGGCCACGGACCTTCCCGAGCCCGAAGTGGAGGCCCCGGCCTTCAACCCCTGGCAGACGGCCAAGGGCGTCGCGGTGCTGGCCGCGCTGGTGGCGGCCTTCCTCCTGGGCGGCCAGGGCCGCGAAACGCCCGCGCTCATGGCCGCCGGGGTGCTGCTGCTCTCGCGGCGCATGGCCTCACGCACCATGCTCGGGCTGGTGGATTGGCAGCTGCTGGTGCTCTTCGTGGGCCTGTTCGTGGTCAACCACGCCCTGGCCTCGGGCGGAGCGCTCACCCTGCTGCTGGACGGGCTGCGCGGCCTGGGCCTGGACCCGTCGTCCCCGGGCAGGCTCTACGTGGGCGCGGCCGCGCTCTCCAACCTCGTGTCCAACGTGCCCGCCGTGATGCTGCTCCTGCCCCTGGTGCACGACCCCGGCATGGGCACGCTCCTGGCCCTGTCCAGCACCCTGGCGGGCAACCTCATCGTGGTGGGCAGCATCGCCAACATCATCGTCATCGACCAGGCCGCGCGCCTGGGCGTGCGCATCTCCTGGGCCGAACACGCCCGCGTGGGCGTGCCCGTGACCCTGGCCACCCTGGCCCTGGCCTGGGTTCTGGCGGCCTGAGGGGATGCGAGGGGCGCCGCCCCTCGCGCTCCCCGCCAAAGGGGATAATCCCCTTTGGAATCCCTCTACATATTGGATGCCTTTCTGAAGGCTTTGCTTTGGGCTATGCTTGACGGACGGACATCAAACGCGAGGACGGACCATGACTCTGCAAGAATTCTACGCGGCCCTGGAAAAGATCGGCTCCCTGTCCCTGACCACCGTGGAGGCGGGCGTGCCGCATAGCCGCATCGTGAGCGCGTGCGGGTGCGACGGGGACGGCGTCCATTTCCTGACCATGACCACCAAGCCCATGTACCGCCAGCTCAAGGCCGACCCGCGCGTGGCCCTATGCGGCATCTACCCGTCGGCGCAGAAGACCGGCAAGAACGCCGTGGGCCAGCCCTGCTTCGCGCCGGGCTACACCCTGCGCCTGACGGGCGAGGCCCGGGAAGAGGACCTGGACGAGGTGCGCGCCAAGGCCCGCGCGGGCAGCGCCATCCACCTGTTCATCGCCGAGGATCAGGAACGCTACCCGGCCATCCGCTCCTTCTGCATATATAAAGGAAAAGGCGAGATATTCGATTTCGACTTCGAGAAGGAACACAAGGACCACAAGCTGGACCGCTGGCGCATCGCCTTCGGCGGCGAGACGGTCAACGAACCCGGCCCGCACATCGACCCGCACAAATGCATCGCCTGCGGCGCATGCCTCAACGCCTGCACCTTCGACGCGGTCATCGAAGGCGCGCCCTACACCATCGACGGCTCACGCTGCGACGAATGCGGCTCCTGCATCCTGGCCTGCCCCGAGGAGGCCATTAGGTTATCTGAGACCATGTAATAGTTGTATGTGCTGAGATAGTTATCACCTGACAGTAGGCCATGAAATGAGCGTGGTCATGCCGCCCTTGGTTGGGGTACGGCTGGAGTTGAAAAGA
>NZ_JBTVWW010000037.1:0-18144 GCF_054819825.1 Desulfocurvus sp. DL1XJH-121
AAGACAAGCCTTGGCGTTATCCATGGCTACAAGGGTGCGGTATCGCCTCCACTCCAAGAGGGGGGCAGGGGAGTGCAAAGGGGCCTGGGGGGCTCGCCCCCCGGCCCCTTTGCCAGCTGGTTCAAAAGCGTAAGCTTTTGAATCGGCTGTCTTCCATAAATCAAACTTTTCCAGCGCTACGCACTAAGAACACCCCTACCCAAGCACTCCTTCCGGAACCTGCGCCAACACCAACGACACCACCAACAACAACGCCAGCGTCAAATTGAACGCCCTCCGCCGGGGCGGACTTGTCAGAAACCGCCCGATGCTCACGCCCGCGAGCGCCCACAGCGAAAAGCACGGCGGCACGAACACCGTGAATATCCCCGCCATGACCAGCACCTGCGGCGCCATGGGCTCGCCCGGCACCGTGAACATGGACACCGCGCCCACGTACATCATCCAGCACTTGGGGTTCAGCCACTGGAAGAGCACGGCCTGCCAGAAGGTCAGGGGTCTGCCCGCGCCCCCCTGTCCGCCGCCGTCCACGTTCCCGTCGTAGTGCGCCACCTTCCAGGCCAGCCAGAGCAGATACAGCGACCCCGCCACGTTCAGACCCACGTGCGCCGGGGGCCAGGCCAGCATCACCTGGCCCAGGCCCAGGCCCACCAGGGTGCACATCACCGGAATGCTCGCCGTCGCTCCCAGGATGTGCGGCCATGCCGCGCGGTAGCCGTGGTTCGCGCCGGTGGCCGTGATGAGGATGTTGTTGGGGCCTGGGGTCACGGTCATGCCCAGGCAGAACAGGGCCAGGGGCAGCAGATTCTGGAACACGCGTCTCTCCTCGCGGGAATGTTCGCCCGGCGGCGGGATGCCGCCAGCTTCACCATCCCCATAGGATTGACACAATCTCGCGGTCAAAATATCAATTGTCACCATGACAATTCAGCTGCGCATCCCCACAGCGTCCCGGGACCCGAAATATTCCCTTATCGCCGATGCCATCGAGGAGGCCGTGGCCCAGGGCCGCCTCGCGCCGGGCCAGGCCCTGCCCACGCACCGGGCCCTGGCCGGGGAGTTGTCCGTCACCGTGGGCACCGTGACCCGCGCCTACGCCGAGGCCGCCCGGCGCGGGCTGGTGCGCGGCGAGCGCGGCCGGGGGACCTTCGTGTCCGCGCCCATCGAGGGCTTCGCGGGCCTGGGCAAGGACCAGGGCGTGGTGGACATGGGGCTGGCGGCCACCACCCATTCCCTGGGCCCGGCCCTGGCCGCCACCCTGGCGGACATGGCGCGGGACCCGAACCTCGCCGCGCTGCTTACGCGCCACGAGTCCCGGGGCCTTCCCCGCCACCGCGAGGCCGGGGCGCGCTGGGCCGGGCGTTTCCGATATCCGGCGCGCGCGGACGACGTGCTGGTCTGCGCCGGGGCGCAGCACGCCCTGTACACCTGCCTGGCCGGGTTGTTCTCCCCGGGGGACAAGGTGGCCGTGGAGGCCCTGACCTATCCCATGGTCAAGCCCATGGCCCAGCGCCTCTGCCTGACCCTGGTCCCCCTGCCCATGGACGAGGGCGGGCTCGTGCCCGAGGCCCTGGCTGAGGCCTGCGCGCGCGACCACGTGCGCGGGCTCTACACCATGCCCACGTGCAACAACCCCACCGTGGCGCGCATGCCCGAATACCGCAGGCACGAGGTGGCCGACGTCTGCCGCCGCCACGGGGTGCGCATCGTGGAGGACGACGTCTACGCCCTGGCCGTGGGCGCGTCCCTGCCGCCCCTGTCCGCCCTGGCCCCTGAGCTGGGGCACTTCATCGCCTCCACGTCCAAGGTGCTCTGCGACGGGCTGCGCGTGGCCTTTCTCTGCGTGCCGCCCGGGGCCGTGGCCAGCCTGGAGGCGGCCCTGGCCATGACTTCCTGGAAGGCCGCCGGGCTCATGGCCGAGATCGCCGCCCGCTGGATCGACGACGGCACGGCCGACGCCACCATCGAGGCCAACCACAAGGAGGCGCGCGTGCGCGTCAACCTGGCCCGGGACATCCTGGGCGCGGAGCGCCTGGCCGCGCGCGACACGGGCAGCTTCGTCTGGCTGCGCCTGCCGCCCGGCTGGGGCTCCGTGGACTTCGCCGAGGCCACGGCCCGGCGCGGGGCCGTGGTAGCTCATCAGGAGCATTTCGCCGTGGGCGCGACGCGCGGCGGGCAGGGCGTGCGCGTGTCCCTGTCCGGCGTGCGCGACCGCGCCGCCCTTGCCAGGGGGCTTGGCGTGCTCGCGGAAACATTGCGCCTGGGAGAAGGGAGATAATTGCGCGAGCCCCATTGCAACGGATTGAAATATATGATAATAATATTTTTTTCTTGCCTACACAGTCGCTCTTTGCTACACATGCTGGTCCCAACCTGGACAGTAGAATGTAATTGGAGATACCGACATGACCCGCAAAGACCGCACAGAAGGCATATTTTCCCGTCGCGAGGTGCTCGACGAGTCCGAGCGCAAGCAGTACTACGCCATCCAGCTCAAGGAACTGCTGACCTACGCCTACCGCTATTCCGAGGACGTGAAGAAGCGCTTTGACCGTGCCCAGTTCAACGTGGACAAGTTCAAGACCCTGGCCGACCTGAAGCACATCCCCATCCTCAAGAAAAAGGAACTCATCTTCCTGCAGTCCATGGGGCCGCGCCTGGGCGGGCTCCTGACCAAGGACCTCGGCGACCTGCGCCGGGTGTTCCTGTCCCCGGGCCCGATCTTCGACCCCGAGGACCGCACCGAGGACTACTGGGGCTGGACCGAGAGCTTCTACGCCGCGGGCTTCCGCACCGGCGACCTGGCCCAGGTGACCTTCAACTACCACCTGACCCCCGCGGGCCTGATGTTCGAGGAGCCCCTGCGCAAGCTGGGCTGCGCCGTGGTCCCGGCCGGGCCGGGCAACACCGCCACCCAGATGGACATCCTGCAGAAGCTCAGGGTCACCGGCTACGTGGGCACCCCCAGCTACCTTATGCACCTGGCCCAGAAGGCCGAGGAAGCGGGTTTGAACCTGCGCAAGGACCTCTATCTCGAAGTGGCCTTCGTCACCGGCGAGAAGTTCTCCGAAAAGCTGCGCACCACCCTGGAGAAGAAGTTCGACCTCATCATGCGCCAGGGCTACGGCACCGCCGACGTGGGCTGCATCGGCTACGAATGCTTCCACACCACGGGCCTGCACATCGCCAACCGCGCCTACGTGGAGATCTGCCATCCGGACACGGGCATCCCGCTCAAGGACGGCGAGGTGGGCGAGATCGTGGTCACGGCCTTCAACAAGACCTATCCCCTCATCCGTCTGGCCACCGGCGACCTGGGCTACATCGACCGCTCGCCCTGCCCCTGCGGCCGCACCTCCCCGAGGCTCGGCGGCATCGTGGGCCGCGTGGACACCACCACCCGCATCAAGGGCATGTTCGTGTACCCGCACCAGGTGGAGCAGGTCATGGCCCGCTTCGAGGAGATCAAGCGCTGGCAGATCGAGGTCACCAACCCCGGCGGCATCGACGAGATGACCCTCTACGTGGAGGCCAGCAACTTCAAGCGCGACGACGAGCTGCTGCATTACTTCCGCCAGCAGATCAAGCTGCGCCCCGAGCTCAAGGTCGTGGCCCCGGGCACGCTGCCGCCGCAGATTCGACCCATCGAAGACAAACGCAAGTGGGACTAACCCCAGACGGCCCATAGGCGCACGTCTGCTGCGTTGCTGCAAAGCGGGCAGACCCTCGCGTATTTGTATACGCGTCGGGCCTGCCCGCTTTTTGCGCCTTGCATCCGCACACCTCTGAGCCGTCTGGGGGGCTTGGGCTGGGGCGGGGCGGAGGGGAAGCAGGGGAGAGGGGAAGCGGGTTGTGCCCTGAGGGGGTTCCCGCTAGGATGGATTGGATGAATCCTCAGTGTGACTCAATCAAGATGCTGAAAGTTTCTACGCTGCTGCGTCTGCTGGCCGTGGGCCTTGCCTTTGCCCTGGCCGGATGCGCCGGGGGCCCCATGCCCAGACCTATGCGGGACGTGTTGCCCGGCGAGATATTCGCTCCCAAGGGGCAGGTGCAGACCCTGGAAAGCGTGGCCCGGGCCGCTCGGGGCGCGGACTACGTGCTCCTCGGCGAGGGGCATGCCGTGGCCTGCGACCATCTGGTGCAGGCCGACGTGCTGCGGGCCGTGGCGCGCGCGGGGATGTCGCCCGCCCTCGGGCTGGAAATGGTCTCCGTGGACCGCCAGCCCGTGCTGGACCGCTTCAATGCCGGGGAGCTGGACCTGGACGGGCTGCGCGACGCGCTGGACTGGGACAAGACCTGGGGCCACGCCTTTTCCGGGTACGCGCCCGTGCTGCGCGTGGCGCGTGAGGCGGGGGTGCCGCTCGTGGCCCTGAACGTGCCCCGCCGCGTGGTGCGCGCCGTGTCCGAGGGCGGGCTCGAAGCCGTGGCCCCGGAGGACAGGGCGCAGGCGCCCCCGGAAATCCTGCCGCCTCCGGACGGGCAGCGCGAGTCCCTGCGCGAGGAGTTCGCCATGCATCGCGAGCTCATGGCCCCCAAGGATGCCGAATCCAAGGAAGCCGAGCACGCGTCCGCCCTGCGCCTGGAGCGTTTCCTCCAGGTGCAGTCCCTGTGGGACACGGCCATGGCCGAGGGCGCCGTGGCCGCGCGCAGGCTCGGTTCCCCCGTGGTGGTGCTCGTGGGCGCCGGGCACGTGGAATACGGCTGGGGCCTGGCCCACAGGCTGAAGTCCCTGGACCCGGGCGCCAAGGTCCTGTCCCTGGTCCCCTGGCGCGGGCTGGACGACCCGGATTATGCGGCCGCCGATCTGCTCTTCTACTGCGCGCTGACCAATTCCTCGCGCCTGGGCTTCGAGCTGCGGCTGTTGCCCGGCGCGGCGGAGGTGCTGTCCGTGGCCCCGGGCACCAAGGCCGAGGCCGCCGGGTTCCGGCCCGGGGACGCCATCGTCGCGGCCCAGGGCGAGGCCGTCCAGGACCTCTGGGTGCTGCACAAGGCCGCCGTGCGCGCCAAGCGCGACGGCAAGCCCCTGGAATTCTCCGTGCGCCGGGGCGAGGCCCTGTTGACCCTGACCGTCCCCCTGACCCCCGACCCCATGGATTCTGGAAAGGAATAGCGCCTCCATGCCCGAACTGCCCGAAGTGGAGACCATCGCCAGGGGCCTGGACGCGGACCTGGCGGGCGCGGAATTCAGCGCCGTGGAAGTCCTGGACGCCAGCGCCGTGTCCTCGGGCGACGGGGCCCTCTGCCTTGCGGACCTGCCCCCGGCCTTGGCGGGCGCGCGGGTGCTGCGCGCCTGGCGGCGGGGCAAGGTCCTGGTGCTGGACCTGGCGCGGCCGAGAAACGGCGTCCTGCATCTCTGCTTCCACCTGCGCATGACCGGGCGGCTCACCGTGGAGGCCCCGGGCCAGGCCGCGAGGCCGCACACGCGCATCGTCTTTTCCCTGGCCGACGGCCGCTCCCTGCTCTTCGGGGACGTGCGCCGCTTCGGCTCCTGCCGGGCCATGGCCCCCGGCGACCTGCCGCGCTGGAAGTTCTGGGCCTCCCTCGGGCCCGAGCCCCTGGAGATGGGCGCGGCGGAGTTCGCGGACCGCCTGGCCGGGCGCAGGGCGCGGACCAAGGCCCTGCTCCTGGACCAGTCCGTGGTGGCGGGCGTCGGCAACATCTACGCAGACGAGTCCCTGTTCCGCGCGGGCATCCGGCCGGATACGCGCGCGGATACGGTGCCGCGCAAGCGGTTGCTGGGGCTGCACGCAGCGCTCGTGGAGGTGCTCAAGGAGGCCATCGCGGCCAACGGCTCGTCCATCAGCGACTACGTCAACGCCCACGGCGACGCCGGGGCCTTTCAGAACGATTTCAGGGTCTACGGCCGCGCCGGGCGGCCATGCAGGATTTGCAAGACACCGCTCTCCCGGCGTACAGTGGCGGGCCGCACCAGCGTGTTCTGCGAGAAGTGCCAGAAGTAGGGCGGTTGTAAGGAAGAGCCGGGGGAAGGGGAGGCCCTTTTTGGAAAAAGGGCCTCCCCTTCCCCCGGACCCCCATCCCCTCTCCAAAAACTTTTGTTTGGGGTGGGTTATTGTCCTCACGTGGAGCGTGGATGAACAGCCATAGCCGGGTTATCGCCAAGAACGCCGCCGTGGTGGCCGGGGCCACCCTGGCCTCGCGCATCCTGGGCTTTCTGCGGGACCTGATCATCGCCTTCGCCCTGGGCGCGGGGCCGTTGGCCGACGCGTTCTTCGTGGCCTTCCGCCTGCCCAACCTGCTCAGGCGGCTGTTCGGCGAGGGCTCCCTGACCATGGCCTTCGTGCCCGTGTACACCCGCATCCGCGAGGAGGACGGCGAGCCCGAGGCCCACGCCCTGGCGCGCAGCATGCTCTTCTGGCTGCTGGTCATCCTGGGCGTCCTGACCCTGTGCGCCGGATTCCAGGCGCGGCCACTGGTGTTCCTGGTGGCCCCGGGCTTCGCCGACGATCCGGCCCTGGTGGCCACCACAGCCGACCTGGTGCGCATCTGCTTCCCGTACATCGTGTTCATCTCCGGCGTGGCCCTGTGCATGGGCGTTCTCAACGCCTCGGGCCGCTTCCTGGCCCCGGCTTTGGCCCCCTGCGCCCTGAACGTGGTGCTCATCGCCTCGGCCCTGGCGGGCGTCTGGCTGGGGCTCAGCGTGCCCCACTGCCTGGCCTGGGGCGTGCTCCTGGCCGGGCTCTGCCAGTGGCTGTTGCAGCAGCCGTCCCTGCGCGGGGCCGGGTTCTCCTGGCGCGGGCCGTGGTCGCCCCGGCATCCCGGGGTGGGGCGCACCGCGCGGCTCATGCTGCCCACGGTGTTCGGCGCGGCCGTGTACCAGATCAACATCGTCATCGGTACGGTGCTGGCCTCCTTCCTGGCCGGGGGCAGCATCTCCTATCTGTATTACGCGGACCGGCTGGTGCAGTTCCCTCTGGGCGTGTTCGGCGTGGCCGTGTCCACGGCCGCCCTGCCCAGCCTCTCCGCCCTGGCCGCGCGCGGCGAGATGGACGACTTCCGCGAGACCCTGGACGGCGGTCTGCGCCTGACCCTGTTCATCAGCCTGCCCGCGGCGGCCGGGCTCATCGCCCTGTGCCAGCCCGTGGTGGCGCTGCTCTTCGGGCGCGGGGCCTTCGGGCCGGAGGCCGTGTCCGCCACGGCCTGGGCCCTGGTGGCCTACGGCGCGGGCCTGCCCGCCTTCGCGGCGGTGCGGCCCCTGGTCTCGGCCTACTACGCCCTGGGCGACACGCGCACCCCGGTCAAGGCCGCCGTGGTCAGCCTGCTCATCTACGTGGCCTGCGCCCTGACCCTGATGTTTCCCCTGGAACACGTGGGGCTGGCCCTGGCCACGTCCCTGTCCTCCTGGGGCAACGCGGCGCTGCTGCTCCTGGGCCTGCGCCGCCGTTTCGGGGCCTGGGCCTCCTGCGGCCGACAGGCCCTGCTGTACGCGGCCATGTCCCTGGCCCTGGGCCTCGCGGCCTGGTTCACGCGCGGCATGGGCCCCTGGGCCGTGGCCCTGATCCCGGCCTGGGTCCTGGCCTACGCCCTGGCCGCACTGGCCCTGCGCGTGCCCGAGGCGGGCTTGGTGTACGGGGCCCTGAAGCGCCGTGCGGCCCGGCGGCGGGGGGCCTGATTCCGGCCTTTGCAAGCGGCCGGAAACCGGGTAAACAGGGGCGCATGTCGATTCACGAGAGGTTTTCATGTCCGAGATTTTTCTGATCAAGGTTTCCGGCGAAGACAAGCCGGGCATTCTGAACCGCATTACCGACACCCTGGCCCTGTACAGCGTCAGCGTCCTGGACATCGGCCAGGCCGTGATCCACAACACCCTGTCCCTGGGGCTGATCATCAACATCCCCGAGGAGCAGGGCACCGCCCCCATCCTCAAGGACCTGCTCTACGCGGCCAACGCCATGGACGTTGAGCTGCGCTTTTCCCCCGTGACCGTAGAGCGCCACGAGGAATGGGTCGGGGCGCAGGGGCGCAAGCGCTACATCGTCACGCTGCTCTCCCGTTCCCTGGGCGCGGCCCAGGTGGCCCGGGTGGCGGGCGTGATCACCGCTGCGGGCCTGAACATCGATTTCGTGAACCGCCTTTCGGGCCGGGTCTCGGTGCTGCACCCCGAGGACACCCCCCGGGCCTGCGTGGAATTTTCCGTGCGCGGCGTGCCCGGCGACATCGCCGCCCTGCGCTCGGAGTTCATGGCCATCACCTCGGAAATGGGCGTGGACATCTCCTTCCAGGAGGACAACGTCTACCGCCGCAACCGCAGGCTGGTGGCCTTCGACATGGACTCCACCCTGGTCCAGGCCGAGGGCATCGACGAGTTGGCCCGGCGCGCCGGGGTGGTGGACAAGGTGGCGGCCATCACCGAGGCGGCCATGCGCGGCGAGCTGGACTTCAAGCAGAGCCTCACCGAGCGCGTGGCCCTCTTGAAGGGCCTGGACGCCTCCGTGATGGAGGAGGTGGCCGAGGCCATGCCCTTCACCGAGGGCGCCGAGCGCCTGGTGCGCACCCTCAAGAAGCTGGGCTACAAGGTGGCCATCCTCTCCGGCGGGTTCACCTATTTCGGCGAGCGCCTGCGCGAGAAGTGGGGCGTGGATTACGTCTACGCCAACGAGCTGGAGATCGAGGACGGCCGCCTCACGGGCCGCGTGAAGGGCCAGATCGTGGACGGCAAGCGCAAGGCCGACCTCCTGACCAGCATCGCGAAAAAGGAAGAGATCAGCCTGCAGCAGGCCGTGGCCGTGGGCGACGGGGCCAACGACCTGCCCATGCTGGGCGTCGCGGGCCTGGGCATCGCCTTCCACGCCAAGCCCGTGGTGCGCAAGGGCGCGCGCCAAGCCATCTCCACCATGGGCCTGGACGGGGTGCTCTACCTCCTGGGCCTGCGCGACCGCGAGGCCGTGGAGTAGGCCAAGCCGGGTAGCCCCGAGAGCGAGGAGGACCCCGTGCCCCAGGCTTCAGCCCAGGACGGCGGCGAGGTCCGCGCCTATTTCCCCCGGGGGCTTGTCCAGCCCTCGGCGGGGTTCCGTTTTTCCCTGGATTCGTTGCTCCTGGCCTGCTTCGCGCGGCCGGGCGGAGCTTCCCGCGTCCTGGACCTGGGCGCGGGCTGCGGCGTGGTGGGCCTGGGGCTCATGCTGCGCCCGGACGGGGACGGCCTGCACGTCACCGGCCTGGACGCGGACCCGGAGATGACGGCCTGCGCCCGGGACAACGCCGCGCGCCTGGGGCTGGCCGAACGCTACGCGGCCCTGCACGGCGACGTGGCCGTCGCGCGCGAACACGCCGACCTCGTTCCCGAATCCTTCGACCTCGTGGTCTGCAATCCCCCGTACCGCGCCCCCGGCACGGGGCGGCGGCCTCCGGACCCGGGGCGCGACGCGGCCCGCTTCGAGGCCTCGGCCCCCATCGCAGCCTTTGTGGACGCGGCGGCCCTGCTGTTGGCCAACCGCCGCCGCGCGGCCTTCATCGGCCTGCCCGAGCGCCTGCCCGAGCTGCTGGCGGACATGGCGGCCCGCCGCCTGTCGCCCAAACGCCTGCTCTGCGTGCATTCCCGCGCGGACGAGCCCGCGCGCCTGGCCCTGGTGGAGGCCGTGAAGAACGGCGGGCCGGGCCTCGTGGTGGAGCCGCCCCTGGTGCTCTACGAGGGGCGCGGGGAGGAGAGCCGCCTGAGCGCATCCGCCCTGGCTTTTTGCCCTTTTCTCGCCTGCAACGCCCGGGCATGAAAAAGCCGCCGCCCCGAGGGGCGGCGGTCTGTACCATCGCGGTCCGCTGTGTTCTCAGATCAGGGGCTGGTGCGCCTCGTCGCGCGCGGTGTACAGCACCTTGTACTTGGCCTTGAGCTCGTCGAGCATGGTCTTCTGCAGGGCCCGGTCCATGTCGTGGAGGCGGATGAACACGTGGCGCGTGGCCGCGCCCTCGGGCTCGAAGGCCGTGAGGATGCTCATGATCCGGCAGTTGCGCTCGTTGAGGAAGGCCACCAGCTCGCCCAGAGTGCCCTGCTCGTCGGGCAGGTCCACGGCGAACTGCAGGCCGCCGTGCAGCACGCCGGTGATGGTCACCAGCACCTTGAGCACGTCGGACTGGCTGATGATGCCCACCAGCTTGCCGGTTTCGTCCACCACGGGCAGCCCGCCGATCTTGTGGTCCATCATCAGGACGGCGGCCCGCTCCACGGAGTCGTTGGGGCCGATGGTCACCAGGTTGGTGGACATGATGTCCTTCACCTTGATTTCCGAGAGCAGGTAGTACAGCTCGTGCACGTCCAGGGTCGTTGCCTTGGAGGGCGAGGCCTCCTTGATGTCGCGGTCCGTGACGATGCCCACGAGCACCCCGTCCTCGTCCACCACGGAGAGCCCGCGCACGCGCTTGTCCTTCATGATCTTGGACGCGCGCATCATGGACGTTTCAGGGGTGGCGGTGTAGGGATCCTTCGTCATCCAGTTGCCGATGAGCATATCGCGAACCTCCTTTACTTGGCCGCTGGCCGGGGCCCGGCGGCTCTGCCTTGCGGATTGGAACACAACGGGCTATGTGATCGACGCACGACCACTTGACTATAACTTCGCATACGTACAGCCGTTTTTCAACACCAATTACGCCCGATCGGGTATGGAGCAACCAATGGCCGAATTGTTCGTGGATTGCAGGCAGGGCATGGGCGGGGACATGTTCCTGGCCGCCCTGGCCGACCTGGGATTGGACTTGGCCCCCCTGGCCGCAGCCCTGGAGCGCGCGGGCGTGCCCGTGGAGCTCGACGCGCCCGTGGTGCGCGTGAACGGGTTCGGCGGGCGCAGGCTCGACGTGGGCGCGGCCGCGTCCCAGCCCCTGCGCCACCTTTCGGACATCCTGGCCATTATCGGTTCTCTGGATTTGAACCCGGCGGTGCGCGAGCGCTCGGCCCGGGCCTTCCAGCGCCTGGGCCAGGTGGAGGCCGAGGCCCACGGCATTCCCCTGGAAAAGGTCCACTTCCACGAGGTGGGCGCCGTGGACACCCTGGTGGACGTGGTGGGCGCGTTCTACGGGTTGGACGCCCTGGGCGTGACCTGGGTGGTCTGTTCGCCCCTGCCCTGGTTCACGGGCTTCGTGGACTGCGCCCATGGCCGCCTGCCCCTGCCCGCGCCGGCCACCCTGCGCCTGATGGAGGGCAAGCCCGTGTTCTCCACCCACTACGAGGTGGAGCTGCTCACGCCCACGGGCGCGCTGGTCCTGGACCAGGTGGCCGACGAATTCGGCGCGGGCCCCAGCGGCACCATCAAGGCCACGGGCCGGTCCTTCGGCAACCACGACCTGGGCTCCGAGACCTTCGGGCTGCGCCTGGTCCTTGTCGAGCCTTGACCAGACTGCCCCAACACGCACGATTGCTGCGTTGCTGCGGAAAATTCAAACCCTCGCGTACGGGGAGTACGCGTCGGTCTTGAATTTTCCTTGCGCCTTGCACTCGCACATTTTGGAACAGTCTGAAATATAGGTGTTTTCTGAGGGAAGGGCTGCCTTGGCGGCCTTCTTGATCATCAAGACCGCAGGTAGAGTTTTTCGCGGATTTCTCTGGACTCGGTGCGCAGCACGGCCGTGACGCCGGAATGCGCCCGGTCCAGGGCTTCGCCCTGCGGGTTCTCCAGGCGGTAGTCCCGGGCGGCCAGCCGGGGGCGTTCGAGGCCCGGCCGCATCACGACCAGGGGCTCGGACGCGTCCAGGCGGTGCCGCACGGCCAGCTCCCAGGCATCGTCCCCCAGGCGGCGCGTGACCCGCGCCACGACGGGCCGCGGGGCTTCGGCCCTCGGGTAGGTCCTGCTCCGGCCGCCGGGCAGGAAGAACCCGGTGCCCAGGGGCCGCGAGGCCGTGTTGGCCAGTTCGGCGAGATACAGGGTTGGGCGGAAGGTCCCGGCGCGCAGGTCCTTGAGGGCCGTGGCGTAGGCGTCCACCACGTGGGCCAGGTAGCCGCCGGACTTCATGCGGCCCTCGATCTTCAGGGCGGCGAGCCCGGTGCGCGCGGCCCAGGCCAGGTACTTCACCAGGCAGAGGTCCTCGGTGGCGAAGATCGCCGTGTGGTCCTCCCCCTGCACGGCCTCCCAGGTGTCGTCCCCCTGCCGCAGCTCCTCCTCGAAGCGCACGGCCGTGGGCCGATAGCGGAAGCGGCAGGGATGGGTGCACAGACCCTGGTTGGCCGAGCGCCCGGTGAGCGAGGCCGAGAGCAGGCAGCGCCCGGACACGGCCATGCACTGGGCCCCGTGCACGAACATCTCCAGCTCCACGTCCGCCCCTGTTTCCCGCAGTTCCCGGGCCATGCCCGCCACCCCGCGCATGGACAGCTCCCGCGCCAGGTTCACGCGCGAGGCCCCGGCCGCGCGCCAGAAGGCGGCGGCAGCGGCGTTGGCCGTGTTGGCCTGGGTGGAGAGGTGCAGGGGCATGCGTGGCAGGCGTTCGCGCGCCAGGGCCAGGACCCCGGGGTCGGCCACGATCAGGGCGTCGGGCCGGGAAGGGCCGTCCATGTCCGCCAGCCGTTCCAGGGCCTCGCGCACCAGGGGCGTCTGCTCCTGGCCGGGCAGGGCGTTGAGGCAGGCGTAGGCCCGCGCCCCGGCCGCGTGGGCCTGGGCCGCGCCCCGGGCCAGGCCGTCCCAGGAAAAGCCCGCGTCCGGCGCGCGCAGGTTCAGGATCGGGCCAGCCAGATACACGGCGTCGGCCCCGTAGGCCAGGGCCGTGTCCAGCTTCTCGGCGTTGCCCGCGGGGGCCAGGAGTTCGGGAAAAATAGTCATGGGTCCGCGCGGGCGGCTACGCGGGCAGGCCCTGGGCCGCGCGTCGCTCGCGCATGGCCGTGAGCAGGGCGTAGGGCACGTGCAGGCCGCCCCGGCCCCGCCCCAGGGAAATATCCGGCTTCACCGAGCCGTGGAAGTCCGACCCGCCAGAGACCAGCAGGTCCAGGCGTTCGGCCAGGGCCAGGTACTTCTCGGTCATGGTCCGGGTATGCTCGGTGTAGTGGGCCTCGATGCCGTCCAGGCCCATCTCCTTGAGCTCGGCCACGGCGCGCTCCTCGGCCTCGCCGTCCAGGTCCAGGGTGTAGGGGTGGGCCAGGATCACGGTGGCCCCTTCCTCCTTGAGCAGGGTCAGGGCCTTTTCCGGGCTGAATTTGTCCTTGGGCAGGTAGGCGCGGCCCTTTTGCCCCAAATAGACGTCGAAGGCGTTCTGGATGCTCGTGGCCGCACCGGCCTCCACGATGGCCCGGGCGATGTGCGGGCGGCCCACCGTGCCCTCGCCCGCGATCTCCAGGATGCGTTCGTAGGTCACGTCCAGGCCCAGTTCCTGGAGCTTGGCCGCGATGCGCTCGTTGCGGTTGGCGCGGCGGTCGCGCAGGTATTGCATGCCCGCCTCGAGCCTTTCGGGCCATTCCGGCAGGAACAGCCCCACGATGTGCATGAAGCCCGTGTCCCAGTTCACGGACAGTTCGCAGCCCGGAATGACCTCGATGTCCACCTCCCGGCCCATGGCCATGGCCTCGGGCAGCCCGTCCACGGTGTCGTGGTCCGTGAGGGCCAGGGCGCGCAGGCCGCTGCGTTTGGCCAGAGCCACAAGTTCGCCCGGGGGCAGGGTGCCGTCGGACACGGTGGAGTGGGTGTGCAGGTCGATGCCGGGCATGAAGTCTCCTTGGTTGGCTTGCAATGCGCCTCGTCTCTTGTGCTAGGGGATGCGAGGGGCGGGTGTCAATGTTCTTGAGGGCCGGGGGCAAAGCGGCTATGGTCCCGGTGACAAGGAGGACGACCATGACCCTGAACAAGGACCTGTTGGATATCCTGGCCTGCCCCAAGTGCAAGGGCGAGATTCGTCTCCTGCCCGCCGAGGACGGGCTGCATTGCCCGGCCTGCGCGGTGGTGTATCCCATACAGGATGATATTCCGGTGATGCTCGTGGAGGAGGCGGTTCCCGAGGGCGAATGGCCCGGGGGCGTGCCGCAAGGCGAGTAGTTGAGTTTTTTTGGAAGATAGGGCCCGGAGTGGTTGCTCCGGGCCTTTTTTGTGTCGTGGCGCAAAACCACTTGTGCCCTCCCTCCCGCCCACCGCGTTCCCTCGCGGGTAGGGCGTTGGTTTGTCGGGAATGATGGGGGAGGTGACGCGGCCGCGCCCCATGCGGGTACGGGGGGCTTCGCTTTTCTGATTACCATCACAGCGCTGCGCCCCCCGTACCCGCATGGGGCGCTGGGAAGTCGCGGTGGTGCGGTCCCTCAGTGATTCTTCCCCTCGTGTCGCGGCACAGGTGATGCCGCTCCGTCGCACGAGCCCGGCTTCGCTTCGCTGATTACCATCACAGCCGCTACGCCGGGCAGCGCGCCGGGGCTTGGGGAGTTCCGGAGGGCGGGACGCAAGCAGTGCGGCGGCACGGGGCAAGGACTGCGGCCGGACACCGCATGCTGTCTGATCCTGCCCCTCATCCGTTTAACGCCCAAGCTCATCAGCCAATATCATCGGCGCACATCCATACCCACCCCGCAAATCGGGACCGTAAAGCGAATTCCCGGGCGTACCGTGTAGCCCGAGGAATTACGCAGGGACCGCCTGCAACCTCGACGTCATGGCCCTTCGGCCCGCCTCTTCCAGCAACCCGCCTGTCGGACGCACATGCCCACCCCCTGCATCGGGGCGATAGGGGCGACGCGGAGGCGTATCGCGTAGCCCCGCCAAAGCCCCTGCCCCGCCGACACGCACGACCTTCAAGCGACGACATGCCTTGGCGTTCCCCAAAAGTACCATTGGCCCGGTAACGCCCTCGCCCCAAAAGGGGGGCAGGGGAGTGCAGAGGGGCCTGGGGGGCTCGCCCCCCGGCCCCTTTGCCAGCTGGTTCAAAAGCGCAAGCTTTTGAACCAGCTGTCCCACCCGGAACAGTATCTCCACAGTGTCCAAGCGACAAAAAAAGCACGACCAATTGTACCGCCGTGTCTCTCCCCCGCCCGGCCGAAGGCAAATCCCATCTCGTTATCCACATGGGGAAAAAGTCCCCCCCACCTACCTTGACAAGCCCTTCCCCCTGTTTATCGTTTATCTCGAAAACAAAACCATTCCGTTCACGGAGGTATGAATCATGGTGATTGATTTTGGTTCTTTCTACGAGGTCCCGCGCCACTGGGACCAGCTGATGGAGGAGTTCTTCGGTCCTTCCAGCCTGAGCCAGCGCCGCTTCGCCTACCCTCCCTTGAACATCGGCGAAAGCGACGACGCGGTGCGCGTGAGCGCCCTGATACCGGGCCTGGGTTTGGAGGACATCGAACTGACCCTGACCCACAAGACCCTGGTCATCAAGGGCGAGCGCAAGGCTCCGGAAGGCAAGTACTTCCGCCAGGAGCGCCCGGCCGGGCCGTTCCAGAGGATCATTTCCCTGAACGTGCCCGTGGACCGCGACAGGGTCACGGCCACCCTGAAGAACGGCATCCTGGACATCGTGCTGCCCAAGGCCGAGGCCGTGCGCCCCAAGAAGATCGACATCGCAATTTCATAGGAGGTAGGCGCCATGAGCAACGAAATCAGCAAGACCGAAACCGCGCTGCCCCGCCACAGGCAGCCGTCGGACATCATCGAGCGCGAGGACGGGTTCCACATCTTCATGGACATGCCCGGGGTGCCCAAGGAGGGCCTGGTCATCGACCTGAAGGAGAACGAACTGGTCGTCTCGGGCCGCTCCGAGGTGCTCACGGGCGGAGAGGACAAATTCCTGGAACTGGAGTTCGGGGACGTGGACTACCGCCGGGCTTTCAAGCTCTCGGACACCGTGGACAGCGACGGCATCAAGGCCCACCTGGACAACGGCGTGCTGGAACTGTTCCTGCCCAAGGCCGAGAAGGTCGCGCCCAAGCGCATCGAGATCCTCGCCGGTTGACCCGGCGCGTCCAGCGGAACAAGTTGTAAGGGCCGCTCCCACCGGGGGCGGCTCTTTTGTTTCCGCATCTTGCCTGGAGGCGGGTTGAAGGAAGTCCTTCCCCATCAGGCCGTTCAGGAGGTGTGAGATGCGAGGACGCGCAAAAATCCAGGACGCGCAGTGTGTTGTGGGCATGCATAAGCGGTCTGGATTTTTGCGCTGACGAAGCGGATTGCACTTTCTGGACGGCTTGTTAGAGTGCCCGCATGTCGCGCACCTACATCTTCATGCCGCCGCTGGCCAAGGCCACGGGCGGAACCCACGTCCTGCACCAGGTGGCCGCGCATCTGCACGCGGCCGGGCGCGAGGTGGCCCTGGTGGTCCGCGAGGGCGGGCACGAGGGGCCTGTGCTGTCCCGGGACGTGCCCGTGGTGCCCTGGGACGAGATGCGCCTGACGCCTGACGACATCTGGCTGGTGCCCGAGGGCTGGGTCAACGCCCTGGCCCCGGGGCTCAAGGCCGAGGCCCGCACCCTGGTCTACGTGCAGAACTGGGCCTATGTGTTTTCCGCCCTGCCCCAGGGCGTGGCCTGGGACCAGCTGGACGTGTCCTTTGTGGCCGTGTCCGAGCCCGTGGCCTGGTACCTGCGCTTGGCCCTTGGCGAGGACGCGCCGGTCCTGCGCCCGGGCATCGACCTGGACCTGTTTTTCCCGGCCCCGGAGCCGCCCCCCGCCTCGCCCGTGCGCGTGGCCTACATGCCGCGCAAGAACAAGGCCCTGGCCGCCCAGGTGCGGGCCGTGCTGGAGGCCCGCGCCCCGCGCAGCCCGTCCGACGCCCGGGTCCAGTGGGTGGAGATCCACGGCCTGGACCAGGCGGGCGTGGCCCGTGCCCTTGCCGGTTCGCATCTGTTCTTGGCCATGGGCTACCCCGAGGGCTGCCCCCTGCCGCCCCTGGAGGCCATGGCCTGCGGCTGCCCGGTGGTGGGCTTCGCCGGGCTCGGGGGCTTCGACTACATGCGCCAGGCCCACGGCGAGATGGGTGACGTGGCCGGGGCCGCGCGCCCCTGGTGCCCCCTGCGCGAGACGCCCTGGGGCGGCAACGGGCTCTACGCGGCGGACGCCGACGTGGCCGCAGCGGCCCTGGCCCTGGAGCGGGCCGTGGCCTGGGCGGCGCAGGGAGCCCCGCAATACGCGGCCATGCGCCAAGCCGCCCTGGAAACGGCCCGGGCCTACGGCCTGGACGAGCAGCGCAAGGCTGTGCTGGAGCTCTGGGATCGGTTCTAGCCTCGGCGGACCTCGTTTTTCATCCGCCCGCGCCCGGCGCGGGCGTTTTCATGGAATGGATCAAGGAACGTTTATCATGAGCAAGAAGCGCAAGACGCCCCGCCAGGAGCCCGAGACCCTGGGCCTGCCCTCGGGCGGGGTGGAAACCCACGCGCATTTGGACCTGGAGAATTACGCCGAGGACCTCGATACCGTGCTCGCGCGCGCGGCGGCCTGCGGGGTTTCGCGCATCGGGCAGGTCTTCCTGGGGCCCGAGGCCTACGCGCGCGGGCGGGACCTGTTCGCCGGGCGTCCCGGGATATTCTTCATCCTGGGTGCGCATCCCCACGATGCCGGGACCTGGGACGGGGAGACCCGCGAGGCCGTGGCCCGGGCCTTTGCCGAGGACTCCCGGATCAAGGCTCTGGGCGAGATCGGCCTGGACTATCATTACGACTACGCCCCGCACGACGTGCAGCGCGCGGTGTTCGCCGAACAGCTGGACCTGGCCCGGGAACTGGGCGTGCCCGTGGTCATCCATTCCCGCGAGGCCTGGGATGACTCCTTCGAGGTCCTGGAGGAGCGGGGGTTCGCGGGGCGGCCGCTCCTCTGGCATTGTTTCGGCGGGGAGGAGCGCTGGATGCGGCGCGTGGTGGACAACGGCTGGTACCTGTCCATCCCCGGGGCCGTGACCTGGAAGGGCATGGACGAGTTGCGCGAGGCCGTGGCCGCCGCGCCCCTGGAGCGGCTGGTGCTGGAGACGGACAGCCCGTTCCTGGCCCCGGACCCCTGGCGCGGGAAGCGCAACGAGCCCGCGTTCATCGGCTTTACGGCCCAGGCCGTGGCCGAGGTCCGGGGCATGGCTTCCGCCGACCTCTGGCTCGCCGCTGCGGCCAACGCCGAACGATTTTTCGGCCTTCAGGACACGGGCGAATTGTAATCCCTCCGTGTAAGAGAAAAAATAAGGGGCTGTCCTAGCTAAGAGTTCAGCTTACAGTTAGGATGGCTCCATGTACGAGAGGAAGAGTCGGCTCAGTATTCA
>NZ_JBTVWW010000038.1:0-12821 GCF_054819825.1 Desulfocurvus sp. DL1XJH-121
CTGCCTAAAGCAGGTTTTCCCAACTCGCTATTTAATTGTCAAAGAACGCTGCCCTTGTGGGCTTCCGCCTTAGCGGGAGGGAGAACCTACCGAAGGCGGACCGGAGTGTCAACGACTTTTCAAAAGAACTTTTCAAAAAAATCGCCGGCCGTTTTGGCCGGCTGCCGTCTCACGCCGGAGAAAGCGTTCTATAGAAACCCGCAGTGGCCGTCAACACAAAAACGTGCGTTCCCTGAAAAAGATTTCATCGCGCTGTAATCACTTGATAAAATATCAGCCAATCCGCTTGGCCCGCGGCGGAACCCACAAAAAGGAACGGGCCGCTCCGCCTGGCGGCGGAGCGGCCCGAAACACGATGCGGCCCTCGGTGCCCCTATGCGCCGCGCTTGGCGTCCAGGGAACGGGTGATGAAGGCCAGCATATCATCATAGAGGGACGGAGGGCTGTAGGGCGTGAGCAGCTTGGTGCGCACGGAGCCCACCAGGTTGCAGGTCACGGCCGTGGCCGTCTCCACGGGCGGCAGGTCCAGAATGCTGCCGTCCTCCACTCCCCTGCGCACGCCGCGCTCCAGGATGCGCAGCACCTCGGAGAACTTCTCCTCCATGATGTTGCGGTCCTCGTGCGCCTTGAGGTCGCTGTACGGGGAGCAGCGGATAAGGACCATGAAGTCCTCCTCGGGATCCAGTGAAAAGGCCAGATACTCCTGGCAGAAGCGCCGCACTTCCTCCAGGCCGGTCTCCGCGCCCTGGACGGCGGCCCGCAAACGGCTCTTGAACTGCTCCAGCACGTCCAAGCCAGCGGCCAGGAACAATTTTTCCTTGTTGCCGTAATGATGCGTCAACAACCCCAACGCCACGTCCGCGCGCTCGGAAATCTTCTTGAACGTGGTCTCGTTGTAGCCGAATTCGCCGAACAACTCCTTGGCCGCCTTGAGAAGCGATTCCTTCTTTGTCATACAACCCACCTTGTAGAACACCCCTTCCGGAACGAGTCCGGGTTAGCATGCTTATATGCTCAATGCACGTGCGTCAACGCCGCACGGGCCTTGATCCGAAAACACGTCGGCCCCTGTGCAGGGGCCGACGGGGGACAGGGAGTATCACTAGACAAAGCCGTCGCTGAAACGCACGGCGGAGTCCCAAGAGGGAGGAGCGGCGGAGCCGCCCAGCCGGGGGCCGCTCGCCGGGGGACCACCCCCCGGCGTAGCGGACCACATTCCGTCAACCAACAAATCTAATCCCGGCATGGCTTTTCGTTCAACCGACCGTAATCGGAAGAAGCACTGTTTGAACACTCAAACAGTCATGGGTCCATTTAGGGCCATGGGTGCGCAGGTGTCAACCCAAAAAAATCACGGTCGTGAAAAAATTCGCTCCCAACGGCCCGACGGCCCGCCCAAGGCGTTCACAACGCCGCCGGAGCGTGCTAGGCTCAGAAAAACCCCCAGGCCACAGGGAGAAGACGAGATGAGCGGCATGGATCGCAGAACAGAGAGCACACGGCGCTCGGGCGAGGAGCGCAGGGAGATGCAGGACCGCCGCCAGGTGCCCGCGGATCGCCGCCAGATGCAACGCGACATGGGGAACCAGGAACGCCGCAGCCTCAGGGAGCGCCGCGCCCCCGAGGAACGCCGCCAGACCCGCGAGCGGCGCGGTCCCGCGGACCGCCGAAACGACTAGGAAAAACCCGGTCCAGGTCGGGCGCACGGGCGGCAACGGCCCGCGCGCCCGTTGCCGCGGCTAGAATTCCAGGTGCCGGGGCGTGCGCGGACAGGGAATCACGTCCCGGATGTTGGCCACGCCCGTGGTCAGCATGAGCAGCCGCTCGAAGCCCATGCCGAACCCCGAATGGGGCACGGACCCAAAGCGCCGAAGCTCCATATACCACCAATAGTCCTCTTCGGGCATGCCCAGCTCCTTGAGCCGCGCCTGGAGCACGTCCAGACGCTCCTCCCGCTGGGACCCGCCGATGATCTCGCCCACCCGGGGCACCAGCACGTCCATGGCCGCCACGGTCCTGCCGTCCTCGTTCATGCGCATGTAGAACGCCTTGATGTCCTTGGGGTAGTCGTAGACGATGACCGGCTTCTTGAAGTGATCCTCCGTGAGGAAGCGCTCGTGCTCGGTCTGCAGGTCGATGCCCCAGGACACGGGATACTCGAAGCGGTCCTTGCCCTTCTTGGTCTTGGAGTTCTTCTCGAGAATCTCCACGGCCTCGGTGTAGGGCAGGCGCACGAAGGTCTCATGCTCGATCATGTCCAAGGTGGCGGTGAGCTCCTTGTCCACCCAGTTGGCGAACAGCTCCAGGTCCTCGGCGCAATGCGCGCGCAGGTGGCGCACCAGATATTTGAGGAACTCCTCGGCCAGGTCCATGTTGCCGTGGATGTCGCAGAAGGCCATCTCCGGCTCGATCATCCAGAACTCGGCGGCGTGGCGCGGGGTGTTGGAATTCTCGGCGCGGAAGGTGGGGCCGAAGGTGTACACGTCGCCCAGGGACGTGGCGAATATCTCGGCGGCCAGCTGGCCGGACACGGTGAGCGCCGCCTCCTTGCCGAAGAAGTCCTCCTCGAAGGTGTGCGCGCCGCCGTCGGTGGGATCCAGGGCGGTCACGCGGAACATCTCGCCCGCGCCCTCGCAGTCCGAGCCCGTGATGATGGGCGCGTGCACGTAGGCGAACCCGCGCTCGCGGAAGAACATGTGCACGGCCTGGGCCGCCTCGGAACGGATGCGGAACATGGCCCCGTACTTGTTGGTGCGCGGCCGAAGGTGCGCGATGGAGCGCAGAAACTCGTCGGAATGGCGCTTCTTCTGCAAGGGGAAGTCCTCCTGGTCGGCCTCGCCGAACAGGGTCAGGGCCGTGGCCCGCATCTCCCATTTTTGGCCCTTGCCCGGGCTCTCCACCAGGTCTCCGTCCACGGCCACGGACGCGCCCGTGTTCACCCGGGGCATGTGCTCCCAGCCGGGCAGGCCCTCGTCCACCACGGCCTGGATGTTGCCCAGGCAGGACCCGTCGTTGATCTCCAAGAATGCGAAGCCTTTGCCGTCGCGGCGGGTACGGACCCAACCGCAGACGCGCACGCCCTCGGCCGGGGCGTCCGCGCCCAGGGCGGCCTTGACCTTGATGCGGTTCATCTGCTTCCTCGCGTTGTTGACGGTTTCGGTCCCATCGCGCCGGGCGCGATGCGTTTGGTCATTGCAATGCATGCGAGGCTGGTCCCGTCCGGCAGGCGGTGGAGCCCGGCCTCATGCTCCTGATATCCATTCCTTAGATAGAAGCCCTTGGCGCCGAGGGTGGATTTCACGGCCAGTTCGGCGAGGCCGCCGCCGCGGGCCGCGGCCTCAAGCTCCGCGAGCAGCCCATGGCCCACGCCCTTTCCCGCATGGTCGGGGTGCACGTACACGGCGCAGACCTCCCCTGCGTCCGGGTCCAGGATCGCCATGCCCTGTATCGCGAGGTCCGCGCCCTCGGCAACCAGGAAAACCTTCCCCGCGAGCGCGGGCGCGTACAGGGCCGGGGCCAGGGCCGCGGTCCAGGCCGCGATCTGCGGGGCCGTGTACCAATCCTTGCACAATCGCCGTATGGACGCGACATGCACGGCCCATACATTCTCCAGGTCCTGCAGGACTGCCTTGCGGATCAGCATGCTCGCGTCTCCTGTGGATGCTGAATTTCGGGGCAGGGACGGCCCCGGGGCTGAGGCCCGGGCTAGTCCTCGGCCACGTCGGCGGGCTTGCCGCCGCAGGCCAGGACCAGCTCCTCGGGGGTCAGACTGAACAGAGCGTGCGGCGTGCCCGCAGCGGCCCAGACAGAGGGAAAATCCATGAGCTCGCGGTCCAGGAAGACCACGGGCTCCTCGGCGTGCCCCAGGGGCGGGACCCCGCCGATGACGTAGCCGGTCTTGGTGCGCACGAAGTCCGCATCGGCCTTGCCCACGGCCTCGCCCAACAGCGCCTCGACCTTGGCCGTGTCCACGCGGTGGGCCCCGCTGACGACCACCAGCACGTGGCGGCCGCTGTCCTTGGCGCGGAAGATTATGGACTTGGCTATCTGGGCCACGGAGCAGCCCACGGCCTCGGCGGCCTGGGCAGCGGTGCGCGTGGCCTCGGGCATCTCCACCACGTTCAGGGACAGGCCGCGGGCCTCGAGCGCCCGCTGCACGCGCGCCGCGCTGACGCCGAGTTTCGTATCCGTTTTCATGCCCCCTCCGGCGGCCCGCGCCGCACTTGACGCGGGCGAACATCTGGGCAAAGTAACCCCTGGTTCAAGGCACCGGCGCAAACTTCCGCCGGCGCGCCGTCCGCTGGCTGTATCCGATTTCGCCGCGGACCGCCACCGACCCGCTACACCCGCCTTGCGGGCGGCCCGAAGCCCCCCGCGCAAAGGAGACTATAATGGGTTTCTTCTCGAAACTGCAGTTCTGGAAAAAAGAGGACCTCGCAGGGTCTTCCGCCGGCGAGGCCGCCGGGGCCTCCTCCGCGCAGGCCGCCGGGTACGAGGCCTGGCAGGAGGAGCTGACCCTGGCCCTGCGCCAGGCCGAGCCCCGCCTGTCCCAGTGGCTGGACCTGGTGCTGGCCGGAGTCGAGACCCGGGGCGGGATGCTGGATCAGCGCCTGGCGTTCCTGTTCTCGGCCCTGGGCGCGCCGGACGAGGAAGCCGCCGAATTCGTCAGAAGCTTCTCCGCCTGGCTGGCGATGATGGAATACGAGCGCGTGGAGGACTTCCGCTCGGAGCTGCAGTACCGCCTGGCCCTGGCCCTGGACCTGGAGGACGAGGAGGACGAGCGCTCGCGCCTGTTCGTGAAGCTGTCCGAAGGCCTGGAAAAGACCAAGGACCGCATCACCCGCCAGATAGACGGCCTGCTCTCCAGCCACGACCAGATGGACGACGAGTTCTGGGAGGAGCTGGAGGAGATTCTGATCATGGCCGACGTGGGCTTCGACGCCACGCACCGGCTGGTGGAAAACCTGCGCGAACGCGCGCGCAAGGCCGACACCAGCGACTCGGCGGCCTTCAAGGGCTTCATGGCCGAGGAGCTGGCTGAGGTCTTCAAGACCAAGCGCCGCATCACCGCCGTGAACCCGCCCGAGGTGGTGCTGATGATCGGGGTCAACGGCGCGGGCAAGACCACCACCATCGCCAAGCTGGCCCACCGCGCCCGCATGCAGGGCAAGAAGGTCCTGGTGGCCGCGGGCGACACCTTCCGCGCGGCGGCCATGGAGCAGCTGCAGGTCTGGGCGGACCGCGTGGACGCGGGCTTCTTCGGCAAGGGCGAGGGCGCGGACCCGGCCGCCGTGGCCTTCGAGGCCGTGGACGTGGCCGTGCGTGACGGCTACGACATCGTGTTCGTGGACACGGCGGGCCGCCTGCAGACCAAGGTGAACCTCATGGAGGAGCTGAAGAAGATCCGCGCCGTGCTGGGCAAGAAGCACCCGGGCGCGCCCCACCGCTCCATCCTGGTGCTGGACGCCACCACGGGCCAGAACGCCCTGTCCCAGACTAAGCTCTTTTCCGAGGCCGCCGGAGTGGACGAGATCGTGCTCACCAAGCTGGACGGCACGGCCAAGGGCGGGGTGGTGGTGGCCATCGCCCTGCAGTTCGGCATCCCCATCACCTTCGTGGGCCTGGGCGAGAAGATGGAAGACTTGCGGCCCTTTAATGGCCAGGATTTCGCCACCGCGCTCCTGGGTTCCTAGCAGACCGTTGAAAAACAGCGATCTGCGGCGTTGCTGCGGCAAATGCAAAACCTCGCGTACAGGGAGTACGCTTCGGTCTTGCATTTGCCTTGCGCCTTGCATCTCACTATTTTTGAACGGCCTGCCTGGCATGACTTTCCCATAATCCGCCAGGGCGAAAGGACAGAACAGTGAGCGCCACGTCCATATCCGTCATCATTCCCGTTCTGCACGAGGCCCGGGGCATCCGGGCCCTGGTGGAGCACGTGCGCTCCCTGCCCGCTCCCGGGCCCGTGGACATCGTGGTGGTGGACGGCGCGCCCGAGGCCGACACCCTGGCCGTGCTGGACGCGGGCGTCACGGGGCTGGCCTGCGAGCCGGGCCGCGCGCGCCAGATGAACGAGGGCGCCCGGGCCTCGGCCGGGGACGTGCTCCTGTTCCTGCACGCGGGCACGCACCTGCCCCAGGACGGGCTGCTCCTGGCGGCGGGGACCATCGGGGACGGCTATGCGGGCGGAGCCTTCAGCCTGGGCTTCCCCAAGGGCTCGGGGCCGCTGCTCTGGTTCCTGGCCCTGGCCGCCAACCTCTTCGCCCGCTGCACGGGCGCGCCCTGCGGGGCCCACGCCCAATTCCTGTCGCGCAAGGCCTTCAGGCTGCTGGGCGGGTTCGCGGACCTGCCCCTGCTGGAGGACCTGGACATCATGCTCCGGGCCCGGCGGCGCGGCGAGCGCCTGCTGACCCTGCGCAGGAGCGTGGAGACCTCGCCCGGGCGCTGGCGCGAGCGGGGCGCGCTGCGCCGTGTGGGCCGCGACCTCCTGCTGCGGACCCTGTTTCTGGCGGGCGTCTCCCCCGGGCGTCTGGCCCCCCGCCCCTAGCCGCCCGGCCGCATCCCGCCCCGCCCGCGCCTTGCCAGCCCCGGGGCATTGGCATACACATGCCCCAGCCGAAAGGAGGCACGACCATGATCGATCGCAAACCCGAACGCGAAATCACCGACCAGGAAGAGCTGGCCCGGGTCCTGGAAAAGGCCCTGGTGCTGCACCTGGGCATGTGCGGCGAGGACGGGCCCTACGTGGTGCCCATGAGCTACGGCCTGGGCCAGGGCTGCCTGTTCCTGCACTCCTCCCTGAAGGGCAAGAAGGCCGCCATGCTGCGCGCGGACCAGCGCGTGTGCTTCTCCCTGGAGGCGGACACCGCCGTCATCGAAAGCGACGGCCCCTGCGGATACACCATGAAGTTCAAGTCCGTGGTGGGCTACGGCCGCGTGGTCTTCCTGGAAGCGCCCGAGGACAAGCTCGCCGGGCTCAAGGCCATCATGGCCCATTATTCCGAAACCGACTGGGCCGACGGGGACTTCAACCCCAAGGTCCTGGACAAGACCCTGGTCATGCGCCTGGACATCGAATCCATGCGCGGGGCCAAGCACGGGTGGAACCGCTAGCATGAGCGATCTCAAGAATCTCGCGCGCCTGCGCATCACCTGCCCGGACCGCCCGGGCATCGTGGCGGCGGTGACCAACTTCCTGGCCTCCCACGGGGTGAACATCACCACCCTGGACCAGTATTCCTCGGACCCCCAGGGCGGGACCTTCTTCATGCGCCTGGAGTTCCAGACCCCGCACATGGACGTGTCCGCCCCGGCCCTGGAGACGGCCTTCGCCGAGGTGGTGGCCCCGCGCTTCGACATGCAGTGGCGCATCAGCTACGGCGCCGCCGTCAAGCGCACGGCCATCATGGTCTCCCGCGAGGACCACTGCCTGCAGGAGTTGCTCTGGCTCTACCGCCGGGACAAGCTGGAGACGGAGATATCCATGGTCATCAGCAACCACCCGGACCTCAAGGAGGACGTGGAGGCCCACGGCATCCCCTTCCACTACGTGCCCGTGGAAAAGGGCGACAAGGCGGCCAGCGAGGCGGCCATGCTGGAGCTCCTGGAGGGCAAGGCCGACCTGCTGGTGCTGGCGCGCTACATGCAGATCCTGTCCGGGGAGTTCGTGTCCCATTTCCCGGAGCGCATCATCAACATCCACCACTCGTTCCTGCCGGCCTTCGTGGGCGCGGACCCCTACCGCCAGGCCTTCGACAAGGGCGTGAAGCTCATCGGAGCCACGGCCCACTTCGTCATCGAGGAGCTGGACGCCGGGCCCATCATCGAGCAGGACGTGGCCCGGGTCTCCCACCGCCACACCGTGGACCAGATCAAGGATCTGGGCCGCGAGCTGGAGCGCACCATCCTGGCCCGCGCCGTGCGCTGGTACCTCCAGGACCGCATCCTGCTGGCGGGCACCAAGACCATCGTCTTCGAATAATCCCGGCACCATAACGCCCCGGCCCGCTTCCCGGCGGGGCCGCGGCGGTCGCCAACACGAATAGGCGGACAGCCTATCCGTGTTGGCGCCGCGCCCTCCTGTCTCCCTTTCCCGCAGACTACCGCCCTGGCCGAAGGGGCGCCGCCCGCGCCCCCTCCTCCGGACGCATCTCCGCAATACGCCAACATAAATAGGCAAATCCGCCTACCCGTGTTGGCACCGCGCGCCCTCGCCCTTCGCCTCGTCTAAATTATTATTCAACAATTATAGGAAGATGAACAAATCTACAGATTGGCACATCTCTTGGAACACCAGATGACGCCTCGCCCGCGCATCCGCCCGTCCGAGGACGCGGCGGCCCCGGCGCCGGACGAAGCGGCCCTCCCGCGGCGGGGGGCGTCACCAACCATCTGGAGGTCATAATGAAAAGATTCGTTCTTCTGTTCCTCTTGGCGTTCTGTTCCGCGACCATGGCCCTGGCGGCCGATTTTCCCCTGCGCGACAAGCCCGAATTCAAGGACCTGGCCCCGGTCTCCACGGCCGACCTGCACGCCTGGGTCGAAAAGGGCCAGGCCGTGATCGTCGACGTCCGCTCCTCCGAGGAATACGGGGTCATCCACGTCAACGGCGCCAGGCACATCCCCATCTCGCAAAAGGACTTCCTGGCCCAGCTGGAAAAGGTGCGGGGCAAGGCCGACGCCAAGAACCTGGCCTTCTACTGCAACGGCGTGACCTGCGCCAAGTCCTACAAGGCCTGCCGCGCGGCCAAGGACGCCGGGTTCGCCAACGTCTTCGTGTACGACGCCGGCGTGCCGCATTGGGTCGAGGTCTATCCCGCCGAGACCACCCTGCTCGGGAAAAGCCCCGCCGACCCGGCCAAGCTGATCTCCAAGGCCCAGTTCAAGGACCATCTGGTGGACTTCGCCGCGTTCAAGGCCAAGGCCTCCGCCGGGGCCGAGGTCATCGACATCCGCGACCCCATGCAGCGCAAGGACCAGCTGCCCGACGTGGCCAAGGTCAAGAGCATCCCCTTCGAGCGGCTGATCCCCCTGCTCACGAAGGGCGCGTTCAAGGGCAAGAACCTGCTCGTGTTCGACGCCGTGGGCAAGCAGGTCCGCTGGCTCCAGTATTACCTGGAGGACGCCGGCCAGGCCAATTACCTGTTCCTGGAAGGCGGCGTGCGCAAGGCCATCCAGAAGTAGGGGCGACCGAGGACGACAGACTGCCGACGCCCGGGGCCCCGTCGGGGCCCCGGGCCCTCTCCCCGACACGAGGTGACCAACATGCAGACTTCAGCGCCGGCCGCCTGGCGAACAGTTTTCCAGACCATCAAGAACTCCGTCAGCATCGTGGCCTCGGTGGCCGGTATCGTGCTGGTCCTCGTGCTGATGGCCAACAGCCACATCGACACCCTCATCGAGACCTCCCAGGCCGCCCTGGAAAAACGCAACGAGGACCTGGGCAGGCTGATGCAGGACCAGCAGGAGACATCCGCCGGTTCGGTGCTGGATTCCCTGTTGCTCGGCTCGGGGGGGCTGATCAACAACTACGATTTCGAACCCCTCAAGCGGATGCTGGCCATCCGCGAGCAGAACCCGTCCATCGCCTTCGCGCGCTTCGCCAACGCCGACGGCTCGCCCCTCGTCGACCTGGAGAACGCCCCCCTGCGCTCGGGCCAACCGGTCGACGGCGGCAAGCTGCTCTTCAAGCCCGTGCTCTTCGAGGGCAACGCCGTGGGGCGCGTGGAGCTGGGCCTCGACCCCGCGCCCATCCAGGCCAAGCTCAGGGAGCTGTCCGAGGCCAACGCCAGGACCCGGGCCGAGGCCATGGAATTCAAGGACCGCGCCCAGCAAACCATGGCGGCCTACGGTGCCGGGCTGCTGCTCGCGGCCACGGTGCTCATCCTGGTCTTCCAGAAGATGTCCCTGAACCGCCTGCTGGTGCGGCCCATGCGCAGGCTGGCGGAATGCGCGGAAAAGATCGCCGCCGGGCAGCTGGACATCGAGGTGGACATACACCGCAAGGACGAGGTCGGCATGCTGGCCGACGCCTTCCGCGCCATGATGCGCAGCCTCAAGCAAAGCATCCGGGAGGCCGACGCCAAGAGCCGGGAAATCGAGGAGCAGGTCCGGCTGGTCGACCAGTCCAGGGAGGCCGCCGAATCGGAGCGGACACGGATATCCGGGCTCCTGGACGCCATGGGCGGGATGGCCGTCCGGGCCAAGGACTACGCGGACCGCCTAGCCGCCGCCTCGGAGGAGCTGGCCGCGCAATCCGAGCAGATCGCCCGCAGCGCGGACCAGCAGCGCGAGCGCCTGACGGAAACCGCCACCGCCATCGGACAGATGGACGCCACGGTGACCGACATGGCCCGCAACGCGGGCGACGCGGCCCAGACCGCGGACGAGGTCAAGGGCAAGGCCGAGCAGGGGGCGGACACCGTGTGCGACGTGGTGGACGCCACCACCCTGGTGCGGCAGAAGGTCACCGAGATGAAGGCCAGCCTGGACGACCTGGGCGAGAAGGCCGAGCGCATCGGCGCGGTGATGAACGTCATCGCCGACATCGCGGACCAGACCAACCTCCTGGCCCTGAACGCGGCCATCGAGGCCGCCCGGGCCGGGGAACACGGGCGGGGCTTCGCGGTGGTGGCCGACGAGGTGCGCAAGCTCGCGGAAAAGACCATGACCGCCACCAAGGAGGTGGGACAGGCCATCCGCTCCATCCAGGACAGCACGCGCCTCAACATCAATGAAATGGACGGCGCGGTGGAGGCCGTGGCCCGCTGCACCACGCTCTCGGGCGAGGCCGGGCTGGCCCTGGAGGGGATCGTCCAGGTCATCACGGCCAACGCCGTGCAGGTCGGCTCCATGGCCACGGCGGCGGAAGAGCAGTCCATGAGCACCAAGCAGATCAGCCGGACCGTGGAGGAAATCAACGGCATAGTCAGCGAAACCGCGAGCGGCATCCGGCAGACCGATCAGGCCGTGCGCGACCTCTCGGACTTGGCCCAGGGGCTCAACGGACTCATCTCTGAGATCAACAAGGCGGCCGACAACCCCGCCGGTAACGGGCCCGCAGCCGGCGCCGCACCGCCCACGCCGCACCGGGCGCAGGGGATGCAGCCCTTCTCGCGCCAGACCGAGCGGCGATGAGCGATGCGGCCCGGACCCCCGCCCCGTCCCACCACGGGGCGCTGGCCAGGATGCTCCGACGCAGGGGCATCCTGGCCGTTATCCGCCTGGGCCTGGCCCTGGTCTTCGTCTGGGCCGGTGCCGTGAAGCTCATGGCCCCCGAGGCCTTCGCCCTGGCCATCGACGGATACGGGCTGGTGCCCTGGCGCCTCGCCAGGGTCCTGTCCGTGGCCCTGCCCGTGCTGGAAATCGCCTCGGGCCTGGGCCTGGCCTGCAAGCGGCGCGGGGCCCTGGCCCTGATAACGGGCCAGCTCGCGCTGTTCATGGGCGTGCTGGGATACGGCATCCTGGGCGGCCTGGAGGCCGACTGCGGCTGCTTCGGGCTGGGCGACGCGCCGCCCGTGGGGACCGGGGAACTGCGACTGGCCCTTGCGCGGGACGCGGTGATGCTGGTGGGCTGCGTGTGGCTCTACGCCGCTTGGCCACGGCCGAAGCGGGCGGCCGGAACAGCGCGGTAGTTCGGGTCTCCCACTCCCATACCGTGGACTAGTTCAAGGATCTGGGCCGCGAGCCGGAACGCACCCTCCTGCCCCGCGCCGTGCGTTGGCATCTCCACCAGGACCGAATCCTGCTGGCGGGCACCAAGACCATCGTCTTCGAATAGCCTGCCCCAAAATGCCATAAAGCCTCTTCAGCCACATGGCCGAAGGGGCTTTTAGTTGGATAAATTAGCACAGTTAGTGGTTCAAAATCCTTTCTAAATCGTTCCAGACTCTGTTGAAAATATCAAATTTATAGAATACAAGATACATACTCACCATCAGCAATTCGAGGTGCACATTGAAAAGCATCGCAGTGATTCAATATTGTATAAACTGGCTTGCATTAAATTGCAAAGACGAGTCCAAGCTAAAAAGGTATTCAACACTCTTTCTCCTTGCGCTTATCTTTATGCTCCTTTTTATATTATTCATTAAGATAGCAAACGCTAATAGCGGTTTTATCTCTGCCGTTGCTCTATTTTTTGTAATACCTTTCACAATCGCTTCTACAAATATGATTGAGAAAAGAAGAATAGCAAAAAATACAAACTCGACACTTCAAATTTTGGCATATGAATTTTGGCAAAATTTAAACCATGTGTCAGCCATAGAGCATTCTCACAATAACAACATTAAACGTATAGCAGAAAACGAAACGTCAGATCACCCAGAAATTGGATACCCACATTATGCGCCACGACTAGCAGTGATAGACAAACTTATAACATCTGACCACATTCTTTCTTTAGATGCACCATATCCAATGATGGTAGCAGAAACATATGGTCAGCTTTGTGAGCTCCGGGAAGAATTCTTCTACTGGAAAAAAATGATTACTGAAATAGATTTGAGTAATTTGGAGTTATATGAAGCAATTAGTTCTAGTACCATGTCCTATATTGATACAGTAATGAGAAACATGTTAACATTATGGATAGATTTGATACGCAAAGTAGGCCACTTGTCGCCAATACCACAAATCAATCATACTGCCAGCATTATCAATATCACACTCGACAAAAAAATTGTGTACAGAATTGCTTACAAAGCAAGCTGGATTCAGCGAAACACTCGACGAGACAAAATTGGTGTACAGAGATAGTATTCACCTGACACTGCCGCCCCTGGCGGGGTGATTTCTAGGCGGCCGCCTCGGCCGCCTAT
>NZ_JBTVWW010000039.1:0-12027 GCF_054819825.1 Desulfocurvus sp. DL1XJH-121
CCGTACCCCAACCAAGGGCGGCATGACCACGCTCATTTCATGGCCTACTGTCAGGTGATAACCATCTCAGCACAATTAGTAATTGTGTTGAACGAAGAACGGCCCGTCCCCTTGCGGGGGCGGGCCGTTTCGTTTGCCTTGGTGCGGCGTCGGCTAGCAGCTGCCGCAGCTGCCGCAGCAGCTTCCGCAACCGCCCTGGCCTTCGGACGGGGCGAATTCCATGGAGGATTCCACGGTGAACCCGGCGTAGCCGATGTCCACCTTCACGGGCTTGGCCTCCTCCAGGAGGTCCTGGTTCATGATCAGGGTGATCCCGTCGCCGAATTCGGCGACGGTGTCGTTCTCCCCGGCCTCGTCCAGAGCCAGGGCCAGACGGGGACCGGAGCACCCGCCGGGGGCCAGAAAAATCCGCACCGGAGATGCGGGATTGTCCTTGAAGTAGTTGATCAATTCAGCCTTGGCGGCATCGGTAAGTTCCAGCATGGTGCCTCCTAGTTATGGTATGGGGAATACCATAGGACCTTCATTGGGAAAGTCAATAGTTGGTGCTTTGGGCGGGGGGCAGGAGGCGTTGATTGTGGCCCATGGGGAAAGAGCTTGGTTTGCGCGGGGGAACAGCTGGTTCAAAAGCTTGCGCCAAGCCCTTTGGGACTCCCCAAGCCTCGGCGCGCTGCCCGGCGCAGCGGCTGTGATGGAAATCAGTGAAGCGGAGCCGGGCTCGTGCGACGGGGCGGCATCACCTGTGCCGCGACACGAGTGGAGAAATCAACGGAGGACTGCACCACCGCGATTTTTCCGCGTCCCATGCGGGTACGGGGGGCGTAGTGACCTGGGTGGAAACCCCCAAAGCGAAGCCGCCCGTACCCGCATGGGGCGCGGCCGCGCCCCCTCTTCCCTCACTCCCGACAAACCAACGCCCTACCCGCGAGGGAACGCGGCGGGAGGGGAGGGAGGGCAGAAGTGGTTTTGCGTCACGACCCAAACGCGCCCGCCTCTGACACCTTCCAAACTCGCCACAGCACCCGCGCGCCGCCTCTCTTCCCCATTTCCCCTCATTTCCTTAATCCCCAAATTCCCTTCCCCCCGCCTGAGCCCAGCCACAAAAAAAGCGCCCCCGAACGGGGGCGCTTTGTATTTCTGGGTTCAGGCCGGGCCCTAGCAGCTGCAACTGCCGTCGGTGCCGCAGCTCCCGGAGGAGCAGCTGCCCGAGGAGCAGCCTCCGCCGCCCAGTTGCAGGCTGGAGTCCACGGTGAAGCCCATGTAGCCGATATCCACGGTCACGGGCTGGGCGGATTCCAGGAGATCCTTGTCCATCAGGAACTTGATCCCGCCGTCAAAGTCGAAAACCTCATCCGATTCCTTTGGCTCATCCAGAGCCAATGACAGCCGCGGGCCAGCTCAGCCGCCGTTGGCGAGAAAAACCCGAATCGGGGAGACGCTCTTGTCCTGGAAGTAGGCGAGCAGCTCCTCGTGGGCCTTGTCGGTCACGTTGAACATATTTCCTCCGAGAGTCATAGGGTATGGGCAGAGGTAAGCGCGGGACCCTGTCTTGTCAAGAGTATCGATGGAATACGTATTGTTAGATAGAATTAATCTATGGATTCCGCCCGGGCGGCATGTGGTCCGGGGCTTTTCTCCGTTCCAGGCATGTGGTATTCCAGGCTTCCGCCCGGCGCGTGGCCGGGCCCGCATGCGTTGTTGATCTCAGCAAAGAGGGAGACATGAGCGAAGGTAAAGTCCTGATGACGGCGGAAGAGATAGCGCGCACCATGGATCGCCTGGCCACGGAGATCGTGGAGCGCCACGGCGGGTGCGAGTCCCTGGCCATCCTGGGCATCCAGCGCCGGGGCGTGGACCTGGCCGCCCGCCTGCGGGGCAGCCTGCAGGAGCGGGCCGGGCGCGAGCTGTTGAGCGGCCAACTGGACATCAACCTCTACCGCGACGACTGGACCACCCTGGAGGTCCAGCCCCAGATCAACAAGACCGAGATATTCTTCGACATAGACGGCAAGGACATCGTGCTGGTGGACGACGTGCTGTTCACCGGGCGCACCATCCGCGCGGCCCTGGAGGCCATCCTGGACTACGGCCGTCCCAACCGGGTGGAGCTGCTGGTCCTGGTGGACCGGGGGCACCGCGAGCTGCCCATCGCCGCGGACTACGTGGGCAAGACCGTGCAGACCCGGCGCGGCGAGCATGTGGACGTGTTCCTCGCGGAACACGACGGGCGCGACGAGGTCGTCCTTGTATCCTAGCCTGCCGCTTTTGCGAACAAGAAAGGCCGCCGTCCCTGGGGACGGCGGCCTTTTTGATTTCCTTGCGCGTCGCTAGTTGCCGAGGATCTGGGTGCCGATGCCCTGCTTGGTGAACATCTCCAGGAGGATGGAGTTCTCCAGGCGGCCGTCCACGATCTGGGCCTTTTCCACGCCCGCGTCCAGGGCCTCCAGGCAGCACTTGAGCTTGGGGATCATGCCGCCCTTGGCCGTGCCGTCCTCGATGGCCCGCACCACGTCGGCGCGGCGCATGCTGGAGATGAGCTCGCCGTTGGCGTCCAGCACGCCCTCCACGTCGGTCAAGAGGATCAGTCTCCTGGCCTCCAGGGCCCCGGCCACGGCCGCGGCCACGGAGTCGGCGTTGATGTTGTAGGTTTCGCCGTCGTCGTCCACGCCCACGGGCGCGATGACCGGGATGAAGCCCTGGCCCTCCAGGGTGCGGATGAGCGTTGGGTCGATGTGCTCCACCTCGCCCACGTGGCCCAGGTCGATGATCTCCGGGGGCATGGACGGGGACTCGGGGGTCGCGGTCATTTCCAGCTTGCGGCAGCGGATGCAGCGCCCGTCCTTGCCGGACAGGCCCACGGCCTTGCCTCCGTGCTGGTTGAGGAGGTTCACGATCTGCTTGTTGACCTTGCCCGCCAGGACCATCTCCACCACGTCCATGGTGGCCTCGTCCGTGACGCGCAGTCCCTCGCGGAAGCAGCTGTCGATGTTCAGGGCCTTGAGCATCTCCCCGATCTGCGGGCCGCCGCCGTGCACCACCACGGGGTTGACCCCGATGTATTTGAGCAGGGTCACGCTCTTGGCGAAGGCCTGCTTCAGCTCTTCGTCCTTCATGGCGTGGCCGCCGTATTTGATGACGATGGTCTGCCCGTAGAACTGCCGCAAATAGGGCAGGGATTCCAGGAGCAGCTTGGCGATTTTGCTTTCCTTTTTCATGTCGTGTCCTTGGTCTGGCGCTGCGGGCGAAAGGCCCACGCTTCGCCCGTGATCTCTCCCACAACGCAGCAAGGAAATCAATTCCCTGGCCTGCTGCCGCCGCTGAGTAAAACCGTTCAAAAAGTGAGAGATGCAAGGCGCAAGAAAAATGCAGGCCCGACGCGTATTCAAATACGCGAGGGTCTGCATTTTTCGCAGCAACGAAGCAGATGGCGTTTTTTCAACGGTCTTAGAGGATGTAGCGGGACAGATCGGTATCCTGGGTCACATCCTCCAGGTGCGCGCGCACGTAGTTTCGGTCCACGGTCACGGCCTGGCCGCTCTTGTCCGGGGCCTCGAAGGACAGGTCCGAGAGGATCTTCTCCAGGATGGTGTACAGCCGCCGCGCGCCGATGTTCTCGGTCTCCTCGTTGACCTTCTGGGCGAAGGCCGCCACCTCGTGCAGGGCCTCGTCCGTGAAGGACAGGTCCACGCCCTCGGTGGCGATGAGGGCCTTGTACTGCGTGGTCAGGGCGTTCTGGGGTTCCGTGAGGATGCGGTAGAACTCCGCCTCGCCCAGGGTGTCCAGCTCCACGCGCAACGGGAAGCGGCCCTGGAGTTCGGGCACCAGGTCCGAGGGCTTGGACATGTGGAACGCGCCCGCGGCGATGAACAGGATGTGGTCCGTGGAAACCATGCCGTACTTGGTGTTGACCACGCTGCCCTCCACGATGGGCAACAGGTCGCGCTGCACGCCCTCGCGGGACACGTCGGCCGTGCCCGCGCCGCACGAGGCGGTGCTGGAGCAGATCTTGTCGATCTCGTCCACGAACACGATGCCGCCCTGTTCCACGCGCTCGCGCGCGGCCTCGGCCACGTTGTCCATGTCCACCAGGCGCTCGGACTCCTCCTGGATCAGGATGTCGTAGGCCTCGCGCACGTTCATCATGCGGCTCTTCTTCTGCTTGGGGAACAGGCGGCCCATCATGTCGCGGACCTGCATCTCCATGTCCTCCATGCCAGGCATGGCCATGACCCCGATGGGCGCGCCGCCCTGGGTGGAGACCTCCATCTCCACGCGGCGGTCGTCCAGCTTGCCCTCGCGCCAGAGCTTGCGCAGCTTCTCGCGGGTGGAGGAGGGCTCCTCCACGCGAGCCGAGCCGTCGACCCCGGCGGCGATGACGTTGCCCGCCTGGGCGTTCTGGCCGCCGGGGCGGGGGTAGAGCAGGTCCAGCAGGCGCTCCTCGGCGTTTCGTTCGGCCTTGACCTGGACCTTGTCCATCTCCTCCTTGCGGACCATGTTCACGGCGATCTCCGTCAAGTCGCGGATCATGGATTCCACGTCCCGGCCCACGTAGCCCACTTCCGTGAACTTGGAGGCCTCGACCTTGATGAACGGCGCGCCCGCCAGGCGCGCCAGGCGGCGGGCGATCTCGGTCTTGCCCACGCCCGTGGAGCCGATCATGATGATGTTCTTGGGGGCTATCTCGTCGCGCAGCTCGGGCGGTACCTGCTGCCTGCGCCAGCGGTTGCGCATGGCGATGGCCACCATGCGCTTGGCATCCTTCTGGCCGATGATGAACTTGTCCAGTTCGGAAACTATTTCCCTGGGGGTGAGCATGGTCACGTGTGGTCTCCTTGGGGGGATGGGGGAGCGGCGCTAGTCCGTCTCGCGCTCGGCGGTCTCGATGATCAACTGGTCGTTGGTGTACACGCAGAGCTCCGAGGCGATGGCCATGGCCTTCTCGGCGATGTCGCGGCCGGAGAGGTCCGTGTGGCGGGCCAGGGCGCGGGCCGCGGACAGGGCGTAGGGGCCGCCCGAGCCGATGGCCGTGAGCCCGTCGTCGGGCTCGATGACGTCGCCCGTGCCCGTGAGGATCAGGATGGTCTCGGCGTCGGCCACGATGAGCATGGCCTCCAGGCGGCGCAGGTATTTGTCCATGCGCCATTCCTTGGCCAGCTCCACGGCGGAGCGGGTCAGGTTGCCGCCGAAGGCCTCCAGCTTGGCCTCGAAGCGCTCGAAAAGGGTGAAGGCGTCGGCCGTGGCCCCGGCGAAACCAGCCAGGATCCTGTCCTTGTACAGGCGGCGCACCTTGCGCGCGCCGTGCTTGAGGGCGATGCTCTGGCCGAAGGTCACCTGGCCGTCCCCGGCCAGGGTCACGCCCCGGTCGTCCTTGACGGCCAGGATGGTGGTTCCGCGCAGTTCCATATGTCGCTCCGGATAATGTTGTCTGGTTCTGGTGCGGCGCGGGTCAGGCCGGGGGGCCGAACAGCTCGCGCGCCCGGGCGGCCCACAGGGCCGCCGCGTCGGCAGAGAAGATAACCATGCTCGCGGTCTTGACCACCCCGGGGGCGAGGTTTTCCGCCAGGGTGGACAGGGCGATGGTGGCGGCGCGCTCCATGGGGAAGCCGTAGACCCCGCAGGACACGGCCGGGAAATCGACGCTCGCAGCGCCGTGCTCGCGGGCCAGGCGCATGCTCCCGGCGTAGGCCGAGGCCAGGAGCGCGTCCTCGTCGTTCGCGCCGCCGCGCCATACGGGGCCCACGGTGTGGATGACCCATTTGGCGGCCAGCCCGAAGCCCGGGGTGATGACGGCCCGGCCCGTGGGCAGGGGGCCGTTGTCGCGCACCCAGGCCCGGCCGGCGGCCAACAGTTCCGGCCCGGCCGCGCGGTGCAGGGCGCCGTCCACGCCCCCGCCCCCGGCCAGCTGCGGGTTGGCCGCGTTGACCACGGCGTCGGCCGTGGAGCGGGCCAGGTCGCCCCGGCGCACGCACAGGGCGCCGCCGGGCAGGTTCCAGCACTGGGGGGCCGGGGTCATGACTTGCCCTTGTCTTCCTCTTCGTCCTTGTCTTTGTCCTTGTCCCTATCCTTGTCCGGCTTTTCGCCGGGCTTGCCGCCCCAGAACTCGGCGCGTTCGCCGAAGGCCTTTTCCAGGGCCTCGAACTGTTCTTTTTCCTCGGGGGTCTTGGCCAGGGCCTCGGCCTTTTCCATGTGATACTTGGCCTTCTTGCGGTCCAGGTCGTAGAGGCCCCAGTAGGCCAGGTGCAGGTGGCCCAGGAACTCCTTGCCCGAGCGGCCCAGGGTCAGGCCCAGGAACTGGTGCACTTCCGGGTCCTCGGGCAGGGCCTTGAGCACGCGCTCGTAATACTTGATGGCCTGTTCGGTCTGGCCCCTGTCCTCCATGAGCCGGGCTAGGAAGAACAGGGCGTGCAGGTCCTTGGGGTTGAGCAGCGCGGCCTTGGTCAGGTAGCGCTCGGCCAGGGAGCCCTTGCCCTGGCGATAGTGGAACTTGCCGGCCTCGCGCAGGACCAGCGGGTCGTTCGGCGCGAGCTCCAGCGCCCTGTCGAAGGCCGCCGTGGCCTCGGCCGTGCGCCTGGCGCGCGCCTGCACGATGCCTTCGCCCATGGCGTCCAGGGCCGGGTCGCCCGTGCCGTTGCGGAACACGGAGAGGGCCGCGTCGCGGTCCGCGAAGCGGGCCCGCACCAGGGTCTGCACGCGCTTGAAGCGCTCGTCGGAGTCCTTCCTGTCCTTCAGGTCTTCGGGCAGGCGCTTGATGCGGTCGTCCAGGTAGCCGATGCGTTCCTCCACCCCCGGGTGGGTGGTCAGGTAGGCGGGGGCGGAACTGCCGGACAGGTATTGCTTGCGGCGGATCTTCTTGAAGGCCTCCTGCATGCCCTGGGGCGGGAATCCGGCCTCCACCAGATAGTTCATGCCCACCTGGTCGGCCTCGCGTTCGTCCATGCGGCTGTAGTTGAGCATGGCGGACTGGCCCCCGGCCAGGGCGCCGATCATCAGGGCCTCGCCCACGTTGTGGGTGCTTTCGCCGCCCCCGGAACCGATGAGCGCCCCGGCCAGCATGCCCGCCAGCATGCCCATCTGCACGATCTGCGATTGCTCGATGCGCTTGGCCACGTGGCGCTGGGTGACGTGGGCCAGTTCGTGGGCCACGACCCCGGCCAGCTCGGATTCGTGCTCGAATTCCGTGATCAGGCCCGTGAACACGTACACGTAGCCCGCGGGCGTGGCGAAGGCGTTGATGGCGCCGTTGCGCACCACCGTGGTGGTGATGGGGTAGGGCTGCGGGGGCAGGGCCTTGGCCACCCGGTCCACCACGTCGCTCACGTAGGACACGATCTCCGGGTCCTCCACGATGGGGTAGTGGGCCTTGATGAGGGTGTTGTATTTCTTGCCCAGCTCCTTTTCGTCCTTGATGCTGAACGTGCCGAACAGCCCGGCGAAGGCCTGGGGCGGCAGGAGCAGGCTCAGGCACAGGACCGTGCAGAGGGCCGTGGCCAGGGCCCGGGAGGCGGGACGCCGCGCCCGGGCAAGGGTAAGCGATGTGTTCATTGCGGGTTCCATGGGGCCCGGTTGTTTGTGTGCGCCGTGCGGGCCCTGGCCTTGTGTACCGCAAAGGCCGGGGGCCGCCAAGGGCGGGATGCCTGGAAGGGAGGGAAAAGGGGGCGGGAAGGGCGGCCCCTCCCGGAGATTCGGAAGGGGCCGCTGACGGGTCAGGCGTTCTTCAGTTCCTGGACCAGTTCGCTGAGCCGCAGCATCTGCTCCGAGAGTTCCTGGACGGCCTGGGCGGTCTGGGTCACGCCTTCGGTGGTGTCCAGGGTGATGCGGTTGACCTCCTCCACGGAGCGGTTGATCTCCTCGCTGGTGGCGGACTGCTGTTCCGCGGCCGTGGCGATGCCCTGGATTTGGTCGGCGCTGATCTCGACGCCCTTGACGATCTCGCTCAGGACCTTGCCGGATTCGTTGGTCAGTTCCACTACCTTGTCCATGTCCTCAACGGCCCGCTCCACGGACTGGATGTTCTGGTGCGCGCCGTCCTGGATGGCGCGGATGGAGTCGCCCACCTCCTGGGTGGCGGTCATGGTCTTCTCGGCCAGCTTGCGCACCTCGTCGGCCACCACGGCGAAGCCGCGGCCCGCGTCGCCCGCGCGCGCGGCCTCGATGGCGGCGTTGAGCGCCAGGAGGTTGGTCTGGTCGGCGATGTCCGTGATCACGGTCATGATGTTGCCGATGGATTCGGCCTGTTCGCCCAGGCGGCCCATGTTCTCCTTGAGCTGCAGGGTCTGCTTCTGGGTGGTCTGCATGGCCGCGATGGACTGGCGCACGATCTCCGCGCCGCTCTGGGCCTTGGTCTTGGCGTCGGCCCCCACTTCGGCGGCCTCGCCGGAGTTCCTGGCCACCTCCAGCACCGTGGCGTTCATCTCCTCCATGGCCGTGGCCGTGTCGGCGATCAGCGCGCTCTGGGTCTGTGCGCCGTGGCGGATCTCGTCGGTCTGGGCGGAGATTTCCTCCGATGCCGTGGCCACGCGGTTGACCACCGCCTCCAGGCGCTCGGCGGCCTGGTGCATGCCCTCGGTCTTGGCGAGCTCGGCCTGGTGGCGGGCTTGTTCGGCCTCGGCCGTGGCGATCTCCGCGTCATGGGCCTTCTGCTCGGCGGCCGCGCTCTTGGCCTCGATTTCCTGCATGTTTTCCGAGAGGGTGGTGATCATCCGGTGCAGGGCGCTTTCCAGGTGGGTGATTTCGTCCTTGCCCTTCACTTCCACGCGCACGTCCAGGTTGCCCTGGGCCACTTCCTGGGCGTTGGCCGTGGCCTGCTTCAGGGGGGCCAGGATGCTGCGGATGATGCTGAACACCAGGGGCAGGACGATGAACAGCAGGACCACGCCCGTGGCGCTGCCCACGGTGATCAGGGCCGAGCGGAGGATGCCGTTCAGCTTGGCGTCGATGGCGGCCTTATCCTTCTCGATGCCGTCGATGTATACGCCCGAGGCGACGTAGTAGGGCAGGTTACCGATGTTGTCGGCGTAGGACAGCTTGGGGCTGGGTTCCTTCTCGCCCGGCTTGGGGTACCAATAGGTCACGAATCCGCCGCCTTCCCTGGCCTTGGCGATCATCTCCTTGGTGAAGTAGTTGCCCTTGGCGTCCTTGGCATCCATGTCGCGTATGCCGACCTTGCCCGGGTCGATGGGATGGGCCACGCACACGGCGTCCATGGTCCTGATGAAGTAGTAGCCGTTTTTGGCGTAGCGTATGTTCTGGACGGCGTTGCGCATGCCCTCTTCGGGGTCGGCGCCGGCCGCCTTCGCCTTTTTGTACACGTCTTCAAGCATGGAGCTGACCGATTCGGCCGAGTACTGCAATGTTCTCTTGTAGCCTTCCTCCATGGCTTTTTCCGCTTCGTTTAGTGAGGCGTGTCCTACAGAATTCATGTAAACTGTGAATGCAGCCGCAATGGCGATGGAAAACAAAATCATGAATACGACAAGAAAAACGAATCGACTGGTGATTGTAAATTTCCGAAACATGTTCATCTCCAAATTTAGGTTCAGAATGCGATGAATACGAACCGAAACAGCAAATTGGAGCGCGACAATTGAATCGAAAACATTGGTGAATAGGCAGATCAATAGTTCTTTTGCTAATGATGAAGATTAAATGACCATATTTCTCGACCTATTGTAAGAACTTTATATCTACATAAGTATAATTAATGGGTTTTTGTGGGGATAAATTGCGTATTCCGATCACTGCGTGCCCGGCGACGTGAAACCGGTCCGGGGCCAAACGGCCGCGGGCCGGTGACGGATTGGCGGGAGGGGATGGGGCGGAAAGGGAGGCGGCCCCCCGCGACGCTTCGCGGGGGGCCGCCGGATGCTTAGGCGTTCTTCAGTTCCTGGACCAGTTCGCTGAGTTGCAGCATCTGCTCCGAGAGTTCCTGGACGGCCTGGGCGGTCTGGGTCACGCCCTCGGTGGTGTCCACGGTGATGCGGTTGACCTCCTCCACGGAGCGGTTGATCTCCTCGCTGGTGGCGGATTGCTCCTCGGCGGCCGTGGCGATGCCCTGGATCTGGTCGGCGCTGGTTTCCACGCCCGTGACGATCTCGCCCAGGACCTTGCCTGACTCGTTGGTCAGTTCCACGACCTTGTCCATGTCCTCCACGGCCCGCTCCACGGACTGGATGTTCTGGCGCGCCCCGTCCTGGATTGCGCGGATGGAGTCGCCCACCTCCTGGGTGGCGGTCATGGTCTTTTCGGCCAGCTTGCGCACCTCGTCGGCCACCACGGCGAAGCCCCGGCCCGCGTCGCCCGCGCGAGCGGCCTCGATGGCGGCGTTCAGCGCCAGAAGGTTGGTCTGGTCCGCGATGTCCGTGATCACGGTCATGATGTTGCCGATGGCCTCGGCCTGCTCGCCCAGGTGCCCCATGTTCTCCTTGAGTTGGAGGGTCTGTTCCTGGGTGGCCTGCATGGCCTCGATGGACTGGCGTACGATCTGCGCGCCGCTCTGGGCCTTGGACTTGGCGTCGGAGCCCACCCCGGCGGCTTCGCTGGAGTTCCGGGCCACTTCCAGCACCGTGGCGTTCATCTCCTCCATGGCCGTGGCCGTGTCGGCTATGCGCTCGCTCTGGATCTGCGCGCCGCGTCGGATTTCGTCGGTCTGGGCGGAGATTTCCTCGGCCGCCGTGGCCACGCGGTTGACCACGGCCTCCAGGCGCTCGGCGGCCTGGTGCATGCCCTCGGTCTTGGCGCGCTCGGCCTGGTGACGGGCTTCCTCGGCCTCGGCCGTGGCGATCTCGGCGTCATGGGCCTTTTGCTCGGCGGCCTCGCTCTTGGCCTCGATCTCGCGCATGTTTTCCGCCAGGGTGGTGATCATCTGGTCCAGGGCGCTTTCCAGGCGGGTGATCTCGTCCTTGCCCTTCACCTCCACATGCACGTCCAGGTTGCCCTGGGCCACTTCCTGGGCGTTGGCCGTGGCCAGCTTCAGGGGGCCGAGGATGCTCTTCACGATGACGACGACCAGGGGCAGGACGATGAGCAGCAGGATCCCGCCCGTGGCGCTGCCCACCGTGACCAGGGCGGCATTGAGGATGGCGTTCAGCTTGCCCTCGATGTCCGCCTTTTCGGTCTCGATGCCGTCGATGTACACGCCCGAGGCCACGAAGTAGTGCGTGTCGCCTATCCTGTCCGCGTAGCTCATCTTGGGGCTGGCCTGCTTTTCCCCGGGCTTGGGGAACCAGTAGGTCACGAACCCGCCGCCTCCCTTGGCTTTATCGATCATTTCCTTGCTGTAATACGTGCCCTTGGCGTCCTTGGCCTCGATGTCGTTTTGACCCACCCTCTCGGGCATCAAGGGGTTTGCCACGATCTTGCCGTCAAAGTCGCTGATGAAGTAATAGCCCTTCTCGGCATAGCGAATGTCTTTGACTGCGTTTCGAATGGCATGTTCCGGGTCCTGACCTGATTCCATCGCCTTGTGATATACGTCGTCCAGCATGGACCCGATGGATTCAACGGAATAGTGCAGCGTGCGCTTGTAGCCTTCTTCCATGGCCTCTTCAGCCTCGATTAAAGAGGCTGATCCCACCGATTTCATGTAAAAGGTGAATGCGCCAGCTATGGCCAAGGAGAACAAAGCCATAAACGCGATGAGAAAAATGAACCTGCTTGTGATGGTGAATTTCCGAAACATTTCCCCTCCGAATTCGAGTTCAGGATGTATGGTTCAAGAGCTCCAGAGTCAGATTGAGAGCGAAAATGATGTCGAAAACAATGTTCGGATAAATCTTGAAACGAGAAAAAAAGTTTGGTTGCCGTTTGTTAATCATTTTGTCTGTTTGTTGTACAGTTTTAACATTGGTTATAAGTATATTTAATGCTATCAAAATAAAATAAATGTTTGGATTTAATGATGGCGCAATGGACCAATGCGAAAGAGTCGCTTGCCGGGACGAAATCGGAAAGGGTGTACAGAGATAGTATTCACCTGACACTGCCGCCCCTGGCGGGGTGATTTCTAGGCGGCCGCCTCGGCCGCCTTTT
>NZ_JBTVWW010000003.1:0-231002 GCF_054819825.1 Desulfocurvus sp. DL1XJH-121
TGCGGCTGATGGCGGCGCAGCGCTGCCGCCTCGCGACGCTGGAGCCCATCGCCGCTCCCCATGCGCGTGCGCTCGTGCAGATCATATCCGGGCAATTGGACCAGTTGAACAAACACATAACGCGGCTGGTAGAGGCGTGTGAACCGATCGCCCGCAACAACGCGTTACTGTGCCAAATCAAAGGGATAGGCCCGCTCACCGCCACCATGCTTCAGGGGTTGATGCCCGAACTCGGCCAGGTGGGGGGCAAGCAGATCGCCGCGTTGGCCGGGCTAGCGCCCTACAATCGCGACAGCGGGAATCGTCGGGGAGCGCGTTGCATCTGGGGCGGAAGGGAGCGGGTGCGGCGGGCCCTATGGATGGCGGCGGTCTGCGCGAGCACCTATAACCCGCAGTACCGCTCATTGTATCGACGCCTCACGGACAAGGGCAAACCCACCAAAGTCGCACTCACGGCTGTCATGCGAAAAATCCTTATCCATTGCAATGCGATAGTGCGTGATCAAAACATGAAGACCAACGACATTCGGGCTTGATGAGAGACACACATGCTCTGGACTCTCCTGCCCCCTTTGTTGGGCGAAGGCATTGGCGGACCAAGGGAGGGCGGAGGCTGTGCCGAGGTTTGCCCTCCCGGCATGCCGCGCGTGTCGGCGGGGCGGGGGCTTTGGCGGGGCTACGCGATACGCCTCCGCGTCGCCCCGATGATTTGATTGGGCGAACGCCAGTCTGCTGTAACGCAAAACCATTCGTGCCCTCCCGCCCTCCCGCCGCGTTCCGCAACAGGTATGAGGGGGTGGTTTTGGGGGAAGGTTTGTAGCGCTGCGGGCGCGTAACGCGGGAGAGGCGCGCTCCCTTCGAAGGATTTCCCCCGCCGCGCGGCTTCGCCGCAGGGGCGGGACAAATCCAGGCGGTCGCGAGCCTCTCCCGCGCCACGCGCCGGGGCACCGATAGAAAGCCTCCCGATCCGAGAACGCGACGGAGAAAAGAAGAAGTATCCTACCTGACGATGGGGACGCGGGCTGAAATCATACTCGGCCCCATGGTGTAGTGCTATTTACGATGCTGTCCCATCTGCTCCCCAAGCCCCGGCGCGCTGCCCGGCGCAGCGGCTGTGATGGAAATCAGCGAAGCGGAGCCGGGCTCGTGCGACGGGGCGGCATCACCTGTGCCGCGACACGAGGGGAATATACACTGAGGGACAGCACCACCGCCACTTCCCAGCGCCCCGGGCGGGTGCGGGGGGCGCAGCGGCTGTGATGGTAATCAGTGAAGCGAAGCCCCCCGTACCCGCCCGAGGCGCGGCCGCGCCGCCTCCCCCTTCATTCCCGACAAACCAACGCCCTACCCGCGAGGGAACGCGGTGGGTGGGCGGGAGGGAACCATTGGTTTTGCACCACGACAAAAAAGCCCCGCCTACTCCACGCCATCGGCCAAACCCCATAATTCCGCCCCACGACAAGCCCCTCCCCCTCCCCCTCCCCATCCCATTCCCTCGCATCCACAAAACCCCAAAAACATCCATGCCCCCGCCCTCTCCCAGGCCGCGCGCAGCGCCCCTTCGCCCCTCTGGCACGGCCTTTGCCTTATACAACAACAAGGGGAAATTTTTTCCCCCGGTTGTGTGTGTATTGTGTTGGTTGAAGGAGATCGTCATGGGCTTTCAATCCCTGTATGTCGGGTCAACGGGCCTGATATCCCACGGGACGCGGATGCAGACGCTTGGCAACAACATCGCCAACGTCAACACCGTGGGATACAAGACCGCGAACTCGTACTTCGAAACGTTGATGAGCCAGTCGCTGACGGCGGGCAACTCCTCGGGCACGGGAATCTCCCAGCTCGGGTTGGGCACCGGAATCGGCGCAGTGCTCACGGACTTCCGCGACGGCGCGGTCATAGCGGGCAGCGCAACAACGGACCTCGCCATCTCCGGCAAGGGCTTCTTCCGGGTGGTGGACCCGGCCGAGGCGGACACGGTGCGCTATACCCGGGCGGGCAACTTCCGATTCGACCGCAACGGCTTCCTGGTGGATCCCCACGGCTACCGGCTCCAGGGCCAGGCCGTCACCAACGGCGTGGCCGGGGGCACCGAGGACATCCATCTGGAGCTTGACGCAAACGGACAGCTCTCGATTCCGGCCGAAGCCACGGAGATGATCACCTTCCTGCCGAACATCGGAGACCTGGGCGACAACAGCGCCAGCCATACGGATCCGTTCTTCTCCATGCTCTCCACCTGGAACGGCGCAGCCGCCCCGCCTCTTGGAGAAGGGGCCTACGGGTTCTCCAGCACCCTAGCCGTGTACGACGCGGACGGCGCCGCCCACAACCTGACCTTCTATTTCGACGGGGTCTCCCTGAGCAACGCGGACGGGAATTCCTACTACGAATTCGTGGTGGCCATGGACCCGGCCGACGACGGCAACCCGCTCACCGCCGGGACCTCGGCGGCGGGCCTGCTGATGTCCGGAACCCTGGTCTTCGACTCCGCCGGGACCCTGCAGAACATCAGCACATACTCCTACTCCGGCACCGGGGACGTGAAGGCCCTGAGCAACTGGGCTCCGGCGGCCCCAGGCGCGGGAGGCTATCCGGAGATCACCGCGATATTCGCGGCCTCCAGCGGAGGCACGGGCCTGGCCCAGACCATGGGCCTGAACTTCGGCATCTCCGGCGGGACCCTGGCCGCGGGGTACGCGTCCAACGCGGGGGCCGTGGGCACCTCGGCCTCGGGGCTGGCCCTGTTGCAGGACGCCTCCCGCTCGGCCCTGTCCGCCACCAACTTCGAAGGCAGCTCCGCCATCATCTTCCAAAGCCAGGACGGTTCGCCCACGGGCTATCTGATGAACCTCTCCGTGGACGCCTCGGGCATGCTCATCGGCAACTTCTCCAACGGCGTGCACCGGGACCTGTACCAGATCACCCTCTACAACTTCACCTCGGAGTTCGGGCTGCGGCGCGAAGGCGGCAACCTGTATTCCGAGACCCTGGCCTCGGGCCAGGCCATCGAGGGCGTTCCCGACGAGGAGAACTTCGGCGTGATCAGCGAGAACAGCCTGGAGCAGTCCAACGTGGACCTGGCCGACCAGTTCGCCGAGATGATCGTCACGGAGCGCGGCTTCCAGGCCAACTCCAAGGTCATCACCACCACGGACCAAATCCTGCAGATCCTCTACGGCATGAAACGCTAGGCGCCCGACCAAAGCCAGCAAAAAGGCCCCTCGTCGAGGGGCCTTTTCATTGGCGGGAGGGAGGAACGCGCCCGGCTACAGGCCGAGCTCCTTTTTGATGAATTCGTAGTCGATGTTGGCGGAAACCAGCTGCGCGCCCTGGCGGATCTTGATCACGTCCCTGAGCTTGTGGCGCGAGAGGATGGTCTCCATCTTCTTGGCCACGGAATAGGTGTCCTCGCGCACGATGACGATGGGCACCTCCAGGACCTCGGAACGGGTCAGGATGATGTCGTTGGGGTAGAGGTTGCCCGTGAGCACCAGGCAGGGGCAGCTGCCCTCCAGGGCCACCAGCTGCACGTCGGAGCGGTCCCCGCCCACGATGACGGCGGAGTTCCGGTTCTTGCGGAAGTGGGTCATGAAGTTCTCCACCTGCATGGTGCCTATGAGGAAATTCTCCACGACCTTGTCGGCCTTGGCGTGGGCCGAGATGACCTTGCCGCCCAGGCGCTCGGCCAGGTCCGAGACCTTGATGGCGCCCATGAGCGGGTCCTTGGGGATCACGCCTAGGACGCGCACGCCCATGCGCTCCAGGCAGGGCCGGAGCATGGTCTCCACCTCGTCCATGAAGGACGGGGGGATGTCGTTGAGCACCACGCCCATGAGGTCGTCGCCGAGCACCTCCTTCATGACCATCAGGTAGTCGTACTTGAGCTCCTCCTGGAAGCGGTCGATGACCATGACCTTCAGGCCCAGGGCCTTGGCCACGGAGATGCCGTCCACGCTGCAATACTTGCCCGAGTACATGCTGCCCGACCCGGCCACGATGGTGGCGTCGGTGCCCGCGCTCACGGTCTCGTAGGCGGCCTTGATGTCGCCCATGAGGTTCCCGCACTGCCCGGAAAAGGCTTTCACCTTGAAGTCCTGGGTCACCAGCACCGGGGTCACGTCGTCGGCCTTGTTCTTGAGCCCCAGGATTTCCTGCACGAAATAGGCGTCCTCGTCCCAGGCCGTTCCGTCGATCTCCGAGGGCATGGCGCCCACGGGCTTCATGTAGCCCACGTTCAGGCCGTCCTTCTGCAGCTTCAGCCCGAGCCCCATGACGACCATGTTCTTGCCCGAGAAACCCGAGGTCGACCCTATGTAGATTCCAGCCATCTGCGTTCCTCCTCGCTCATTTCGCTGGGTATCATGTACACTTTTTCATATTGAAAGGGAACGCCGCCGGCGCGGCCGCCCCTCTCGACTGGCCTCATGCGCCGCTGCACAACGTCACGCGCACGTCCGCCACCAGCGCGCCGCGCCCGTCCACCAGCACGGGGTTGAACTCCGCCTCCAGGATGTCCGGGAAATCCTCGGCCAGCTGGGACATGGTCAGGAGCACGTCCTCGATGGCCCCGAAGTCCACGGGCGGCTCCCCGCGGACGCCCCGCAGCAGCGGATAGGATTTGATCTCGCGGATCATTTCCGAGGCGTCGTCCATGGTCAGGGGAGCCAGGCGGAAGGCGATGTCCTTGAGGACCTCCACGTAGACCCCGCCCAGGCCGAACATGATCAGAGGCCCGAACTGCGGGTCGCGCTTGAAGCCCACGATGACCTCCTTGGCGCCCCTCCGGGCCATGGCCTGCACCAGGCAGCCGGTGATGGAGGCGTCCTTGCGCAGGCGCTGGGCGCGGCCGGTGATGTCCAGGAACGCGCTGCGCACCTCGGCCTCGGTCTTCAGATTCACGCGCACCCCGCCCACGTCGGACTTGTGGGATATCTGGGGAGAGGCGATCTTCAGGACCACGGGATAGCCGATGCGCCCGGCCGCGGCCACGGCGGCGTCGCTGGTGCGCGCCAGCTCCGTGGCGGGCAAGGGCAGCTCGTAGGCCTTGAGCAGGTCCTGGGCCTGGAATTCCACGATCTCCACGCACCCCGCGCCCCGGGCCGCGTCCACCACCCGCTGGGCCCGGCCCATGTCGCGACGGTAGCAGACCTCCACGGGCGCGGCGCGGTTCCGCCAGAGCTGATACTTGTACATGGCCTCCACGCTCTTCACGGCCGGGTCGGGGAAGGCGTAGCAGGGGATGCCCGCCGCCTGCAGGATGGCGCGGCCGGGGCCCACGCGCTTCTGGCCCATGAAGCAGGCGAACACGGGCTTGGACGAGCCCCGGGTGACTTCCACCACGGCCTGGGCCGTGGCCTCCACCTGGGCCATGGCCGTGGGGGTGAGCAGCACCAGCACGGCGTGCACGTTCTCGTCGGCCAACACCGCCGCGAGCGCCACGCGGTAGCGCTCGGCGTCGGCGTCGCCGATGATGTCCACGGGGTTGTACAGGGAGGCGAAAGGCGGCAGGGCGTGCATCAGGGCGTCCACGGTCCCGGCGGACAGCGAGGCCATGAGCAGGGAGGAGTTCTCGGCCGCGTCCGCGGCCATGATGCCCGGGCCGCCGGAGTTGGTGACGATGGCCAGGTTGGGGCCCTGGGGCAGGGGCTGGGTGGAGAAGGCCTGAGCCAGGTTGAACAGCCCGGCCACGTCGCCCACGCGGATGATCCCGGCCTGCTTGAAGGCCGCGCCGTAGGCCTGCTCGCTTCCGGCCATGGCCCCGGTGTGGCTGGAGGCGGCCTTGGCCCCGGCCGCCGTGGTGCCGGACTTGATCATGATCACGGGTTTCACGGGCGTCACGTCCCTGGCCGTGCGCACGAAGCGCTGGCCGTCCTCCACGCTCTCCACGTAGCCCAGGATGACCTTGGTGTCCGGGTCCTCGCACATGTATTCGAGCATGTCCGACTCGTCGAGCACGGCCTTGTTGCCCAGGCTGACGAACTTGGAGAAGCCGATGTTCTCGCCCTGGGCCCAGTCCAGGATGGCCCCGCACAGGGCCCCGGACTGGGAAAAGAAGGCGATGTTGCCCGAGGGCGGGGTGCCGGCGGCGAAGGTGGCGTTCAGCCCCAGGGCCGTGTTGTTCAGGCCCAGGCAGTTGGGGCCCAGCAGCGCCATGCCGTGGCGTTTGGCAATCTCCTTGAGGCGCTCCTCCAGGACGTAGCCCTCACGGCCTATTTCCTTGAACCCCGCGGTTATGATAACTACCGCCCGGGTGGGCAGCGCGCCCAGCTCCTCCAGGGCCCCGGCCACCAGGGCCGGAGGGATGCAGATCACGGCCAGGTCCAGGGGGCCCGGAAGGTCCCCGATGGCCGCAAACACAGGCAGACCAAGGATTTCGCCGCCTTTTGGGTTGACCGGCAAAATCCGCCCCTGGTATCCCGCCTCCAGCAGGTTGGACACCACGCCGTGGCCCAGCTTGCCCGGAGCCCCGGAGGCTCCGACCACGGCCACGGTCTGTGGTTCGAACAACGCTCTGAGAGAAGGATCGGGCATGGCTGTCTCGTTCCCCGGAGGTGTATCGATGAAGCAGGATTTTGAGAGCTTGCAGGAAGTTATTTCCCATCGCTTTTCCCAAGTCAAGCTCCTTCACACGGCCTTGACCCACAGCTCCTACGCCAACGAGCATCCCGACTGGGGCTCGGACAACGAGCGGCTGGAGTATCTCGGAGATGCGGTGCTGGAGCTCTGCATGTCCGAGATACTTTTCAACCGTTTTCCCGAGGCTCCGGAGGGACAGCTGACACGCATGCGCTCGGGCTTGGTGAGCGAGCCGGCCCTGGCCCTGGTGGCTCGGGACCTGGGCCTGGAGGAGCTCCTGTATCTGGGGCGGGGCGAGGAACAGCAGGGCGGCCGGGAGCGCGACTCCCTCCTGTCCGACGCCTTGGAGGCCGTGTTCGGGGCGGTGTTCCTGGATGGGGGGTTCGAGGCCGCGCGCACGGTGGTGGCCGGGGTGTTCGCCGAGCGCCTGCCAGAGGTCTGCGACACCAAGCGTGCCAAGGACTGCAAGAGCCGCCTGCAGGAGCTGACCCAGGACCTGTTCAAGGAGCGCCCGGTGTACACCCTCGCGGGCGCGAGCGGACCGGAGCACGAGAAGGTCTTCGAGGTGGACGTGGCCCTGCCCGACGGCACGAGCCACACGGCCCGGGGACAGAGCATGAAAAAGGCCGAGCAGAACGCTGCGGCCAGGGCCCTCAAACATCTGAGAAGCGCCGCCGACCGGACCGGCGCATGAACCGGGAGGACCGAGGGTCCGGCCCTCCCGGGATGCGTCTTTGGCCTTGACGGTCGCGGACGTAGTGCGGCGCGCTCCGCCGCGCGGGATCAACCGCCGCCGATGAGCTGCATCGCCAGCCTGGGCAGGGAGTTGGCCTGCGCCAGCATGGCCGTGGCCGACTGCGTCAGGATCTGGTTGCGTACGAACTCGGTCATTTCCTGGGCCACGTCCACATCGGAGATGCGGGATTCCGCGGCCTGCAGGTTTTCGGCCTGGATCTGCAGGTTGGTGATGGTGTTCTCCAGGCGGTTCTGAAGCGCGCCCAGGTTGGCGCGGATCTTGTCCTTGGAGATGATGGCCTGGTCCAGGGCGGCCAGGGCGGCCTGAGCCAGGGACTGGGTGGAAATGGTCATTCCGCCGCGGAAGTTGACGGCGTTGCCGTCCGCGCCCAGGCCGAGGCCGAAGTGGGAGGCCGTGGCCCCGCCGATGGAGATAAAATAGTAGTCCTCGGACGAGTCGTTGCCCGTGCCGAAGTGGATCTTCATGGGACCCGTGGGCTGCAACCCCGTGCCGTCATGATCCGTGGGGATGACGCCCGAGAGGGTGCCGTCCAGCAGATGGACCTGGTTGAAGTCCGTGGCGTTGGCGATACGGGTGATTTCCGAAGCCATGGCCTGATACTCGGAGTCGATGATCAGGCGCTGGTCGGAGTTGTAGGTGCCCGTGGCCGCCTGCTCGGCCAGTTCCTTCATGCGGATCAGCTTTTCGTCGATGACCTGCAAGGCACCGTCGGCTGTCTGCACCATGGAAATGGCGTCGTTGGCGTTGCGCACGCCCTGGTTGAGGGTCTTCACGTCCGAGCGCATGAGCTCGCGGATGGCCAGACCGGCGGCGTCGTCGGCGGCGGTGCCGACTCGCAACCCCGAGGACAGACGCCTCGTCGACGTGGAAAGCCTTCCATAGCTTTCCGTCAGGTTTCTGGCTGCGTTCATAGCCATCAGGTTGTGGTTTATGACCAAAGACATCGCAAAACCTCCTTGTTTTGACTTGCCTAATCTTAAGCAATCACGATGCCAAATAAACTTTACTTAACAAAAACAAACCCTTACTTTTTAAAAAAAGTCTAGAAACCCCGTTTCCAGCCCTGTACGGGGATTTTTTTTCCCCTTGCCCACGGCATGCAAACACCCGCCTCACCCAACGCAACAGCCTGCCAGCAAACGATTTTCCGATACATCAATGCGGAGTATGCCCGTGCACGACGCGCACTGCGGCCAATTTTGCGTCTAAAGCTGCGGACAAAGTGTCCGATACTATATCCAGGGAGATATTCATCGACATGTGATGCAACATGCGGGAGGGAGAAACCATGGAACTTCAAGGCGTTCAGCCGCCTGTACAGACCGTCGGCAAAGGCGGCCCGACTCGGGACAGGACCCACGCCGCCTATCAGGCGGACAACCCAGGCCCCCAGGCCCGGCAAGACATCGCCGAAGGCCGGGGACGGACTGACGAGGCCCAGGGCCTGCTGGCCATCACCGGCGCGGTGGAAAAGATGATGCAGTCCGTGGGCGTGGACATTTCCTTCAGCGTGGACGACGAAACCAGGCAGGTGCAAGCCGAGGTGCGCTCCGAGGACGGCAAGCGGGTGATCCGCAAGGTGCCCTCGGACGAAATACTCAGGCTGGCCTCCTCCATCCGCAGCATGACGGACAAGGCCGACAGCTTCGTGGAGCGGACCCTGTAGCCCCTCCCCTTCCCGCACAATCAATGACGCCCCCGGCGATGGTGCCGGGGGCGTCTTGTTTTCGGCCCGCGCAAGGCGCGGACGCTGGTTATGGTGAAGGAGTTCGGTTGTGTGTGCGTTTATTGGCGGCCCTAGCGCTTCATCTGGACCACGGTCTGCAGCATGTTGTCCGTGGTGGTGATGACCTTGGAGTTGGCCTGGAAGCCGCGCTCCGTGGTGATCATCTTCACGAATTCCGTGGCCATGTCCACGTTGGACTGCTCCAGGGAGTTGGAGGAGATGCTGCCCAGACCGCTGGAGTTGGCCGGGCCGGGCGCGGCCTCGCCGCTCTCCCTGGTCTGGGAATAGAGGTTGGAGCCCTCGCGGCGCAAATCCCACTTGTTCACGAAGTCGTAGAGGGTGATCTGGAACAGCTCGATCTGCACGCCGTTGGAGTAGCGGCCCGAGAGGATGCCGTCGCGGTCCACGGACACGGACTGCAGGAACCCGAAGGTGTAGCCGTCCTGGGCCTGGTACTGGGTGGAGCTGGAGCCCGAGAAGCTCGTGGTGGCGTTGGCGTTGACCTCGAGGTCCGCGAACTCCGGCAACAGGGCCGTGTTGGTGCCGATGGCCGCCGCGTTGGCCACGGTGCCCGTGCCCCAGCCCGCGCTGGGCGAGCTGTTGGTCAGGCCGAAGTTCACGCCGATGTTCAGGGCGTTGGACTCGTTGGTGGCGCTGGCTGCCGCCTGGCCGGTGAAGTTCGCCGTGAACACGGGCTGGCCGCTGGTGTTGAACAGGGCCGGCGTCCAGTTGTTCAGGTCGCTCAGGTCGCCCGTGGCGTTGGACTGCAGGGTGAAGGCGCTCTGGCTCTTGATCTGCCCCGCGGAGTCGAAGGTCATGGTGCCGATCATCATCACCCCGGCGATGCCGGAGTTGGCCACGGTCTGGCCGTCGATGATGCGCCCGTCGTCCGTGGGATCCACGGTGACCATGTATTCCCAGTAGGACAGGCCGCCCGCGTTGGAGACCTGGTCGAAGTACACGGTCAGGTTGTGGGACGAACCGCCCTCGTCGTAGACCTTGATGGTGCTCTGGTAGGCGTACTGGGTGTCCGCCAGGGGGGTCTCGGCCTGGCCGTCCCAGTTCTTGAACATGGCGAAGAACGGATCGGTGGCGTCGGTGGTGTTGTCGTTGCCGTCGCTGGCGTCCAGGTTGGTGACCATGGTCACGTTGGTGGTGCCCTGGGGCTGGCACGTGAAGCCGTCGATGACGATGTCCGTGGGCAGGCCCGAGCCCCTGATGGCCGAGCGCGAGGTGGCCGCGCCGGAGCCGCTGCCCGAGGCCACCGCCGTGGAGCTGGAGTGGTCGATGGCCCAGCCCTGGAGCACGTAGCCATGGGGATCGACCAGGTAGCCGTCCTTGTCGAAGCGGAAGTTGCCGGCCCTGGTGTAGTAGTCCTGGTCCTCGCCCTTCACCGAGACCTTGAAGAAGCCCCGGCCGCCGATGGCCAGGTCCGTGGCCTCGTTGGTGGTCTCGAAGGCGCCCTGGCTGAAGTCGCCGTAGATGGCCCCGATGCCCACGCCCCGGCCGACCTGGGCGGTGCCCGCGGCCGTGTTGATGTCCTGGGAGATGAAATCCTCGAAATACATGCGGGCGCCCTTGAAGCCGACGGTGTTCACGTTGGCGATGTTGTTGCCGATGACACTCATCTTCTCGCCGTGGGCTCCCAGACCGGACACGCCGGTCCACATGGATGCTGACAAACCCATAACCGAACCTCCTTATTCCTCACTATGGCCCCCCGGCTCTTCCCTGGCCGGAGGATCGGGCGCTGCAACGCCCCGTTGTGCACAAGACTATTCGCCAGTGGTCCCTTCGCTCTCGGAAGAGGACTCTTCACTCTCGGATTCGTCGTCGGCGGCGTTTCCGTCCACCACTTCCTTGACGTAGTCGAAGGCGACCACGCGGCCGTCCTCCAGGCGCAGGTAATGGTGTCCGCCGGCGTACTGCACGCCCTCGACCTTGCCGCTGACCTCGGTCTGGATGAGGATGGCCGAGCCCTGCTCGTCCTCCGCGGCCATGGCCACGTAGTAGGTGCCCTCGGCCAAATCGTCGCCCCGCCAGTCCTGGCCGTCCCACTCGAACTCGTGCTCGCCCGCGGCCTGGGCCCCGAGCTGGACGGTGCGCACGATGTTGCCGTTCTGGTCGAAAATGTTCATGTACACGTTGGCGGCGTTTTCCCCGAGCAGGTAGTACATGCTGCTCACGGTGCCGTCGGCGTGGATGCTCAGGTTGTCGCCCACGGCGCGCACGGACTTGCCGATGTAGCTGGCCGCCGTGACCATGCGCTGCTGCATGGTCTCCTCGGACAGGTTGCTGACGCCGCTGTTGATGGCGGTCAACTGCTCCAGCTGCGAGAACTGCGCGAGCTCGGAGGTGAAGTCCTTGTCGTCCATGGGATTCATGGGATCCTGGTGCTGGAGCTGGGCCACCAGCAGGGTCAGGAAATCCATCTTGTCCAGGTCGGAACTCGCATAGTTCTTGATATTGAAGTCCTGCTCGGCCTGACCGAGGAACTGGGCGTCATATACCTGCATGGCTCACCTCGCCTCACGCAACCACGTACAGCCCGTCGTGGGCCATGCCGGCGGATGCGATCTCGCTCTGCGCCTCGGGACTCATGGCGGCCACGCTTTCCTGGCGCAGGAACCGCATGATGCTTCGGCGTTCCATAAAATTTCTCTGTTCCTGGGTCATGTTGTGCTGCTCGGCGCCCTGCCAGGAGGCGTCGCCCTGGGTCTGGCCCTGGAGCTGGGTCTGGACCTCGAGCTTGGCGACCTTGAGGCCCTGCTGCTCCAGGTGGGCCTTGAGCTGGGACAGCTGCTCCGAAAGCACGCGCCCGGCGTCCTGGGTCTCGGCCTTGAGCACCGCGCTGACTTCCTTGTCCTTGACCTGCAGCACCACGTTGAGCTTGCCAAGGTCCGCGGGCTCCAAGTTCAGGGTCAGCTGCTTGCGGCCCTGGCCCATGGTCCTGAGGATGCCGGACTCCACCTGGTTCATCAGGCGGGAGGACACGTTCTTGCCCAGGCGGGCCACGGTCTCGTCCAGGCTGTCCGTCGAGGACTCGGCCGGGGCGGTCTGCTGGGCCGCCGCATCGGCGCGCACCTGGCTGGTATTGTCCACCCGGACCTTGCCGAGCAGCGCGTCCCAGGCCTTGGCGGTCTCGCTCTTGGAAGAATCGGATTCGGACCCGGACTTGTCCTTGGCGCTCCCGCCGTCCTTGCCGGACTCGCCTTCCGCGTGGCCCTGGCGCAGCAGCTTGGCCTGCTCCTCGGCCTTGGCGGCCTTGGCGTCCTCAGGCGACGTCCCGGAATCCTTGGCCGAGGCCTTGGCGTCGGCCTTGGCAGCCTTGGCGTCGCCCTTGGCCTTGGCGGCATCGCCGGCCAGGGCAGCGCGCACGGCCGTGGTCTGGGCGGAACCGTTGTTGGGGTCGGCCTCCAGCACGCGGGCGGCATGCCCCTGGCCGTCAGCGGCCTTGCCCGAGGACTCGGCCCGCTCCTGGGCGCGCTGGCGGCGGTTCTCCTGGGCTAAAATCTTCTGGTTGCGCACGTCGTTGTCCGGCCGGTCGCTGGCCAGGTCGGCGACGAACTTGCGGTCCACGGCCTTGCCCAGGGCCTCGTCCACCACGTCCAGCAGTTCCCGGCCCGAGGCCACGGCGTGCTCCAGGTCCGTGGCCACCTCGGTCTTCAGGGTGGTCATCACCGCGGCCATCTGCCCGGAGGTCAGGGAGACCTTGTCCTGGCCGCCCAAAAGCGCGGCCAACCGCGCCGAACCCTCGTCCGAAAGCCGGGTGGCCGAGGCCAGGGCCTGGAGTTCCGAGGCGTTCACGTCGATGGCCGCGTCGGCGGGCAGGCTCTGGAGCTTCCTGCTCACAGCCTCCCAGACGCTGCTGGATTTGCCGTTCTCAAGCTGGCCGATGAGCTTCCCGCCTTCCTGGGGCGTGAAGCCCATCTTCTGGAACAGGGACTGCAGATCGCGGATCTCGGTTTCGGAAAGGGACACGGCCCCGCTGGAGGACAGGGATTCGAGCTTGCCGGTCAGGGCGGACACGAAGGCCCCCCAACTCAGTCCGGCTTCGCTGCCGATCTTCTCGTTCAGGGCTTCGATCTCGTCGTTCGTGAGCCCCGCCTTCTTGAGGGCGTCCTTCACGGCCACGAAGTCCTCGCGGCTCATTTTCAGGTCGCTGATGGCGTTGAGGCTCGTGGTCCCGGTGCCCTTGCCCGCCTTGACCGAGCGCAGCACGTCCATGGCCCGGGACTTGGTACCGCCGTTGCCCCCCGCGGCCCGGCTCTCCATCCTGGAGGACACGGCCGCAAGGCGCCCGGAGGCGGCTTCCGAGGAAAGCCCCTTGATGCCGGAACGCGCCCGGTCCCACATGCCGAAGGACCGGTCCTCGCCGTCGCCCTTGTCGAAGAGCTCGGGACGGACGCCTTCCTTCTCGACCACGCCGTCCAGCATCCGGGCGAAGGCGTCGGAGGCATCCGCGGCCCTCCTGGCCGCGTTGCCCAACGCCTCTCCCCCGGCCGAAACCGCGCTGGAGGTGTCGAATTGGTATATGAAGGGCAAAAACTGCATCATAGTGGTCCTCGGGCCATGCAGATACAAAGCCCGTGCCAATAAAGAACCATTAAGAAAACAGCTAATTAAGTAAACGAAGGAAGGAGACGGAAGGGAGTTTTTTGCCGGGCGGCTCAGCCTTCGATCAGGGCCAGGAGGTCCTCCACCAGGCCCAGGCATTCGCCCCAGGCGCGGGTCGAGGCGTCGGCGTTTTCCAGATACATCTGGCAATAGCTGCGCACGGGTTGCAGGGCCGGGGCGGCGCGCCAGAAATCACCGTCCGGCAGGCCGCATCCTCCGGGCAGAAGGCCCTTTTTCAGGTCCCGGGAGAGTCGCACCAGGCCCTTGCGCATGGCCTGGCGCAGCTTGGGATGGTCCTGCCCCAGGCGGGCGAAGGAGGCCGCAGCCATGTCCCTGTTCCAGAGGCCGAAGCGCGCGCCCCAGAAACGCTGCCAGCAGTCGTCCAACAGGGTCCGGGCCGAGGGCGCGGCGGGCGGGGCCAGGGGGTTCAGGGCATACAGGCCCTCCCTGGTGCGTGCCGTGAGCATCAAGTCCATGCCCGCGATGGGCCGCTTGCGGAAGCCGTCCAGGTCGCGGCGGTTCAGCCTGTCGGCGACGTGGGCCACCTGGCGGGGCAGGAACGACCGCCCGCAGCGCAAGGGGTCGCGCGCGCATTCCCAGCAGCCCGTGCAGCTCATGTGCGGCCGGAGCACCGCGTGACCGCCCTGGTAGGGGCCGGTCTCCCAGCAGTTCACGTTGCCCATGGACAGGTTCAGGGTCAGCAGCCCGGACCAGGCGGCCAGGTGCATGGGCCCGGTGTCCGGGGTGATCATCATGCCCATGGTCTGGCCCAGGAAAGCGAACTCGGCCAGGGTCTGGCGGCCCGCCAGGTTCACGATGCGCGCCGGGACGTCCCGGGCGACCTTGGCCGCCAGTTCCTTTTCCGCCGGGCCGCCCAGGAGCATGGGCCGCATGTCCCGGCGGATGAGCTCCCGCGCCAGGGCGGACCAGAACCCGGCGGACGGGCGCTTGGCGCGCTGGCTGGCCCCCAGGAACAGGCCCACCTTGCGGCTGGCTTCGGGGGTGATGATGCGAGGCGCGCCCCAGCGCGTGGCGGCGATGTCCGCAAGAGGCACCGCGTCCAGGGCGTTCAGGTCCGCCCAGTGGAAACGGTTGTGGCGGTTGCTGCCCGTGAGCGACGCCCGATAGAGCTGCCAGTCCCCGCGCACGTAGCGGGGGCCGCCCTCCTGCTGCACCGGGCCGTAGACCTCCTCGCTCTCCACCTCGCCGGCCAGGAGCGCGGCGCGCGGGTCGTGGGACAGGTTCAGCACCAGGTGGAAGGCATGGGAGCGCAGGTGCTGGAGGCTTTTCCCGGTCCAGGGGAAATAGACCACGCCCTGGGGGCTGACCTGCACCAGCTGGCCGTAGAACAGTTCCTCGGCCATGACCCAGATGGGGCGGCCCGGATGGTTCCGCGACAGCCACAGGATCAGCGGATAGGAGAGGATCAGGTCCCCCATGCGCTGCATCTGCAATATAAGGATGGGGCGCTCGGCGCTCATGGGCCTTCCGCACGGCAGCCGGGGCTAGCCGTACATCTCCTTCATCGCTTTGAAGAGTGTTTCGAGCCGGTGCTCGTAGGTGTGCTCGGCCAGGATGCGCCTGCGCGCGGCGCGGGCGATGCGCTCCCGGGCCTCGGGATCGTCCAGGTAGCGCTTGATCATCTCCGGCACGTCCGCCGGGTCCTTGTAAAAGGCCACCTCCGCGCCCGGCTCCAGGAGGTTCTCCATCTGCACGCGGTGGTCCGTGAGCACGAAGGCCCCGCACGCGGGCACATCGAAGACCCGCTGGTTCACCGCGCCCTTCATCTGCTGGCTGGTGCAGTTGAAGTTCACTTTCGCCTGGGGGTAGAACAGGGGCAACTCGTCGTAATAGCTAAGTTCTTTGTGCCAGCGCCAGGCCCCGCCCTCGTCGGGAAAGGTCCGCCGCCAGCCCCAGTCCCCGGCGATGAGGGGCGAGAATCCCAAAGTGCCCGCCACGCATTTGTGGCGGTACTGGCGGGTGGCCTCCCAGGTTATCATGGTCTCGAAGGCGAGGCGCCGTTCGTTGTCGCCCAGGGCGTCGAAATGCGCGGCCAGGTCCGGATGCTCGCGGCGCAGATAGGCGCTCACCGAGCGGTCGTCCGAGGCCCCGAAGCCCGCAGCCACCTCCCGGTAGGTCAGGAGCAGGGGCCGGGGGAACCGCCCCGCCTTCATGCGCTGGCCCACCTTGTAGATCATGGAGTTGCCCACGAAGGAAACCCGCGAGCGCCAGGCCCCGCCCGCGCGTCCGGGGGGCATGGGCTTGAAGCGGCTGACGTCCGTGGCCAGGGGCAGGTAGCGCACGTGCTCGAAGCCCATGGTCCGCAGGGAATCCACGTTGTCCGCGTCCCAGGTGAAGAGCGCGGTCCAGGGGCTGACCAGGCGGTTGTAGAGGTAGAGGATCAGGTGGGGGTTGTCCACGAACCACGAGGCCAGGGGCAGCTTGAGCCGCTCCATGAGGTCCACGAGCACGCCCTCGCGGTCCACGCCCAGGTGGTTGATGGTGAAGATGAAGTCGGGCTTGAACTCCACAACAGCGGCCAGGAGCTGTTCCACGAACTCGGCGCGGCCCGTCTCCTTGGAGCCGATGTTGAGGAAGAAATGCGGCGCGCCCAGGCGTTCGCTGGCCCGCACCAGCTCGCCCAGCAGGAAATAGTCGCTGGTCAGGTACAGGACCCTGGGAGGCCAGGACCGGAATTTGGGATAGTCGGCCCGGGCCCAGAAGTCGTAGGCCTTGCTGGCCTGCAGACCCTCGCCGATGACGCCGTAGTAGTCCCGGGCGATGCGCCGGTAGGCGGCCAGGGGCAGGGGGCACAAGGGGCGGCCGCCGTGGTCCATCTGCCAGCGTGTCAGGCGCTTGAGGGCCTCCCCGGGGTCCGTGTCGTCCACCCAGAGAACGCGGGGATCGTCCGCCAGGGCCTCGCGGCAGCCCGTGAGCCCGAGCACGGGCTCCTCGCGGTCCACCACGGCCAGGGGGCCGTCCCAGCGCTCCAGGACCCGGGCCACGCCCCTCCCCAGGCCGGAGCCCAGGAACACAGGCAGCGCACCCGAGGCGGGATCGAAGGCCGCGGCCGCGCGCAGCTCCATGTCCGAGCCCGAACCGCCCAGGAGCAGCCAGGTGCGGCCGCCGAAATCCAAGCGCACGTCCGTGAGCGCGCCGTCTTCCTCCACGGGCTCGGCCCTGTATGCGAAAGCGTCCGCCAACTTCTTCCCCTTGCGCTGCGAAGTATAGGTGCGGGTCCTGTCCGAGGCCGAATTCTGCATTATCCGCACGGGCTAGGCAATGGTGCGTTTGCGGGTAGCCCGCCTACCACGTTTCGGTTTCCGGACGATGCAGCAGGAACTCCACCCGCCGGTTGCGCTCGCGGTCGGCCTCCCTGTCGTTGGGCACCAGGGGGCGGGTGCCCGCGTAGCCCACGGCCTTCAGGCGGCTGGGCTCGATGCCGCCCTGCTCCACCAGATAGCGCAGGGTAGCCGCGGCCCGGGCCGAGGACAGCTCCCAGTTGGAGGGGAAGTTCCCGGCGTCGGAATCCTGGTCCGAGGTGTGGCCCCGGATCACGCAGTTGAAATTGTATTCCTTCAAGATCTGCAGGATCCTGGACAGGACCCTGGGCGCGTCGGGCCTGAGGGTGGCCTTGCCCTTGTCGAAGAGATAGGCCGACTCCACGCGCACCATGACCCCCTCGCGCTCGGCGGACACGCCCGTGGACTTCTTGAGCTCCGAGTCCTGCTCCATGAGCGCGCGCAGCTGCATGGTCAGGTCCAGGACCACCTTCTGGTTTTGGTCCAGCTTCACGCCCTTCTTCTCCAGCCGGGTGGGGGAATAGGCCGCGAAGGAGGCCTCGGGCCGCTCGGTCTGCACGCCGAAGGCGTCCTGGATGGAGCCCATGAGGGACCGGAAGCTGGCCAGGTCCTGCTTGGCGAAGGAGAGCAGCAGCACGAAGAAGCACAACAGCAGCGTGACCATGTCCGCGAAGGTGGCCATCCACGGGGGCAGCCCCTCTTCCGGCGGCGGAACGAACTTTTTCTTGCCCACGGCGGCCTAGCCCTCCGATCCCCGGAGCACGGGCGCCAGAAAGGCCAGGAGCTTCTCCTTGACGATGGCCGGGTGCTCGCCGTGCAGGATGCCGATGATGCCCTCGGTGGCGATCTCCATGTACAGGGATTCCTCGGCGCTGCGCTCCTCCAGCTTCTTGGCCATGGGCAGAAAGACCACGTTGGCCAGCACCGCCCCGTAGAACGTGGTCAGCAGGGCCACGGCCATGGCCGGGCCGATGGACTCCGGATTCGAAAGATTCTGGAGCATCTTCACCAGGCCGATGAGGGTGCCGATCATGCCCATGGCCGGGGCCATGGTGCCCATGCCCTTGAACACGCCCTGGCCCTGGGCGTGGCGGCGCTGCATAAAGGAGACCTCGGTCTCCAGCACCGCGCGCACCAGGCCCTCCTCGGTGCCGTCGGCCACGAGCTGCACGCCCTTCTTGATGAAGGGGTCGTCCACCTGCACCTTCTCCAGGGCCACCAGGGACTCCTTGCGCGCCTTCTCGGCCAGCCTCATCATCTGGTCGATGAGGGCATGGAAGTCCGGCGGCTTGGACATGAAGGCCTTCATGGCCACCTTCACCGTGCCGAAGACCACGCCCATGGGGAACATGATGAAGACGATGGCGCCGGTGCCGCCCACGACCACCAGCACCGAGGGCACGTCCACGAAGCCCCCCAGGGCCCCGCCCCCGAACATGATGGAGCCGACTATGAGCCCCAGGCCGGCCAACAGGCCCACGAGCGTTCCGATATCCATGCTATCCTTCTATCTCTTCATTGCCGGAGATTGAATCTTGATTTCCTGATCCCTGTACACGAAACGGACGTCTTCCAGATAGTCGTCCACCACCAGGCTGGCGCCGCCGATGCTGACCTCCACGCCGGGCAGAACCTTGCCGGGGACCACCACGCGGCAGGACTCCAGGTCCTCCACGGCGTGGATGCGCTTCCAGATGTCGGCGCGCACCTCGCGGAGCTTGACCAGCTGTTCCCGGTCGTCCTTGATTTTGGGCTCCAACTCGTGGGCCAGCTCGGGATGGGCGGCCAACTGGCTGCGGATTTCCTGCAACCGGTCGAAGCAGACCTTGATGCGAGACTCAACCAGCCTGGAACGGTTCATGAGCATGGCGTCGTAGCCCAGCACGAGGACCGTTTCCGCGCCCAGGCCGCCGCCCAGCTTCTCGCCCACGTAGATCAGTCTGGAGCTGACGGCCACGCCCCCGGCCAGGCGGCCCTTCACGGCCAGCTGCTCCCCGGCGAACAGGTCGCAGTGCATGCAGGCCACGTCGATGAGCATCCTGCTCCCGGCCAGGAGCATGGCGTTCTCCGCGAAGGGCGTGCGCAGGTTCTCCCCGGCGTGGACCACGCCCTTGCCCCCGCCCTTGATGCCCGCCTCGGCCAGCACGGACTTGTCCGCGCGCACCCGGGCCGCGTCCACGGTATCCTTGGCCAGCACGTTCAGGGCCCGGACCTCGAACCCCGAGCGCACCCCGCCGTGGACCACCACGTTGCCCAGGAACTGAATGTTGCCGGTATGGAAATCCACGTCGCGGCGCACGTTGAGGGTCTTCTTCACACAGATCAGGCCCTGGTCGTAGAACACGTAGCCCGGCGCGGCGGCCAGGAGCCTGTCGGGATTCTCCGGGTCGACCTCGGTGTTCATGCCCGCGGGGAACGTCTTGTGCTCGAAGGTTACGGGAACGGAGCATTCCCCGGCCTCGTCCTCTGACGCCACCCATTCGGCCAGGACCTGCCCCCGGGCCACGTTCTGCACGTAGCCCATGTTGTAATGGTCCACGCGCCCGTCGGCACGTTCCCGGGGCTTCAGATTCTGATAATCGAAATCCGGGTCGAAATGATGTCTAAGAAAATACGGCATTCCCCGCGGCACCAAGAAGCTTACAGCATCAGCGGAGCCAGCTCCGCTTCGGAGTTGAGCACCTTGAAATACTTTTTCAGCTGCACGAGATCAAGGGTCCTGAGCACCTGGGCGCTGGGCCGGTAGAGATGGAAGGACCTGCCGCCGTCCTCCACGCGGGAGGCCAGTGAGACCAGGTACCCGATGCCCGAGCTGTCCATGAACCCGACCTCCGAGAGGTCCACGATCATGCACGCGAAATCCGCGCCCTCCTGGGCGGCCTGCACCTCGGAGCGCACCCCGGGCGTGGTGTCCAGGGTCAGCTCCCCGGAATACCCGATGAGAATGGCCCCGCCCTTTTGCTCTATGCTCAGATTTTCCATGCCTCTTTCCCTATGTCCTTCTCGAACCGCACCACCGTGGCCCCGTCCTCGCGCTCCACGCTGAAGCGGTCCGCCACCCTGGAAAGGATGAACACGCCGCGCCCGCACTCCTCGGCGGGGTCCGGTGCGCGCAGTTCGCCCCGGGGCAGATCGAACCCCCGGCCCCGGTCCCGGACCTCCACGCGCACCGAGCGCCCGGGCTCCATGCGCACGCGCGCCTCCATTTCGCCCTCCCCGCCCTCGGGGTAGGCGTGGCGCGCCACGTTGGACAGGGCCTCGGTCACGGCCAACTCCAGATCGTAGAGCACTTCAGGATCCGCGATGCGCGCGCGAATCCCGGCCATGGCCCGGCCCGCCAGGGCGCGCACCTTGCCGCAAGCGGCGACGCTCCTGCAAGAATACTCCAAGGAACCGCCAAAAGCTATCCACAACGCCGTGACGTCGTCCCGGAACGCGGGTTCGCCGCCTTCCTCCCGGCGCAAATCGTCCATGAGCCGCCCGGGAACGTCCCCGTCCCCGCACAGCGCCGCGTCGGCCAGCTCCCTGAACCTGTCGAAGCCAAACAGCCCGCCCCGGGCGGATTTCCAGTCGTAGAACCCGTCGGTGTACATGAACAGCCCGCCGTCCTCGGACAGGTCCAGGGTGCGCTGGGCGTAGACGGTCTCGAAGAACCCCAGCACCGTGCCCGTGGGCCCGAGTTCCGCCACCTCGCAGCCCCGTTTGAGCAGGCCCGGGCAGTGCCCCGCGTTGATGTAGTTCATGTGCCCGCGCCGGAAATCCAGGTCTACGGCCAGGGCCGTGACGAAATCCTCTTCCGCGCGGATGATGTCGCAAAGGTGCCCGTTGATCAGGCGGAAGGTCTCCTCCAGGCCCATGAAATGGGAGCGCGTGACCCGGAACAGGGTGCGCACGATGCTCATGAGAAAGGCCGCGCGCGCGCCGTGGCCCGAGACGTCGGCCACCACCGCGCGCAGCACGCCCTCGCGCACCGGGAAATAATCGAAGTAGTCGCCGCTGGCCCGGCCCGAGGGCCGGTACACGCTCTGCACGCGCACGCCGGGCATGTGCGGCCAGGACACGGGCCTGGATTCGGCCTCGGGCAGGAGCTTGGCCTGCAGCTCGGCCACCAGGGCCAGCTCGCGGTCCATGCTGTCCAGGGCCCGGCGCAGGCGATTGTTCAGGCGCACCTGGCGCGCGCCCACGCCCACCCGGGCCAGGAGCTCGGCGCGGTCGAAGGGCTTGTACAGGAAGTCGTTGGCCCCGGCCCCGAAGGCCGAGAGCTTGTTCTCCGGGGAGCGGTCCGAGGTCAGCATGGTGATGAGCACGTCGGCGTCGCCCACCACCTCGCGCAGGTGGCGGATGACCCCCAGGCCGCCCATCCTGGGCATGTTCATGTCCAGGAGCACGATGTCCGGGCCGTAGGCCTCGTAGGCGGCGATGGCCTCGCGCCCGTCCGAGGCGCAGGCCACGTCGTAGGCGAAGTCCATGAGCATCTCGCGCAGGGACTCGCGGATGGACTCCTCGTCGTCCACCACCAGCACCCTGATGGGCTCGCTCTCGCGCCGTCTCTGCACCGCCCCCCCTTGGCCGCCTCGATTCAGAAATCCACGCTGTCCAGAAGGATCGTCACGGGCCCCCAGTTGACCAGGGACACGTCCATGCGCTCGCCGAAGGCCCCCTGCTCCACGCGCCCGGGCAACAGTTCCCGGAAATCCGCCACCAGCCTGTCGAACAGGGCCCGGGCAGCATCGCCGCCCTCGGCCTGGTTGAAGGACGGCCGCCGCCCCTTGCGGCAGTCGGCGTAGAGGGTGAACTGCGGCACCACGAGAAGCCCCCCGTCGCAGTCCCTGAGGGACAGATTCATCTTGTCCTCGGCGTCGGGAAAGATGCGCAGGTCCACGACCTTGGCGAGCATCTTGTTCCACAGCGCCCCGCCGGGCCCGGCCTCGCCCTCGGCGGCGAACCCGGCCAGCACCAGGAGCCCCCGCTCCACCGCGCCCACGGTCTCCCCGGCCACGTCCACGCGCGCCCGGGACACGCGCTGCACGAACAGGCGCATCAGCCTTCCTCGGAATAGGTGGCGGTCTGGGTGGGCTTCTCGCTCACGCCCACGGACTTGACCAGCACCCCGCTGTCCGCCAGGCGCGCGGCCATCTGCCTGTAGATGAACAGCGCCAGGTTTTCGGACGAGGGGTTGGAGACGTCGAAGGGCGCGACCTCGTTGAGGTGCCTGTGGTCCAGGTCCGCCAGGACCGCGCGCAGGTTCTCCTTGAGCACCTTGAAATCGATGAGCAGCTCCGTGTCCGGGGTCAGCTCCTCGCCCTCCACGGCCACGCGCACGCCGAAGTTGTGGCCGTGCATGCGTTCGCACTTGCCGCCGTAGTTCCTGAGCTGGTGGGAGGCGGAAAACTCTTCCTGCACCTCCAGGGTCCATTTTCCCTTGGCCATATCGCACTGATCCTTGTTTCTATGTGGTTGAACTGCCGCGCACCCGTCACTGCAAGGTTTCCATGTCCTTCCAGAACTCGCGCGACGGCGTGACCTTGTAGGACGGCCCCAGGGCCAGCTTGCAGGCGAAGCCGTCGGTCTTCAGCCAGACGTGGACCTCGGTGTCCCCGTGGTGCCGGGCCAGGACGTCCTTCAGGGCGTCCAGCCCCTTGCCGTCCACAGCCCCGGCAGGGAGGTTGAAGACCACGGGCAGGGTGTTCTGAGCCAGGGCGTCGGAGAGGATCCGCACCTCCTCGGCGATGAGCTTGGCGCGCTTGGGCACGCCCTCCTCGCGCGGCTGGTCCATGTCGCGGTCCCGGTCGCTGACCTTGCCCACCACCAACAGCGGCTCGTCGCGGGCAAGCAATTCCTTGACCTCGGGCCAGGCGCGCGGGAACACGGTCAGCTCGCCGTTGCCCATCAAATCCTCGATCTCCAGAAAGGCCATCTTGTCGCCCTTCTTGGTGATGATCTCCTTGACCCCGGTGACGATGGCCGCGGTGCGCACCTCTGATTCGTTGGCATAGTCCGCGGCCTCCACCAGGCTGACCAGGTTCATGCGCCGGACCTCGTGGCGGTAGGTGAGGAGCGGATGGCTGGACAGGAAGAAGCCCAGGGCCTCCTTTTCCAGGCGCAGCAGCTCGTCGTCGGGCCATTCCTCCACCTCCGGGCCGTCCACGCTGATGCCCAGGCCCGGCAGGGAGGGCATCTCCATGCCCACCATGCCCATCAAGGACATCTGGCCGCTGTCGCGCTCCTTGGCCCGCTTCTGGGCCATGGCCACCACGCGTTCAAGCCCGTCCGTGAGCCCGGCGCGGGACACGCCGAAGCAGTCCATGGCCCCGGCCTTGATGAGGTTCTCCAGCACGCGCTTGGTGACCTTTCGGAGGTTCACGCGCTCGCAGAGGTCCAGCATGCTGGTGTAGGGGCCGCCCTCGGCGCGGGCGTCCACGATCTCGCGGATGGCCTCGTCGCCCACGTTCTTGACCCCGGCCAGGCCGAACACGATCTTGCCGTCCTCGGGCACGGTGAAGTGGCGCATGGACACGTTCACGTCGGGGCTGAGGACCTCGATGTCCAGGTCCCGGCAGGCGTTGACGTACTTCAAGAGCTTGTCGGTGTTGGAGACTTCCGAGGTGATCATGGCGGCCATGAATTCCGTGGGGAAGTGCACCTTCAGGTAGGCCGTATGGTAGGAGATCAGCGCGTAGGCAGCGGAGTGGGACTTGTTGAAGCCGTAGGCCGCGAACTGCTCCATCAAGTCGAAGATCTCGGTGGCCTTTTCCTTGGAGACCCCGTTCTCGGCCGCGCCCTTGCAGAAGATGTCGCGCTGCTCGGCCATGGCCTCGGCGTTCTTCTTGCCCATGGCGCGTCTGAGCAGGTCCGCGCCGCCCAGAGTGTAGCGGGCCACCACCTGGGCGATCTTCATGACCTGTTCCTGGTAGACGATGACCCCGTAGGTGTCGTTGAGCACGGGCTCCAGGGACGGCAGGGGATAGACCACCTCCACCTCGCCGTGCTTGCGCTTGATGAACTCGTCCACCATGCCCGAACCCAGGGGGCCGGGGCGGTACAGGGCCAGCATGGCGATGATGTCCTCGAAGCAGGAGGGGCGGAGCATGCGCAGATACTTGCGCATGCCGTCGGACTCCACCTGGAAAATGCCGTCGGTGTCGCCGCGCGAATAGAGGTCGTAGGTGGCCTGGTCCGTGAACGGCAGGGTGTCCAGGTCCGGGGGCTGTTTCCCGCGCTCGGCGATGATGTCCAGGGTGTCCATGATCACGGTCATGGTGCGAAGGCCCAGGAAGTCGAACTTCACCAGCCCGACCTTCTCCACCAGCTTCATGTCGAACTGGGTCACCACCTCGCCCTTCTTCCCCCGGTAGAGCGGCAGGTAGTTCTCCATGGCCCCGTCGGAGATGACCACCCCGGCGGCGTGGGTGGAGGCGTGGCGGTGCATGCCCTCCAGGCGCTTGGACACGTCCATGAGCTTGGCCACGCGCGAGTCGTCGTCCATCATCTGCCGGAGCTCGGGCTCCATCTCCAGGGCCTTGCCGATGGTCATCTTGAGGTCTTCGGGGATCAGCTTGGCGATCTTGTCCGTCTCGGCGAAGGTCATGCCCAGGGCCCGGCCCACGTCGCGCACCACGGCCTTGGCCTTCATGGTGCCGAAGGTGGTGATCTGGGCCACGGAATCCTCGCCGTACTTCTCGGCCACGTAGCGGATGACCTCGGTGCGCCTGCGCTCGCAGAAGTCCACGTCGATATCGGGCATGGACACGCGCTCGGGGTTCAGGAAGCGCTCGAAGAGCAAGTTGTACGGCAGGGGATCGAGGTTGGTGATGCGCAGGCTGTAGGCCACCAGGGACCCGGCGGCGGACCCGCGCCCGGGGCCCACGGGGATATGGTGGTCCTTGGCCCAGTTGATGAAGTCCTGGACGATGAGGAAATAGCCCGGGAAGTCCATCTTCACGATGACGTCCAGTTCCGTCTCCAGGCGGTCCCAATAGACCTTCTCGTCCACCTCGTAGGGCATGTTGGCCAGGCGCTGTTTGAGGCCCTCGCGGGCCATGTCGCACATCTCGTCGGCCAGGCTCTTGCCCTCCTCCACCTCGTAGACCGGGAAGAAATACCGGCCCATGGGGATGTCCACGTTGCAGGACTCGGCGATGCGCACCGTGTTCTCCACTGCCTGGGGGCAGTCGGAGAACTCGCGGGCCATCTCCTCGGGGGAGCGGTAGTAGAGCTGGGTGGTGTCCAGGCGCATGCGCTTCTCGTCGTCCACGCAGGCGTTGGTCTGCACGCACAAGAGGATGTCGTGGGCCTCGGCGTCCTCGCGGGTCAGGTAGTGGCAGTCGTTGGTGCCCACCAGGGGCAGGCCCGAGGCCTCGGCCAACTCCTTGAGCAGGTCGTTGGCGCGCACCTGGTCGGCGATGCCGTTGGCCTGAATCTCCAGGTAGAAGCGCCCCGGGAAAATGGCCTCGTATTCCCGCGCCAGGCGCAGGCCCTCGTCCATGCCCCGGTCCATGAGCCCGCGCACCACCTCGCCCTGCAAACAGCCGGACAGGGCCACGATGCCCTCGCTGTACTTGGCCAGGATCTCGCGGGACACGCGCGGCTTGTAGTAGAACCCGTTGAGGTAGCCCTCGGTGACGATCTTGGAAAGGTTGCGGTAGCCCGTGAGGTTCCGGGCCAGGAGCACCAGGTGGAAGCGCTTGCGCGCGTCGTCGCCCTCGTGGATCTTGTGGTCGCCCTTGGAGACGTAGATCTCCGAGCCGATGACGGGCTTGATGCCGTGCTTCTTGGCCGCGAGGAAGAACTTGGCGGCCCCGTACATGCTGCCGTGGTCCGTGATGGCCGCGGCGGGCATGCCGAACTCGCGGGCCTTGGCGCAGAGGTCGTCCAGACGGATGGCCCCGTCCAGGAGGCTGTATTCCGTATGGCAGTGCAGATGAACGAAGTCGGGCATGAATATACTTGGATTGTAATGGGTTGCCTGTAAAATTGTGACGTCCCGCCAGGGTACCAGAAAAAGCTCCGGGCAACAAACACTATGCCCGGGCCCGGCGCGCCCCGAGTGCGCTCCGGGCCAGCGAAAACGCCCCGCGCCGGGCGGGCCGGCGCGGGGCGCGAACAGCAAAATCCCGGTTGGGATCAGTCGTCGTAGGGGGTCTTGTCCGTGCTGAATCCGTGGCGGTCCAGCCAGCCCAGGGACATGGCCAGCTGCCAGCTCTCGTCGATGTCGCAGCCGTCGCCGTTGACCACGGGCAGGATGTTCCGCCCCATCCAGCGCTGGGGCAGCAGGCCCTCGCTCATGCGCTCGATGCACGCGGCGCGGCACACGGTGTGGCTCATGTCCGCGTAGTAGGTGGTGCCCTGGCTGCGGCGGTCGCAGGACAGGGTGGCCGGGTCGCCGAAGGCCTCGAAGGGCACGAAGGGCTTCAGGTAGCCGTCCGTGTCCAGCCTGCGCGCGCGAAGCGGGCTGTACATGTCGAAGACCGAGACGGTCACGGCGGAGTCGGCCCCGGGGTCGGCCTCAAGCTTGTCCACGGCCTCGTCGATGAGGGCCGCGTTCACGGTCACGGCGTTGCACATCAGGACCACCACGTAGTCCGGGGCCTTGCCCAGGCGGTCCTTGGCCTCGAAATAGGCGTGCTCCAGGGCGTCCTCGAACAGGGCCTCGTCCGAGGCCAGGCGCGCGGGGCGCTCGATGATGTCCAGGCCCATGCCGCGCGCGCCCTCGATGATGGCCTCGTGGTCCGTGGACACGAAGATGCGGTCCACCCAGCGCGAGGCCTGGGCGGCCATGACCGGGTAGGTCCAGGCCGGGCGGCCCAGGATGTCCATGGTGTTCTTGCCGGGAAAGCCCGAGGAGCCCTTGCGGCCCAACAGCAATGCGATGGTGGTGGTGTCGCTCACAGCATGCCTCCGTTCACATCCAGGCAGGCTCCGGTGATGTAGCCCGCCGCGTCGCTGCACAGGAAAAGAACCGCCCCGGCCTGCTCCTCAACCGTGGCCACGCGGCCCATGGGGATCTTGGCCTCCAGCTCGGCGATGGCCTCGGGAGTCATGGACTCGCGCAGCATGTCCGTCATGGTCTGGCTGGGGCAGTGGGCGTTGACGTTGACCCCCGAGCGCGCGGCCTCGTAGGCCAGTTGGCGTGTCAAGCCGATGAGCCCGGCCTTGCTGGCCACGTAGTGCGCGCCGCTGACCACGCTGCGGTGCCGCCCGGCGATGGAGGCGATGTTCACGATCTTGCCGTAGCCGCGCGGTGTCATGCGCTTCAGGGCCTCGCGGCAGAGCACGAAGGCCGCGGCCAGGTTCACGTCCAGGACCTCGTCCCACTCGGCCTTGGCTATCTCCCGGCTGGGCTTGCAGTAGTTGATGGCCGCGGCGTTGACCAAGACGTCCAGGGGGCCGCCCTCGTCCAGGGCCGCAAAGGCCGCCAGCACCTGGGCCTCGTCGGCCAGGTCGGCGGCCAGGTGCGTGGCCGCGTCCAGGCCCTGGCCCGGGTTGCGCGAAAGATAGAAGACCTCGGCCCCGGCCGCCAGGAACTCCAGGGCCACGGCCTTGCCGATGCCCCGGCTGCCGCCGGCCACCAGGACCCGCCTGCCGCTGAAGTCGAATCGCACGTTGGTGAACGCCATGGCCTACTCCGCGTACACGTGGTCCACGTCGGGACGGGTTATGGCGTAGCGGATGGCCGGAACGTCGCCCACGCACTGGATCTTGTGCTTCACGCCCTGGGGCACCACCACGATGTCGCCCGGGCCCACGCGCTTGGCGCCCTCGCCCTCGATGTACCACTCCCACTCGCCTTCCATGATCACCCAGCATTCGTGGGCGTTGGGATGGTAGTGCAGGCGGTTGCCCTCGCCGGGCAGCTGGCGGATGAGCACGCCGCCGAAGACCTCGTTGTAGGCCAGGCGCACGGCCCAGGAACCCTCGCCCATCTCCTTCTTGATGGCCTCGAGGTTGGTCACGGGCAGGTTCTCGAAGGTGCCGAGCACGGTCTTTTCCACCCCGTCGTCGCGGAGCACGCGGGACACGTCGTCGTCGTGGCGTTCGTTGGCGGACATAATGCTTCTCCCTGGGGCGCGGACGCCCTGCGGCTTGTTTGGTGTGGCTGTAAGCACGCGGGCCGGGGCCCGCGGCAGGAGAAATGTATGGGCAGGGCCCGGGGGTGTCAACAGAACCGAACGTTCCGGGCTGGCTGCTAATTCTCCAGGCGCACGCCCTGGCTGTAGTAGGCCGTGCCCCCGGCCAGGTCCGTCTCCCTGGGTTGCACCAGGGGGGTCAGGCTTTGGCCCCGGGACATCCAGCCGCCCCGGCGCGCCAGCACGGCCCCGGGGTGCAGGGTCCCGTCCAGCACGAGCCGGACCTCCACGCGGCCGCGCGGCGAGGCCACGTACACGGGCGCGTCCCGGTCCAGGCCCGCAAGCCCCGGGCAGTCCGGGGAGACGAAGGCCTCGGGCGGGCCGGAAGGCTCCCCGTCCCGGGCGCTGTCCAGGTCCCCGGGCACGGGCTGGGACTGGGTGGAGCGGTCGCTGACCAGGGTCAGCAGGTTCAGGGGATAGGCCGGGTCCGGCGCGGGCTCGGCGGGCAGCTCCTCAATGAAGCGGTACCTGCCGTCCGCATGGGCGAAATTGAGGCCCTCGAAGGCCACGGCGGGCCATTGGCCGCGCACGAAGCCGCGCGCGCGCAACTCTTCGGGCGTGGTCCGCAGGCTGGGGGAATCCAGGGCCCGGGCCAGGACCTCCTCGCGGTCCGGCAGGACCAGGGGGTCGGCCAGCCTGCGCCCCAGGTCCGTGAACAACTCCCAGTCGTCGCGCGCCTCGCCGGGCGGGTCCGCGACCTTGGCGGCCCAGTTCACCCAGTCGTGCAGGCACGAGCCCAGGGCCTCCTCGCGCTCGCCCATGAGGGCGCAGGGCAGGATCAGGTCCGCGCGCAGGGCCGTATCCGTGAAAAAGGCCTCCACCGCCACCACCAGGGGGCAGCGGGCCAGGGCCTCGGCCAGCACGTCCCCGGCCGGGAGCTGGGTCACGGGGTTGCCGCCCTCGATCCAGACCAGGCCCACGGGCGGGTCGGCCTCGAGCAGGGACCGGCCCAGGTCGTGGATGGGGAAGGTGCGGCGCGTCCGGCCTTCGTCGGCCCCGGCGGTCCAGTCCGCCAGGTTGCGGCCCGAGGAAATGTTGTAATAGCTGCCCCCGCCCGCGCGGCCCACGTTGCCCGAGAGCATGGCCACGGCGTTGACCCAGCGCACGTTGGCCGCGCCGTGCACGTAGCGCTGCATGCCCCAGGCCAGGATCGTGGCCGTGGGCCCGGGCTGGGCGTACCAGGACAGGATTTCCTCGAAGTCCGCGCGGGACACGTCGCAGGCCGCCAGCAGCGCGTCCGTGTCCCGGTCTTCAAGGAGTTCGGCCAGGGCCGGGAAATTGGACGCCGCGTCCCTGATCTCCGGGGCCGCGCCACGCGCCAGGGCCTCGGCCAGGGCCGCGGCCAGGAAGCGGTCCGTGCCCGGGCGCAGGCGCACGTGGCGGTCGGAATAGCGCCCGCTGCCGTCCCCGCCCGGGGAGATGGTCAGCACGCGGGTTCCCTGCTTGCGCGCCCGGCGGACCAGGGCGGCCAGGTGCACGGAGGTGCGCGGGATGTCCCGGCCCCAGTTCACGATGCGCTCGGCATTGAGAACGTCCTCGGGATGGTTGTGGTCCAGGGCCCCGAAATCCAGGATGCTGGCCGCGATGCCCGACTCGTCGCAGGGCGAGCCCGAGAGCGTGGCCGCGCCCAGGCGCGCGAAAAACCAGTTGGGGGCCTGGCAGAACACGCCCCGGCGGCCGTGGCCGCGCACGTGCAGGATGCGCTCGGGCGTGGCGCGCAGGCGGTCCAGGCGCCTGGCGATGAGGGAAAGCGCCTCGTCCCAGGTCACGGGCCAGTAGCCCGAGCCCTCGCGCACCAGGGGCGTGGTGATGCGCGCCGGATGCCTGAGCAGTTCGGGATAGGCGCGGGTCTTGGCGCAGATGAAGCCCCGGGTGAAGGGGTGCTCGGGATTGCCGCGAAAAGAGAGGCCGTCCTCGCCGCGCTCCACCACCAGGGAACAACAGTCCCCGCAGTTGCGGGTGCAGGCGGAAACCAGGGGTGCGTCGCTCATGGCCCCGGCTATAGCCCGGAGCCCCGGGGGCCGTCAAAGAACTCCAGACAAGAAAAGCCCCGCCTCCGAAACCGGAAGCGGGGCTTGGGCATGCCTTGGGAAGCGATTACGCCTAGCTGATTTTTGAAAGGCCGTTTCTCGCAGGCCGCTCAAAAATAGTGAGATGCAAGGCGCAAGAAGAATTCAAGACCGAAGCGTATCCCAATACGCGAGGTTTTGAATTTTTCGCAGCAACGCAGCAGATCGCTGTTTTTCAGCGGTCTGCTAGAGGTCCTTGGCCACCATCTTGATGAGGCGCAGCAACTGGTGGGTGAATCCGGACTCGTTGTCGTACCAGATGACCACCTTGAGCTGGGTGTCGTCCATGACGCGGGTGAGGAGCGCGTCCACCACGCCGCCGTTGTCGCTGCCCGTGAAGTCCACGGACACCAGGGGCACCTCGCAGAAGCCCATGTTGCCCTTGAGGTGGCCCAGGGATGCCTCCTTGAGGACCTTGTTCACGGCCTCGGCCGTGGTGGGCCGCTCCAGCTCGCAGACCAGGTCCACCAGGGACACGTTGGGCGTGGGCACGCGCATGGACGTGCCGTCCAGGCGGCCCTTGAGCTCGGGGATGACCTGGGTCACGGCCACGGCCGCGCCCGTGGTGGTGGGCACGATGCTCATGGCCGCGGCGCGCGCCCGGCGCAGGTCCTTGTGGGACCCGTCCAGGATGCGCTGGCTCATGGTGTAGGAATGGATGGTGGTCATCAGGCCGTGGCGTATGCCGAAGGTGTCGTTGATGACCTTGGTGGCCGGGGCCATGCAGTTGGTGGTGCAGGAGGCGCTGGAGATCACGTCGTGTTTTTTGGGATCGTAGAGATCCTGGTTCACGCCCATGACGATGGTGGCGTCCACGTCCTTGCCGGGGGCGCCGATGATGGCCTTCTTGGCGCCGCATTTCAGATGCACGGCCAGGCCGTCGCGGTCCTTGACCTTGCCCGTGGTCTCCACCACGATGTCCACCCCGGCGTCGCCCCAGGTCCACTCGCCGATGGGGTTGCGGGACACCGCCACCTCATGGCCGTCGATGCTGAAACCGGCCTCGGTGGGAGCCACGTCGCCGGGATAGGTGCGGTGCACGGAGTCGTATTTCAGGAGGTGGGCCAGGGTTTCGTTGTCCGCGCGCGCGTTGACCACGGCGAGATCGAGCCCTTCCTCCTTGGCCAGCAGGCGCGTCAGGTATCTGCCGATGCGCCCGAAGCCGTTGATGCCGATGCGAACAGCCATCTTCACTCTTCCCCTTTACGATTTGATTTAGATTTTGTTGGAGCAGCCAAGCACGTTCTTGATCTTGTGCTGCACCATGTCCTTGACCGCCGTGCGCGCGGGCCCCAGGTACTTGCGAGGGTCGAACTCGGCGGGACTTTCCACGAACGTCTTGCGGATCACGGCGGTCATGGCCAGCCGGATGTCCGTGTCGATGTTGATTTTGCAGACTCCATAGGTGGCCGCCTTGCGCAGCAGGTCCTCGGGCACGCCCTTGGCCCCGGGGATGTCGCCGCCATACTGGTTGGCCATCTCCACGAACTCCTGGGGCACGCTGGAGGAGCCGTGCAGCACCAGGGGATAATCGGGCATCATGCCCGTGATCTTCTCCAGGCGCTCGAAGTCCAGGCGCGGCTCGCCCTTGAACTTGTAGGCCCCGTGGCTGGTGCCGATGGCGATGGCCAGGGAGTCGCAGCCCGAACGCTGGACGAATTCCACGGCCTCGTCCGGGTCCGTGTACACGTTCTCCTCGCTGACCACGTGCTCCTCGATGCCCGCCAGGCGGCCCAGCTCGGCCTCCACCCAGACGCCCTTGTCGTGGGCGTAATCCACCACCCGCTTGGTCAGGGCGATGTTCTCGCCAAAGGGCAGATGCGAGCCGTCGATCATCACGGAGGTGAACCCGCCGTCGATGCAGGCCTTGCAGATGTCGAAATCCGCGCCGTGGTCCAGATGCACCACCACGGGCAGGTCGGACTCGATGAGCGCGGCCTCGATGAGCTTCATGAGGTAGGTCTGGCTGGCGTATTTGCGCGCGCCCGCCGAAACCTGCAGGATGAGCGGGGCCTGCTCCTCCGTGCCCGCGGCCATGATGCCCTGGATGATCTCCATGTTGTTCACGTTGAAGGCGCCCACGGCGTAGCCGCCGGCGTAGGCCTTCTCGAACATTTCCCTGGGTCCTGTAAGCGGCATGGGGTCCTCCTGCGAAGCTATGGTTCACGGCGGGCCGGGCCCGTCCGGTATGATCCGTCATCGACGCACGCCGCAGCCGCTGCGATTCCGTCCGGCGGCCCGGAATCGCCCGTGAAACGCGGTGCGTAAGGCGACGTGCTGAAACGAATTATTTTATAGACTGACCCCGGTGGGCTGTCAACGAAGCTCAAGGGCCTCCAGGACCGAAAGCATCTGATTGTCCGTGAAATTCAGACGCAGGGGAGTGAGCGTTATGTAGCCCTCCCAGAGCAGCGCCCGGTCCGTGCCCGGGGCCACCTTTTCCTTGGGAATCTCGCCTTCCAGCCAATAATAGTCATGGCCGCGCGGGTCCTTGCGCGCGCAGTACCAGTCCCGGTAGGCCGCCGTGGTCTGGGGGCAGACCTTGAGCCCCTTGGTCTCGGCCAGGGGCAGGTGGGGGAAATTCAGGTTCAGCACGCACTGCGGCGGCGCGAGGGACCAGTCCATGCGCCCCACGAAATCCGCGGCCCAGGCGGCCTGGGCCGAGACGTCCTCGGGGTTGAAATCGTCCAGGGACACGGCCAGGGCGGGCAGGCCCATGAGCGCGCCCTCGGTGGCCGCGGACACGGTGCCCGAATAGATGATGTCCACGCCCACGTTGCAGCCCGCGTTCATGCCCGATACCACCAGGTCCGGGGTCCGGTCCAACAGCTCCGTGAGGCCCAGCTTCACGCAGTCCACGGGAGTACCGGACACGCCCAGCCCCCTGAACCCGCCGGACTCGAAGCGCTTGACCTTCAGCGGCATGGCCATGGTCACGGCGTGGCCCACGGCCGACTGCTCGGACACCGGGGCCACCACGTCCACCTCGTGCCCGGCGGCCAGGAGCGCCGCATACAGGGCGCGCAGGCCCACGGCCTGGATTCCGTCGTCGTTGGTCAAAAGGATATGCATGAATTACGATTCCTTGCGTCGATTTTTCCCCAGAAGTCGCAGCACCCCGGGCGGGAACGGGCACAGGGTAGCCCAGGGGGCCGCGCACCGCAACGTCCAAGACCCCCCTCGTTGCACACGGGGGGGGAGTCTGCTATCGGATGCTGACGTATCGTAAACCACTGGAACCCACCGCAAGTACATGACGAAGACGACTTTCATCCGGGACCTCGCTCCCGGCCAGGCGCTGGACGAGGTCTTTCTGCTGGCCTCGGCGCAACAGGGCCAGGCCAAGAACGGCCCCTTCTGGTCCCTGACCCTGGCCGACATGAGCGGGGAGATGCCCGCCAAGATATTCAGCCCCCAGGCCCAGGCCGTGCCGCAGCTGGCCGCCGGCATGTTCGCGCGCGTGCGCGGGCAGGTGGGCACCTACCGCGACCAGCCCCAGGTGGTGGCCGAGGCCGCCCTGGTGGTGGACCCCGACGAGGCGGGCCTGCGCCTGGCCGATTTCGTGCCCGCCAGCCCCCGGGACCCCGAGGAGATGCTCGCGGACATCGAGCGCCTCTGCAAGAAGCACCTCAGGCACAAGCCCCTGCGCAACCTCGTGCGCTCGGTGCTCACCGACCCGGCCGTCAAGCCGCGCCTGGCCGCCGCGCCCGGGGCCGTGAGCATCCACCACGCCTACGCGGGGGGGCTCATCGAGCACACCCTGTCCGTGTGCGGGCTGTGCATGGCCTTTTGCGACCACTATCCGGACCTGGACCGGCAGGCGCTGCTCGCCTCGGCCGTGCTCCACGACCTGGGCAAGGCCTGGGAATACTCCCAGGGCCCGGTGCGCGAGATCAGCGACGAGGGCAGGCTGCTGGGGCACATCCAGATCGGCCTGGACGTGCTGGAGCCCTTCCTGGCCAGGGCCCTGGAAAAGGGCCTGGACCCGGCCGTGGCCACCCACGTCAAGCACATGATACTCTCGCACCACGGCGAGCTGGAGTTCGGCTCGCCCAAGGTGCCCCAGACAGCCGAGGCCTTCGCCCTGCATTTCGCGGACAACCTGGACGCCAAGCTGAAGACCGTGGCCGAGGCCACGGCCGACGCGGGCGGCGAGGACGAGGCCGGATGGAGCCCCTTTGTGCGCTCCCTGAACCGCTTCGTGTTCAAGCCCCTGCGCACCCCGGACCCCGATGCCGACAACGGCGACAAAAAGGACGAGCAGTGTTTATTACCTTTGAAGGCATAGAAGGCTCGGGCAAGTCCACGGTCCTGAACCGGGTGCAGGAGCACCTGGAGGGCCAGGGCTACGAGGTCGTTCGCACCCTGGAGCCCGGCGGCAGCCGCCTGGGCCGACAGCTGCGCAAGATCCTCCTGAACCTGGAGAGCCGCGACCTGGTGCGCGAGAGCGAGCTGTTCCTGTACCTGGCGGACCGCGCCCAGCACGTGGCCACCATCATCCGCCCGGCCCTGGAGGCGGGCAAGATCGTGCTCTCGGACCGCTACGCCGACTCCACCGTGGTCTACCAGGGCTACGGCCGGGGCCTGGACCCCAAGCTGCTGCACACCCTGAACGACGTGGCCGTGGCCGGGCTGTGGCCGGACCTGACCCTGCTCTTCGACCTCTCGCCGGAGGTGGGGCTCAAGCGCGCGCTCACGCGCAACGTGCGCGAGGGCAAGGCCGAGTCCGAAGGCCGCTTCGAGGCCGAGGCCCTGCCCTTCCACAAGCGCATCCGCGAAGGCTACCTGACCTGGGCGGCCCTGTACCGCAAGCGCTTCCGCCTGGTGGACGCCGAGCAGGAACTGGCCCGCGTGGTGCGCGACGCCATCGAGATCGTGGACCACAACCTGGCCGAACGCGCCGACGCCCACGACGGGCCCAAGCGCCGGACCATGGACGACGACTAGAACGGCGCTGAAGCTTTGTTTGCCTCCGGCGGCTTAGGGGAATAATTCCCCTAAGAACCCTTATTCGGGGCTGCCCGCCGGCGGCCACGCCGCCTGCGGGCAGCCCATAAAGGGATTCTCAAGGGGGTTACCCCCTTGAGCCGCCGGAGGCAAAAATCTTCCCCACGGGACGTATATGGCCGAATCCATCACCGGTGTGATCCTGACCTTCAATGGCCAGAAGTGGCTGGGCAAGACCTTGGAGAGCCTGGGGTTTTGCGACGAGTTGTTGGTGGTGGATTCGGGGAGTACGGATGGGACTTTGGCCATTGCCGAGGCGGCGGGCGCGCGCGTGCTGCACCGGGACTGGGAGGGCACCATTCCCCAGTTCCGCTTCGCTTTCGAGCATGTGAGTACGCCCTGGATCGTGACTTTGGACCAGGACGAGTTCCTGTCCCCGGAGCTGGGCGAGTCCATGCGCGCGGCCCTCGAGGCCCCGGGCGACGCGGCGGGCTTCTACTGCCCGCGCCGCTCCTGGTACCTGGGCCGCTTCATCCGCCACAGCGGCTGGTATCCGGATTTGCTGCTGCGCGTGTTCCGCCTGGACGGGGTGGAGATTCGCGGCATCCTGCCCCACGAGGAGTTTCATCCCACGGGGCCGACCCAGCGGCTAGTCGGCGACATCGTCCATTACCCCTACGCGGACCTGGCCGAGCATCTGGACAAGATCAACGCCTACACCGGCACGGCGGCCCGCGAGCTGGCCGCGCGCGGCAGGACCGCCGGGGTGGGCACGGCCCTGGCCCACGGCGCGGGCAAGTTCCTCAAGCAATACGTGCTCAAGCAGGGCTTCCGCGACGGCCGCGCCGGGTTCGTGCTGGCGGTGCACGCCTTCATCTACGCCTTCCAGAAGTACATGAAGCTGGCGGAAACCTCCCTGCCGAAGCCCGGCGACGACGCATCTTCCGGGCGTTAGGCCCCGCCCGCCGGGCGTCCCGGCGGCTTGTAAAGCAACCTTCCCTTGGTTCCCGTTTTTTTGCTAGGGTATGCATCCGGCAGGTGAATCCGATGCACGCCTTTGTGACTCCATACCGCGCCCCGGCCGGGCCGCGCCCGCGCTCCGTGGTCTTCTTCGGCCCCGGAGGCGGCCTTGTGCGGCGGCCCGCGCGGATTCCGCGCCCTCCGCGACAGGCCGCCCCCCCGTTCCCCCGCCCCCAGGCGCGCCCCGGTTTTCCCGTTCCCGCCCCGTCCGCCAGAACCACGGAGCCCCGGCCATGACCGCCCCGGCCGTACGCGCCGTACGCGCGCAGTACCTCGACTTCCTGCTCTACGCCCTCTTCCTCGGCGCGCTGGCCTGGCTCATGGCCTCCAGCACCCAGGGCCTGGGCTACCACTGGAAGTGGTACCGCATACCCCGCTATCTGTTCTCCCCGGGCGGAGACGGATTCACGGCGGGGCCGCTGCTCCAGGGCCTGGCCGTGACCTTCGAGATCGCGGGGCTGTCCCTGGTCCTGGCCACGGTTTTCGGCCTGGTGGCGGCCATGCTGCGCCAGACGAGCTCCCTCACCGCGCACCTCGTGGCCCGGACCTACGTGGGGACCATCCGCAACACCCCGCTTCTGACCCAGATATTCTTCATCTACTACGTGCTGGCCCCGGTGCTGGACATGGACGCCTTCGCCTCGGCGGTGCTGGCGCTGTCCCTGTTCGAGGGGGCCTACGCGGCGGAGATATTCCGCGCGGGCATCGAATCCCTGGACGAAGGCCAGCGGGAGGCGGCCTACAGCCTGGGCCTGTCGTCCTTGGACACCTACCGCAAGGTGATCCTGCCCCAGGCCGTGCGCCGGGTGCTGCCGCCGCTGACGGGCGTGGCCGTGTCCCTGGTCAAGGACTCGTCCCTGGCCAGCACCATCGCCATCTTCGAGCTGACCCAGAGCGGCAACATCATCTCCTCGGACACCTTCATGGTCTTCGAGGTCTGGTTCACCGTGGCGGCCATCTACCTGTGCATCACCCTGCCCCTGTCCCTGGCCGCGGCGGCCCTGGAAAAACGCCTGGCCGTGGAGGCCTGAGGTGAAGATGAACAGCGGCGTCGACAACCCCAAGGTCCTGGGCGAGGAAGTGGTCCTGGCCAGCGACCTGGTGAAGACCTTCCCCGGCGGGGTGCGCGCCCTGGACGGAGTCTCCCTCTCCGTGCGCCGGGGCGAGGTGGTGGTGGTCATCGGGCCCTCGGGCTCGGGCAAGTCCACCCTGCTCCGCTGCCTGAACGGGCTGGAGGACGTGGACTCCGGGGTGGTGTCCGTGCTGGGCCGCACCCTGGGCCACGGCGAGGCCGACCGCCGCTTCATCCGCACCGAGGTGGGCATGGTCTTCCAGGCCTTCAACCTCTTCCCGCACATGACGGTGCTGGAGAACGTGAACCTGGCCCAGGTGCTGGTGCGCGGCAAGGACCGCGCCCGGGCCGAGGCGGACTCCCTGGCGCTGCTCGAACGCGTGGGACTCACGGACAAGGCCGCCGCGCGCCCGGCCCAGCTCTCGGGCGGCCAGCAGCAGCGAGTGGCCATCGCCCGGGCCCTGGCCGTGAACCCGCAGGTGATGCTCTTCGACGAGGCCACCAGCGCCCTGGACCCGGAGATGATCGGCGAGGTCCTGGAGGTCATGCGCGGCCTGGCCCTGGGCGGCATGACCATGGTGGTGGTGACCCACGAGATGGGCTTCGCCCGCGAAGCCGGGGACCGGGTGGTGTTCATGGAGGCCGGGCGCGTGGTGGAACAGGCCCCGGCGGACCGTTTTTTCGACGCCCCCCGCGAGGAGCGGACCAGACTATTTCTCAGCCAGATCCTGTAAACCAAGGAGAGAGCATCATGAACAAGACGCTGAACCCGTGCCTGGCCCTGTGCGCGGCCCTTTGCCTGGCCCTGGCCCTCATGGCCCAGGGCTCCCCGGCCCGGGCCGGGGACACGGCCAACGCCCTGACCGAGGAGAGCACCCTGACCAAGGTCATGGAGCGCGGCGTGCTGCGCGTGGGCTTCGACACCTTCGTGCCCTGGGCCATGAAGGACAAACAGGGCGAATTCATCGGCTTCGAGATCGACGTGGCCCGGCGCTTCGCCAAGGACCTGGGCGTGGAGCTGGAGCTGGTGCCCACGGCCTGGAAGGGCATCATCCCGGCCCTGCTCACGGGCAAGTTCGACGTGCTCATCGGCGGCATGGCCATCCGGCCGGACCGCGCCCAGCAGGTCTGCTTCAGCCTGCCCTACTACTATTCGGGCCAGTCCATGGTGGCCAGCAAGAAGCTGGCCGCGGGCTTCAAGACCATCGACGACTTCAACAAGCCCGAGGTGACCATCGCCGCGCGCACGGGCACCACGGCCCAGAAGGCCGCCCAGCGCTTCCTGCCCAAGGCCAAGCTGAAGCTCTTCGAAAAGGAGCCCCAGGCCGTGCAGGACCTGCTCATGGGCCGGGTGCACGCCTTCGTGAGCTCCGCGCCCCTGCCCGCCCAGGAGGCCAGCAAGCACCCGGACAAGCTCTTCGTGCCGCTCAAGGAGAACCTGACCCACGAGCCCAACGGCATCGCCGTGCGCAAGGGCGACCCGGACCTGCTGAACTACGTGAACAGCTGGATCCTCTTCGTGCGCGGGGAGAACTGGGTTCAGGACCGCTACCACTACTGGTTCGAGACCATGGACTGGAAGGACAGGGTCCAGTAGCGCCCCCCGGGCGGCCCGAGCGGGCCGCCCGGCGCACATCCCGCCATGCGCAAGAAAACCGTCCGCTTCACCGCTCTCGACGCCGCGCTCCTGGCCGCCCTGACGGCCGGGGCCGCGCTCTTCGCCTGGCGCGTGGAGGCGTCCCTGGACTACCAGTGGCGCTGGGGGCTGCTGGCCCAGTACCTGGTGCGCGCGGACGCCGGGGGCGGCGGCCCGGCCCCGGGGCTCATCCTCCAGGGGCTGTTCACCACCCTGCGCCTGTCCGTATGGGTCATGGTCCTGGCCCTGGGCGTGGGCGCGCTCATGGGCCTGGCGCGCTGCTCCGCGCGGCTCTTTCCGCGCCTGGCCGGGCGGACCTACGTGGAGCTGGTGCGCAACACCCCGCCCCTGGTGCTGATCTTCATCTTCTACTTCTTCCTGGCGGACCAGATCATGGCCGCCCTGCACGTGGACGAGCTGTTGCGCGCCGCGCCCGACTGGGTGCGGGACACCCTGGCCATCGCGGCCGCGCCCGTGGACCAGATGCCCAACTTCCTGGCGGCGCTGTTGACCATGGCAGTGTACGAGGGGGCCTTCATCGCCGAGCACGTGCGCGCCGGGGTCCAGTCCGTGGAGCGCGGGCAATTGGAGGCGGCCTACGCCCTGGGGCTCACACGCCTGCAGCGCATGCGCCACGTGATCCTGCCCCAGGCGCTGACGCGAATGGTCCCGCCCCTGGCCGGGCAATTCGTGTCCATCATCAAGGACACGGCCATCGTCTCGGTGATCTCCGTGCAGGAGCTGACCTTCCAGGGCATGGAGCTCATGGCCGCCACCTACATGACCTTCGAGATCATGATCGCCGTGACCCTCCTGTACCTGGCCCTGACCCTGGCCTGCTCCACCCTGGCCCGCAGGCTGGAGCTGCGGCTGCGCCAATCCTGACCCGCCCCCGGTTGACCTGGCCCGGGCGAATGCCTACTACAGGGACTGGAAAGCCCATCAACCCAAGGAGCCCCCATGTCCGAACAACACGCCGTGAAGGTCTACGCCCTGTCCACCTGCATCCACTGCGCCAACACCAAGAAATATCTCGACGCGCACGGCATCCACTACGACTGCGTGCACGTGGACCAGTTGACCGGCGACGAGCGCAAGGCCGCCATCGAGGAGATGAAGCAGTACAATCCCTCGGCCTCCTTCCCCACTGTGGTCATCGACGAGAACTGCGTCATCGTGGGACACAGGGAAGAGGAACTCAAGAAGCACCTGGGGTAAGCCATGGACGCCAAGCAGCTTTACCAGGCCCTGCGCGCCATCCAGGAGCCCAAGGGCTATTATTTCAACAAGGACCTGGAAGGCATGACCATGCCGCTCCTCGCGAGCCTCCTGGTGAACAAGGAGCGCTACGGGCACATGGCCTGCCCCTGCCGCCTGGCCAGCGGAAAATTCGAGCTGGACCGGGACATCGTCTGTCCCTGCGTGTACCGCGAGGCCGACGTGGCGGAATTCGGGGCCTGCTTCTGCGGGCTGTACGTGTCCGAGGACTGGAACGAGGGCCGCATGGAGCGCGAGACCGTGCCCGAGCGCAGGCCCGTGGAAAAGCTCATGGCCGCCCTGGACTCCTGACGGGCCGGACGTCCGATAATTGCAAAAAGCCCCGGCCGCGCAGGCGGCCGGGGCTTTTCATGTCCAGACGGGGGCGCTACTTGTTGAAGCGCACCTCGAACTTCTTGAGATACGACACGGGGTTGTAGGATTCCTTGGCTTTCCTGAGGCCCGGGTCGCCCAGGTCTTGCTCGCGGTTGACCAGGGCGTAGTCGCCGGCCTCGTTCTCCAGGAACAGCTTGCTGATGGCCTGGTACACGCCCTTGAACCCGGTGTGGCCCTTTTCGAAATGCACCACCAGGGTGTCGTCGGCCAGGCGCTCGGCCACGGTGTAGGCCGCCTGGTGGCCCTCCACCTCGATGACCCCGCCGAACACGCCGCCCAGCTGGTCCCAATGCTGGAGCACACGGTGGATGGCCGTGTTCTCGGCGGCCAGGGTGGCCTGGGACTCCTCGTCGCGCCAGCCGAACCACTCCTCCTGCATGTCCAGGGCCGCCTCCACGCAGTCCGGGGTCATGGCGTGGTAGGTGTAGTCGTATTTCTTCACGAACTGGTTGAGCAGGTTCTTCTTCTTGTGGAAGCGGTTGCCCGGCAGGGCGGCCAGTTCGGGCACGGAATAGATGTAGTCCCAGTGCCCGCGCGCCTCCACCAGCTCCGCGCCCTCGCCGAAGGCCTCTTGCCAGCGCAGGGCCAGATCCTCGGGCACCCGGGTGAAGGGGCCGCACTGGGGGATGGTGGTGCAGTTCTTCCACTCGATCCGGTCCCACGGGCCCACCGGGGCCCAGTACACGGTCTCGGGCTTGGTCTGGCGCAGCCAGACGTGGGACTCGCCGAAATACCACTCCAGCCCGTAATGCTCGGCCCAGCCCCAGATGTTGATGAAGCTGTAGTCCGACGCCTTTTGCGGGCATTGGGCGAAACATCGGCGGTATTCTTCCTGCCTGTCCAGGCTCACGGGGCTGAATTCCGGCCCCTGGCAAATGGTCATCGACACCTCACTTGCGCAACCCCGTCCCGGCGCCCAGGCCGGTGGCGGGAACGGTTCCATGAGGCCGCTTCTTCGCCCCCAGGGCGAAACGCGGCCAGTCCTTGTACATATAGACCCAGAACAGGCACGAGGCCTGCACCATCTGGGAAACGAGCATGGCCATCCAGACGCCGCTGGACGCGGCCAGGACCACGTGGCCCAAGAGCCAGGCCAGGGGCAGGCGCACGCCCCAGACCGTGCCCCCGAACACCGCGCTGTTGTACAGCGTGGCCCCGGCCCCGTTGAGGGCGCCGCCCAGGGTCATGCTGGTCATGGTGAAGGGGATGGCCAGAAGATTGTAGAACAGATAGCCCTCGATCTGCACGCGCACGCCCGCGTCCGGGGACAGGAACGCCGCCAGGGGCGTGACGAACTGCCAGACCACCACCGTGAGCAGGGTCATGCAGACCACGCCCACGCCCCAGACCCGCAGGCCGAAGCGCTTGGCCGAGGCCGGGTCCCCGGCCCCCAGGTAATTGCCCACCAGCACCGAGGCCGTCATGTTGAAGGCCATGCCCGGCAGGAACAGCAGCGACTCCACGCGGATGCCCGCGGTCATGCCCGCCAGGGCGGCCACGTTGTCCTGGGGCAGGCTGGCGGTGATGGCGAACAGCGCCAGATAGCCCGTCTGCCAGAGGATCTGCATCAGTCCCGAGGGCCAGGCCACGCGCAGCAGGTAGGGCAGGGCCTTGCGCACCCAGCACAGGGGCGGGAAGGACGAGCGCCGGAGCATGCCCTTGCCATGCAGCACGGCGAGGTTAAGCAGCGCGCCTGCGGTCACGGACCAGAAGGTGGCCCAGGCCAGGCCGTGGTAGCCCAGGTTGGGCATGCCCCACATGCCCAGCCCCAGGCCGAAGTCCGCCACCACGTTGACCACGGTGATGAGCAGCATGGTGTAGGTGGGCACCATGACCTCGCGCCGGGCGCGGAACACGGCGTTGGTGATCAGCAGGATATAGTAGCTCGGCAGGAGCTTGGCGTAGATGCTCAGGAAATCCGAGGCGATGGAGTGGATATCCGAGGGCACGCGCAGCAGGAACAGCAGCAGGTCCTTGGCGCCCACGCCCAGGAACATGAACACCAAGCCCACGCCCAGGGCCAGCTCCAGGCAGAGGCCCACGTAGCGCTTGGCCCGCGCCTCCTTGCCCGCGCCCAGGGACTGGCTGATGGCGGCCACGGACCCGTTGGCCACGGACACGGCGATGATCAGCAGGAAGAACAGGCAGGAGGTGATCAGCCCCAGGGAGGCCTGGACCTCGCGATTGATGAGCCCGGCCACGTACACGTCCGCGAAGCCGATCCAGAAATGGAAGAACATCATCAGCGCCTGCGGCCAGGCCAGGCGCCAGATGGTTCGATAGGGGCGTGATGTTTCTTCCGAGGTCATGGACGGGGCTCCGGGGGTTCCGGGAAATGGAAACCCCAAAACTAAGGCCGCCCCGGGCCGTGGTCAAGGGAGGAGCGCCGACTCAGGGGCGAACAAGCAGCTTTTGCGGACGATCGGGCAAGAAACCGCAGACCCTAGGGCTTGAGGCTGAAGCGAATGGGCAGCACCACGCGGATGGAGACGACGCGCCCGTCCTTTTTGGCGGGCTTGAACCGCCATTTGCGCACCGCGTCCAGGGCGCTCTCCTCGAACACGCCGGGCGGATCGGCCCGCAGCACCTCGGGGTCGCACACATGGCCCCGCGCGTCCACCACGAAGCGCACACGCACGCTGCCCGCCAGGCCGCCCTTGCGCGCGCCCACGGGATAGCGGGGCTCCACCTTGCGCACGATCCTGGGCAGGATGTCCACCTTGCCCACGCCCGGCAGCGCGCCGTGGCCGAGGCCTTCCCCCCGGCCCCTGGGCAGGCCCAGGGGATGCCCCTCCCCGGCCAACCCCTCGGACGCCACGGACGCCTCCAGGAGCCTCGAGGCATGGGCCTCGCGGCCCTCCCCGTCCCCGGCGGCCACGGCGGGGGCCTTCGGGACAGCGTGCGCCGGGGCCTCGGCGACGCGCGCGGCCACCTCCTTCACGACCACGGGCGGGCTTTGGGGAGCGGAGGCGCGCGCCTGCTTCAGCGGCGGCTCGATCTTCGCGGGCGGGGACGGTTCCCGGACGCGCCGGGGCAGAGGCGACTCCACGCGCCCGACCGGCCCGGGGTCGGCCTGGGCGCAGCCCGAGCCCCCGGCGTCGGCCACGGTGACCAGGGCCACCTCGTAGACCACCGGATCCACGAGCTCCACGGGTGCGGCCCCCATGCTCCCGGCAAAGGCTGCGGCCAGCACCAGGCCCAGGTGCAACGCCAGGGACGCCAAAATCGGAACCGCCCGGGCCGCAAGCCGCCCCGGCCGCCCCTGCGGGCACCAATCTCTATTTTTTCCACTGTTCATATAATGAATACATGTTACATGCCTTGGATTGTTGCAAGTATAATTTTTTAGTGTTACCCGCATACGATCAGATTAATAATTATTCCCTACTATTCTAAACAGGTACAAGGGGAGGTGTCGCGATGCACACGCGTCGGTGCTTGCTGTTGGCTGCTATTCTTGCGCTGCTCGTTTTGGACGGCCCGGCCCGGGCCCAGGATTCCACGGCTTCGGCCGCCGGAGAAGTCCAGTTGGAGGAGGTCAACGTGGTGGCCTCGCCCATCATCCAGGGCAACAAGGTGGACCGCTACGGGGCCACCACCACCGTGGTGGGCCAGGACCAGATCGAGGACCTGGGAGCCCTGGACATCAGCTCCGCGCTCCGGCGCACCCCGGGCGTGACCATCACCCGTTACAACCAGGTGGGAGCCTTCGGCGGCGGCGAAGGCGGCGCGGTGTTCATACGCGGCATGGGCTCCTCCCGCCCGGGCGCGGAGATCAAGACCTACATCGACGGCGTGCCCGTCTACATGGGCCTCTGGAACCATCCGCTCATCGACCTGCTGCCCGTGGACCCGGCCGAGTCCATCGAGGTCATCAAGGGGCCCCAGCCCAACCGCTTCGGCGACGCCCTCTCGGCCATCAACATCACGCCCAAGCGCATGCGCGGCGACGACTCCACCACCATCTTCAACATCGCGGGCGGCAGCTACGCCACGGTGAGCCAGTCCCTGGAGCACGGGGGCATGCTGGACGCCTTCGACTACTACCTGGGCGAGGGCTTCCGCTATTCCCAGGGCCACAGGACCAATGCCGACGGCCGCCAGGCCAGCGGGTTCGCCAACCTGGGCTACGAGTTGAACGACTACTGGGACGCGCGCCTGTTCGCCCTGGGCACGGACAACACGGCCGACGACCCCGGCCCGGACGACGATTCCGCCGAGAGCGACGGCACCTACAAGACCCGCCTGCGCATGGCCACCCTGACCCTGGCCAACGACTTCGGCATGGCGGACGGCGAGATCAAATTTTTCGTCAGCGGCGGCGAGGGCTACTGGTACGATCAGCCGGGCAACGACGACGAATGCCTGAACGACTTCTGGTTCTGGGGCCTGAAGCTGCGCGAACGCGTGGAGATCACCGACAGGCTGGAAGTCACCGGCGGCCTGGACCAGCAGTGGTGGGACGGCAAGATCCACTACTCCTACGACGACGGCTCCACGAACTCGGTGCAGGTGCCCAGATTCTCCCTGTCCATGCCCTACGGCGCGGTGAGCTATCTGTTCGGCGACGAGGACGGCTGGCACCTGATCCCCTCCGTGGGCGCGCGCCTGTACGAGCACAGCCACTTCGACAGCCGCACGGCCCCGCACTACGGCCTGGTGGCGGGCTACGGGCCCCTGGAGGTCCACGCCTCCGCCAGCCGGGGCGTCTCCTACCCCGGCCATGACGTGGCCGTGGTCTTCCCCACCGCCGCCTGGGAGGACCTGGAACCCGAGGTGGTGGACCACCGCGAGGTGGGCGTGAGCCTGTCCTACGAGGAACTGGTCAAGCTGGAGGTCAGCTACTTCAACGACGACGGCGAGAACCGCTACGTGTTCAGCACCCCGCCCTACCCGCCCACCAACTGGACCAACACCGAGGAATACCGCATCGAGGGCTTCGAGGCCTCCCTGAACGTGACGCCCACACCGGACCTGGCCCTGTTCGCCGGCCTGACCCGCCAGAACACGCGCCCCGCGGACATGCCCTACGCCCCGGAGACCACGGTGAGCGCCGGGTTCAACTGGCAGTTTCTGAAGGATTTCGAACTGTCCATGGACTGCGAATACGTCTCGGACATGTACGCCCTGAAGCAGACCCGCAAGAGCGGGGCCACCAACACCGAAGAAGTGGAAGAGCACTTCCTGGTCAACGCCCGGCTCGGCTGGACCGTGCTCCTGGAGACCTGGGACACCGAGGCCGAGTTCTACGTCTCGCTGCAGAACATCACGGACGAGAGCTACGAATACAAGCCCGAGTACCCCATGCCGGGCATCAACGGCATGATCGGCATGAAACTGACCTTCTAGGCAGGTCGCCCCAAAACAGCAATCTGCTGCGTTGCTGCGAAAAATTCAAACCCTCGCGTACAGGGAGTACGCGTCGGCCTTGAATTTTCCTTGCGCCTTGCATCTCACTGTTTTGGAACGACCTGCGCCAAACGGCTACGAAATACAGGCCGGGCGCGGCGACGCGCCCGGCCGCCCGACACGGAGAAGCCATATGGATACGCCGTCCACGCCCATTCCCGAGCCCAGGGATCCGTCGTCCCTGTACCGCGTGATCCACGGGGCCGAGCATGGGTACAAGCAGCTCCAGGCCCTGCGCGCCGCCCTGGACGCGGGGCTGTTCGAGGCCCTGGACGAGCCCACGAACTCCGAGGTTCTGGCCGGGAGCCTGGGCACGGACCCGGGCGTGACCCTGGCCCTGTGCCGCGTGCTGGAGGCCATGGGCCTGCTTGCGAAAACCGCCGAGGGCTTTCGGAATACCCCCGAGGCGCACGATTTCCTGCGCCGTTCCTCGCCCCTGTTCCAGGGCCCGGTGGTGGACTGCGTTCTGGAGGGGCTCGCGCCGTGGGACGGCCTGGGGCGTGTGCTCCGGGACGGGCCCGTGGAGCTTCGCGGAGACAACGCCTTCGCCGGGAACTTCATCCACGCCCTGGCCCGCGAGACCCTCACCGGGGAGATGCAGCGCACCACGGACATCCTGGCGGCGGTGCCGGGCTTCGACGGCGTGCGCACCCTGCTGGACCTGGGCGGCGGGCACGGGCTGTATTCCGTGGGCCTGTGCGACCGCTTCCCGGAGCTGACGGCCACGGTCTTCGACCTGCCGGGCATGGCCGAGGCCGTACTCGCCTACGCGGACCTGTCCGGCGGCGAGCGGGTCCGCTTCCGGGGCGGCAACCAGTTCAGCGATCCCCTGGGCCAGGACTGGGACGCGGTGCTGCTGTCCTACAACCCCGGGGGCAAGTCCCGCATGCTCCTGGACAAAATCCACGACGCCCTGGCCCCGGGCGGGTTCTTCATCACCAAGCACGCCTACTACGCCCGGGGGGAACGCTCCAAGGCCCCGCTCCTGGACCTGGAATGGTCCATGAGCGTGTTCCCGGGCGTGACCAAGGGCCCCAACATCTACAGCTTCAAGGGCGACATGAGCCACGAGGAAGTCCTGCACTACCTTAGCGGGCGCTACGAAATCCTGCGCACGGCCGGGGTGCCCGAATTCGCGCCCCAACGCCTGGGCAAGGTGGGCGACCGCCTGGATTCGATCCTCATCGTGGCCCGCAAACCCCTGGGAGGCGACGCATGATCCGCAAACTGCTCCTGGCCCTGGCCTGCTGCCTGCTGCTGGCGGCCACGGCCCAGGCCCGGCCCCTGCATCTGGTGGCCGGGACCACCATCATCTCGGATATCCTCACGGACCTCTGCCCCCAGGCCGAGGTCCGGGCGCTCATTCCCGGCGGGGCCTGCCCCGGGCATTACGACCTGCGCCCGGCGGACCTTGCCGGTCTGGCCGAGGCCGACGCCCTGGTCCTGCACCCCTGGCAGCGCGACCTGGAGAACATGCGCGCCCTGGTCAACGCCGCGGCCAGCCCGAAACTGCGCGTGCTGGTGGTGCCCGAGCCGGGCAACGCCATGGTCCCGGAGGTCCAGGCCCGCTACGTGCGCGCCCTGGCCGCCATGCTCATCGACCTCGCGCCCCAGCTGCGCGAGTCCATAAACCAGGCCGCCGGGGCCCGCCTGAACCGCCTGGAGCACCTGGCGCGGCAGCTCCACGCGCGGCTCCAGGCCGCCGGGGCGAACAACCTGCCCGTGACCTGCTGCGTCATGCTGGTGGAACAGGTGCGCTGGGCCGGGTTCCCCGTGGCCGCGACCTTCGCCCGCCCCGGGGACATGACCCCGGAGCAGATGGCCCAGGTCGTGGACGCGGGACGCGCCGGAAAGACCGGGCTGGTGGTGGACAACCTGCAAACCGGCGACGGCGGCCGGGGCATCGCCGAGGAACTGGGCGCGCGGCGCGTGGCGCTCTCCAACTTCCCGGACGGGTTCCGGGACACGGGCACCTGGGAAAAGGCCTTTAGCGCCAACGTGGAACGGCTCATCCGCTGCCTCGCCGCGCCGGAGGGCTCGTGAACGCGGCCCCCGAGATCCTGCGCTTCGAGGGGGTCAGCGCGGCCTACGGCCGCCACGTGGCCATGCGCGGGGTGGATTTGTCCCTGCGCCAGGGCGATTTCCTGGGCATCATCGGCCCCAACGGCGCGGGCAAGACCACCATGCTCACGGTGGTCAACGGCCTGGGCCGCGTGGTGGGCGGCGAGGTCAGCGTGCTGGGACGACGCGTGGACGCGGCGAGCGCCCGGGATATCCGCAGGCAGGTGGGCTACGTGGCCCAGCACCAGGACATCGACCCGCTGTTGCCCGTCACCGTGCGCGAGTCCGTGCTCACGGGCTGCTTCGGCGTGGTGGGCCTGCTCAGGCGCGTCCCCGGCCGGTACAAACGCCGGGCCAAGGAACTCATGGAGCTGGTGGGCCTGGCCCCCCTGGCCGAACGGCCCCTGGGCCACCTCTCGGGCGGGGAGCAGCAGCGCGTGGCCATCGCCCGCGCCCTGCTCCAGGGCCCGCGCATCCTGCTCCTGGACGAGCCCACGGCCTCCCTGGACTGGCAGGCCCAGCGCGGCATCCTGGGGCTGGTGCAGGACTTGCATGTCAGCCTCGGGCTGACCAGCATGATCGTGACCCACGACCTGAACACCCTGCCCGACGTCTGCAACCGCATCGCCTTCATGAAGGACGGCCTCCTGACCTGGGAGGGCCCGGCGGACGAGGCCGTGGACGAGGCGCGCCTGGGCGAGCTCTACGGCACGCGGATCCACGTGGCGGAAATGAACGGACGGCGGCACATCTGCTATTAGGGAGCGTCATGGACCTGTCCATTCTGCATTACGCGTTCATGCAAAAGGCCCTGCTGGCCGGAATCCTGGGCGGGGTGTCCTGCGCCGTGACCGGGGTGCTGGTGGTGACCATGCGCATCACGGCCATCGGCACCTGCATGGCCCACGCGGCCTTCGCCGGGGCCCTGGCGGGCATGCTCCTGGGCCTGGACGGGATGGTCACGGCCTTTGTCTTCAGCCTGGGCGTGGCAGCCCTCATCGGCCCGCTTTCGGACCGCGCGGACTTCGCGCCCGAGACCGTGGTGGGCATCGTGTTCTCGGCCATGCTGGGGGTGGCGTTTTTGTGCATCGGGCTGATGCCCGGGCCCAAGTCCCAGGCCCTGAACCTGTTCTGGGGCAGCATCCTCACCGTGGCCGAGCGCGACCTGTGGGTCATGGGCGCGGTGTGCGCGGCCCTGCTGGCCGGGCTGGCCCTGTTCTTCAAAGAGATCCAGGCCGTGCTCTGCCACCGCGGCGTGGCCCTGGCAGCCGGGATTCCGGCCACGGCGGTCTACTACGCCATGCTCTTCGCCACCGGGGCCACGGTCACGGCGTCGCTGCGCAGCATCGGGGGGCTGCTCATCTACAGCCTCATCGTCAACCCGGCGGCCGCCGCGTACCAGCTCTCCTACAAGCTGAAACACATCTTCATCCTGGCCTCGCTGTTCGGCGTGGCCTCATGCTGGGGCGGGCTTGCGGCCTCGTATCTCTTCGATGTACCCTCGGGCGCGGTCATCGTGGTCCTGTCCACGGCGCTGTTCGTGGCCTGCACCCTGCTCTCGCCCAAGAAGCGCGGGCTGTCCCGCAGCCAGCGCCTGTCCCTGAACTTTTCCACCGGAACGGCGGAACGCGCCCCGGACACCATCGGAGGCCCCCATGTACGCTGACAAGGCCGCATTCTTCGACGCCCAGGCCGGGGCCCGCTGGTCCGCCGCCGAATACGGGGCCGACGAGGCCCCCAAGCTGGAACGCCTCTTCGCCCACATCAGCCCCCTGGACGGGAAAAGCGTGCTGGAACCGGGCTGCGGCACGGGCCGCCTCACGGCCCTGGTGGCCGGGCGGGTGGGTCCCGGGGGCTCGGTGCTGGCCCTGGACGTCAGCCCGGGCATGGTCCGCGCCGCGCAACAGCGCCTGGCCGCCGTGCCCAACGCCGAGGCCCGCCTCGGCTCCCTGGAGGAGCTGCCCCTGGCCCCGGGCAGCATGGACCTGGCCCTCTGCCATCAGGTCTTCCCGCACATCGACGACCAGCCCGCGGCCCTGGCGCGCATGGCCGAGGCCCTGCGCCCGGGAGGCGGGCTGGTGATCCACCACTTCATCAACTCGGCGACCATCAACGACCACCACCGCAAGGCGGGCAGCGCCGTGGAGCACGACACCATGCCCGAGCCCCCGGCCCTGCGCGCCATGCTGGCGAAGGCAGGGTTCACGGTGGACGTCCTGCTGGACGACGACCTGGGCTACCTGCTCACCGCGCGCCTGCGCTAGCGGGGAACAAAAAAGCGCAGCCGAAGGGCGTTGCTGACCACGGTCACCGAGGACAGGGCCATGGCCGTGCCCGCGATCATGGGATTCAGGGTCGGTCCGCCGAAAAGGTGCAACAGCCCGGCGGCCACGGGAATGCCCAGAGAGTTGAAGGCGAAGGCCCAGAACAGATTCTGGCGGATGTTCTTCATCACGGCCCGGGACAGTTCCAGAGCCGTGGACACGGCATGGAGGTCGCCGCGCACCAGGACCACGTCCCCGGACTCCACGGCCACGTCGATGCCCGAACCCATGGCCACGCCCAGGTCCGCGCGGGCCAGGGCCGGGGCGTCGTTGATGCCGTCGCCCACCATGGCCACGCGGCGGCCGCCGTCCTGCAGGGCGCGGATCTCCGCCTCCTTGCCCTCGGGCAGCACCCGGGCCGTCACGGCATCGATGCCCGCGCGCGCGGCCACGGCGCGGGCCGTGGCCTCCTCGTCGCCCGTGAGCATGACCACCCGCTTGCCCGCGGCCTTGAGCCGGGCCACCACATCGGCGGCCTCGGGCCGGAGCACGTCGGCCACGGAGAGCACGGCGGCCAGAGTCCCGTCCAGGGCCAGGTACAGGGCGGTCTCGCCCTGCCCGGACAATTGCCCCGCCGTTTCCAGCAGGCCGGATTCCCCGATGCCCGCCACGTTCTCCTCACGCATCAGGCGCTCGTTGCCGATGAGCACGGCGCGGCCGTCCACCCGGGCGCGCACGCCGCGCCCGGCCAGGGCCTCGAATTCCGTGGGGGAGGCCACGGCGAGCCCCTCGGCCTCGGCGGCGGCCGCCAGTGCCGAGGCCAGGGGATGCTCCGAGGACCGCTCGGCCCCGGCGGCCAGAGCCAGGATTCCGCCCCGGTCCAGGGCCTGGCCCGGGGCGACGTGCACGGAGGTCAGCTCCGGGCGGCCGAAGGTCAGGGTGCCGGTCTTGTCGAAGACCACCGTGTCCACGGCCTCGCCGGTCTGCAGGGCGTCGCCGCCCTTGAACAGCACGCCCAGTTGCGCGCCGCGCCCGGCCCCGACCATGATGGAGGTGGGCGTGGCCAGGCCCATGGCGCAGGGGCAGGCGATGACCAGGACGGCCACGAAGATGCGCAGGGCGAAGGGGAAGCCGGCCCCGCCCGCGTACCAGGCCAGGCCGGCGGCCAGGGCGATGGCCATGACCGTGGGCACGAAATAGAAGCTGATGCGGTCGGCCAGGGCCGCGATGGGGGCCTTGGAGCCCTGGGCCCGGCGCACGAGCTCGATGATCCGCGAGAGCACCGTGTCCGCGCCGACCTTTTCCGCGCGGATGGTCAACGCACCCGTGGTGTTCATGGTCCCGCCGGTGACCTGGTCGCCTTCGGCCTTGGACACGGGCAGGGGCTCGCCCGTGAGCATGGATTCGTCCACGCTGCCCGCGCCCGAGACCACCACCCCGTCCACGGGGATGCGCGAGCCCGGGCGCACCAGGAGCAGGTCGCCCGCGCGCACCTCGTCCAGGGGCACCTCGGTCTGGTTGCCCGCCTCGTCCACGGCCAGGGCAGTGTCCGGAGCCAGGCTCATGAGGGCGCGGATGGAGTCCGACGTCTTGAGCTTGGACGCGGCCTCGAAATACTTGCCCAGGGAGATCATGGCGATGAGCACGGCCGCGCCCTCGTAATAGAGGTCCATGGCCCGGGCCATGGGCTCATGCCCGAGGACGATCTCCACGGTGTTCCAGAGGCTGTAGACCAGGGCCGCGCCCGTGCCCACGGCCACCAGGGAATCCATGTCCGGGGAACGCCGCCAGAGGTTGGGCAGGCCGCGCAGGTAGAACTGCCTGCCCGACCAGACCACGGGCAGGGCCAGGACCAGCTGGGCCAGGGCGAAGCCCAGGGGGCTGACGGCAGGGTCCAGGAACCCGGGCAGAGGCAGGCCGGCCATGTGGCCCATGGACAGGACCAGCAGGGGCAGCGCGAAGGCGAAGGCCGGGATCAGGCGCAGGCGCGCGGCGCGCAACTCTTCCCGGGCCTCGCGCTGGCGCTCCTCGAAGAGGTCCTCAGCGCCCGCGTCCGCGACCGTGAAGCCCAGGCCCCGGATGGCGCGACGGATGTCGGCGGCGGACACGATCGCCGGGTCGAAGGCGAAGGAGCCGGTCTCCGAGGCCAGGCTGACCTCGGCCTCGGACACGCCGTCCATGGCCCCGACAACGCGCTCCACGCGGCCCGAGCAGGCCGCGCAGTGCATGCCGCCGATGGCCGCCTCCAAACGGCCCCGGGCCTCGGGCAGCACGGCCTCGAAGCCCAGGCCCTTGATGCGCTCGGCGATGGCCCCCATGCTCTGGGCCTCGGGGTCGAAGGCCACCTCCATGGTCTCGGAGGCCAGGTTCACGCCCACGCTGTCGACCCCGTCCATGGCCCCCACCACCCGCTCGATGCGGCTGGAGCAGGCCGCGCAGTGCATGCCGCGCACCCCGGCCTGGACCCTGAGTAATTCCTTGGCCTCGCTGTCGTTCATGAATGCACGCGTATCCTTCGGCCCCGGCGGCGGGGCGCGTTACTTGTCTTCGGGCTCCATGGGCTTCAACTCGCGGGTGCAGGAGGGGCCGGGGACCCCTGAGCCGCAGCCCGAGGCGCAATCCCCGCCGCACCCGCAGCCACAGCCCGAGTCCTTGGAACGCATGAAGCGCCGCAGCACATACACCGCGGCCACCAGTACGATGGCGCCCACCAGGCCCCAATCCATAACCTCGCTCATGGTCTCTCCTTGTCCCATGCCGCCAACGGCATGCGGTTGATATTCGTTCTCAACAACTAATCCCCCGCCCGCCCCCCGTCAAGGCCGGGCACGCAAAAGCCCCCGGGCCGGAGGAAACCCGGGGGCGAGGCGCGGGATGGCACTACCCGAGGAAGCGGATGCGGCCGCTCTCCGCAATGGCGATGAAAAACATGCTTCAAACACTTGCCCGCAAACTGTTCAAAAATATGCGAGCGCGAGGCGCAAGGCAAAGGCAAAACCTCGCGTATATCAACGCTTGCGCTACGCGAGGTTTTGCCTTTGCCGCAGCAACGAAGCGATCGTGCGTTTTTCAACAGTTTGCTAGCAAATATCCCTGATCAGGCCGTCCAGATTCGCAGCCTGGCTCTGCAGCCCGGTGATGGCCTCGGAGGAACGGGACATCTCCTCCAGAGTGCTGCGGGCGATCTGGCTGATCTCCTCCACGGCCCGGCTGATCTCGTCGCTGGTGGCGGACTGCTCCTCGCTGGCCGCGGCGATGGCCTGGACCTGGGCGGCCGTGCCGTCGATGATCTCCACGATCTCCCTGAGCACGCGGCCCGAGTCCTCGGCCAGGGACGTGCTGCGGCCCACGGCGTCGAAGGCCTCCAGCCCGGCTTGGCGGGACTGGTTCGTGCCCTCGCGGATGCCGCCGATGACGCCCGTGACCTGCCTGGTGGCGTCCATGGTCTTCTCGGCCAGCTTGCGCACCTCGTCGGCCACCACGGCGAAGCCCCGCCCCGCGTCGCCCGCGCGCGCGGCCTCGATGGCCGCGTTGAGCGCCAGGAGGTTGGTCTGGTCCGCGATGTCCGAGATCAGGCCCACCACCGTGCCGATCTGCTCCACCTGGCCGTCCAGGCGCTGCATGTCCTCGTTGAGGGCCCGCGTCTTGTGCTCCACGCCCTGGATGGCCGCCACCACCTGGCGCACGGCCTCGTCCCCCTGCATGGCCTTCTTGCGGGCCTCGGAAGCGCTCTTGGCCGCGTCGGATGCGTTGCGCGCCACCTCCAGGGTGGTCACGCTCATCTGCTGCATGCTGGCGGCCGTGGTCATGGTGCGCTCGTTCTGGGCGTGGGCCCCGTCCGTGGCCTGGCGCACCTGGGTCCGCAGCTCCACGGCCGCCGAGGAGACCTGCTCGGAAATGCCCCCGGCCTGCTCCGCGGCCCGGCCCATGCGCTCGGCCTGCTCCTTGATGCGCCGCTCCTGGACGCGGATCCGCGTGAGGTCGAAGAACAGGCTGAACACGCCCAGCAGCCTGCCGTCCAGGTCGTACACCGGCGAGGCGTCCATGCTCACGGTGACGGCCTCGCCCGTGTCGCGGGTCAGGGCGGCCTCCTGGCTCATGGGCCTGCGCTCCTCCAGGGCCCGGGTGGACACGGTCTCGCGCCCGGGCTCGCCGTGGAAGAACTCGCCCGGGGTCTGGCCGTAGTAGTCCCCGGGCTCCCCGGGCTTGCCCATGAGCTCCAGCAGCTCGCGGTTGGCGAAATTGATGGTCCCGGAACGGTGCAGCACCAGGCAGGGCTGGGTGATGCCGTCCAGCACGCCCTGGGCGAAGCCGAGCTTCTTCTTGGTCTCGGCGTACATGGCGCGCACCCCGTCGGCCAGGGCCCGCATCTCGGCCTTGAAGGGCCCGGCCAACTCCGCCGTGAAGTCCCCGCCGCCCACGGCCTCCAGGAAGCGCTGCACCCGGCCCAGGGGACGCACGATCTCGTAGCGCACGAAGACGAACATGAGCACCACGGCCAGGACCACCACCGCCCCGCCCGCTGCCAGGGCCGCGCTCCGCAGGGTGCGCACGGGCGCGAAGGCCTCGGCCGCGTCCATCTCGGCCACCAGGGTCCAGCGCAGGCCCCCGGCGTCCACCGGAGCGAAGGCCGAGAGCGCCTCGCGGCCCCGGGGCCCGGTGATGGTTCTCGTGTCCCGGGTGTCCTCGCGGGCCAGGCGCACGGCTTCGGTGTCCACGCGGCCCTTGTCCGGATGGGCGAAGGACGCGGCTACGCCGAAGACGTCCGGGGCCAGGCGCGAATCCGAGCGCATCAGCCCGTCGGGCCCCACCAGATAGGTTTCGCCCGTCTCGCCCATGCCGCCGTGCACGGCCATGAGCGCGTTGACCCGGGCCAGGGGCAGGCGCAGGGCCGCCGCGCCCTGGACCTCGCCGTTGTGGTCGCGCACGGGCACGGCCACGAAGAACGCGGGGCGCCCGCCCAGGGCTGCGAAGGGCGCCACGTCCACGAACACGGTCTGCCCCTTCATGGCCCCGGCCCAGGCGCGGGCCAGGTTGGAGTCCTTGAGGGCCGCGCCCATTTTCAGGTCCTCGCCCAGTTCCGGGCCGCGTTTCAGGGAAAAGTACACCCGGCCCTCGTCGCCCATGAGATAGGCGTCCTCGAAGCCCAGAGTCTCGGCAAAGGACTTGAAGGGCCCGCCCACGTAGTCCAGCAGGTCCGTGAACTCCTTGCCCTCGACGTTCATGCGCTCGCCGGGCTTGGCCGCGCCCCAGGCGTAGTCCCTGAGCATGCCCAGGGCGTTGTAGATCTCCTTGACCCGCCCGAATATCTCGGCCTCGCGGCCCCAGGTGGCGAAGAGGGTCTCGAGCTCGTGGTTCTTGGCGTCGCGCACGGAACTCAACTGGTCCAGGGCCGCGCGGGACAGGCCGTCCGAGGCCAGGCGCACGCTGAACGCGCCCACGGCGATGGTGGGCAAGAGGCCCAGGAGAAGACAAAAACCGATCAGTTTGCTGCGTAAGGTCATGCAAGGCTCCATGGCTGGGTAGTGAACCTCCCCCCTATCCCAGCCCCGACCCCGGGACCGCATGATTCTGTGACAATGGTTCTACATTTTCATGGCGGATACGCCCCGGCCCCTGCCGGGCGAGCCCTTTCCGCTCCCTGCCGGAACTCGCGGAACATAGACGAAAAGGCCCCCCCGGCGAAACCGGGGGGGCCTTGGAAGCGGAATGCGGACAGGGGCTAGGAGTCCCCGTCCTTTTTGGGCGCGGCCTTTTTGGCCGGCTTCCTGGCCGCGGCCTTCTTGGGAGCGGCCTTCTTCTCCGCAGCCTTGGCGGGCGCCTTGGCCTCGGCGGTTTCGGCAGCGCCAGCGGCGTCAGCGGCGCCAGCGGCGTCAGCGGCGGCCTCGGAGGCGGCCTCGGCGGCGGGTTCCGCTTCGGCCTTGGCCTTGGGCGCGGCCTTCCTGCGGATGGTGCCCTTGACCTCGTACATGGACTTGGCCGCGGCGGGCTTGCGGTGCACGTTGACCATGGACAGGCTATGCACCGGGCAGTTGTCCACGCACACGGAGCAGTAGATGCACGCGTAGGGATCGCAGGTCCAGGTCTGGGCCTCCCGGTCCACGGTGATGCACTGGGAGGGGCATTTCGTGGAGCACATGGTGCAGAGGATGCACTTCTCGGAATCGTTGACCAGCTCGCCCCGGTAGCCCGGGAAGGGGTCGCGCACCTCGAAGGGATAGCCCCGGGTGGCCTTGCCGGACAGGAAGTTCCTGACGATGTTCGGTGTCATGTACAGCATGGCGACTCCCTTAGCGTTCCGTGCAGGAGATGCACGGGTCAATGGACAGGACCACCACGGGCACGTCCGCCAGCTCGATGCCGCCGACCATGGCCAACAGCGGCGGGATGTTGGCGAATGTGGGGGTGCGGATGCGCACCCGGTCCAGGAACTTCTTGCCGCTGGCCTTGATGTAGTACATGAGCTCGCCGCGCGGCTGCTCCACGCGCGTGACCACCTCGCCCTCGGGGTTGCCCTTGACGGGCACGCGGGTCTCGCCCTCTGGCAGCTTGGAGATGGCCTGGCGCACCAGGTCGATGCTCTGGCGGGTCTCGCGGAAGCGCACGGTGGAACGGGCGTAGGAGTCGCAGCCGGTCTCCACCACGGGCTCGAAGTCCAGCTCGTCGAAGCAGGCGTAGCCCAGCTGGCGCATGTCCTGGGCCACGCCCGAACCGCGCAGGGTGGGCCCGGCAGCGCCCAGCTCGATGGCCTGCTCGCGGGTCAGGATGCCCTTGCCCACGGTGCGGCTCTTGACGGTGTAGTCCTCGAGCATGGTCTTCTCCAGGGCCTTGAGGTCGGCCTCGAACACGTCCAGCTCGCGCAGGATGTAGGCGCACTGCTCGGCGGAGAGGTCGAAGCGGGTGCCGCCCACCACGTTCACGGAGATGATCACGCGGTTGCCCGCCGTGGCCTCCATGATGTCCATGATGCGCTCGCGGATCTTCCAGAACTGCTGGAACAGGCTCTCGAAGCCGAAGCCGTCGGCGAACAGCCCCAGCCACAACAGGTGGCTGTGGATGCGGTGCAACTCGCCCCAGATCACGCGCAGATACTTGGCCCGGGGCGGGATTTCGACGCTCATCAGCTCCTCGATGCCCTGGCAGAAGCACTTGGCGTGGATGCAGGAGCAGATGCCGCAGACGCGCTCCACCACCTGGATCATCTGGTGGTAGTCGCGGATTTCCGTGAGTTTCTCCAGGCCCCGGTGCACGTAGCCCAGGGCCGGGACGGCCTCGGTCACTATCTCGTCCTCGACGGTCAGCGTCAGGTGGATGGGCTCGGGGAGCACCGGATGCTGCGGACCAAAGGGTATGATGGTCTTGGCCATGGCGTATCCTTACTGTTTGGCGATCTTGCAGTTGTTGGCCAGGGGGACCTGCACCGACGTGATCTCCTCGTCCAGGAGCAGCGTGCGGTTGAAGTCCAGCACCAGGCCGTCGAAGGACAGGGCGAACTGGTCGCGCATCTCGTTCTCCACCAGCATTGCCGCGAAGAGGATGCCCGAAATGCTGGGCACGGGCTCGCTCTTCTTGTGGGTCATGCGCAGGTGCCTGAGTTCGAGGTCCTTGTCGAAGTGGTAGAGGATGTCCACGTTCTCCTCGTCCAGCTCGGTGCAGGACATGGTCACGAACCGCCAGCCCCCGTTCTTCAGCTTCAGGACTTCGCTGGCCACGGTGTCGGGCCTCACTTCCAGGAATTCAATGCTCACGACGCACCTCCGTTGGCCTCGACCTTCTCCGCGAACTTGGCCAGGCCCAGGACCACGCCGTCGATGATCGCCTCGGGCTTGGCCGGGCAGCCCGGGACGTACACGTCCACGGGGATGACCTTGTCCACGCCGCCCACCACGTTGTAGGCCTCGCGGAACACGCCGCCCGAGGTGCCGCAGGCGCCGATGGCGATGACGGCCTTGGGCTCGGGCATCTGGTCGTAGATGTTCTTAAGGACCTTCTTGTTGCGGTGGTTCACCGTGCCCGTGACCAGGAGCACGTCCGCGTGCTTGGGGTTGCCCACGTTGACGATGCCGAAGCGCTCGATGTCGTACATGGGCGTCAGGCAGGCCAGGGTCTCGATATCGCAGCCGTTGCAGCTCCCGCAGTCGAAATGCATGATCCACGGGGACTTGATCCGGGCTTTCTTGATGAATGATTTTATCATGATGTCCTAGACCTTTGCATAAAGCCAAATCAGGTTCACGAAGCTGAGCACCAGGCCCACGCTCCAGACGTACTTGAGCATCCAGCGCCAGGTCATGCGGGCCATGGTGTTGTCGATGACGATCTCCGCCAGATAGGTCAGGGCCACGAGCACGACCATGCCCGCCACGCTGGTGCTCCAGAACAGGGCGCAGAGCCCGAGGACCAGGACCGTCTCGTACCAGTGGGCCAGCTCGATGAGGCCCAGAAACGGCCCCGAATATTCCGTGAGCACGCCCTTGACCAGCTCCTGGTGCCCGTGGTGGGAGGTGGAGAAGTCGAAGGGCGATTTGCGGAGCTTGATGGTCAGGGCGTAGGTCAGGACCACGAACATCAGCGGGAGCTTGTAGAGCAGCGGCTGCTGCACGGCCATGATCTCATCGATCCGGAAGCTGCCCGTGACCAGGTACATGGACACGAAGACCAGGATCAGCAGGGGCTCGTAGGTCAGGACCTGGATCAGCTCGCGCTGCGCGCCCACCTGGCTGTAGGGGCTGGGCACGCTCATGGCGCCGATGACCAGGAACACGGCCCCGATGGCCTGCACGAAGAAGATGAGCAAGAGGTCGCTCTGCAAGAAGAACAGCGCCACGGACAGGGCCGCGGCCACCAGATAGACCCAGGCGGAGAATATCTGCCAGGGGTTGGAGGCCATGGGCTGTTTGCCGAAGAGCTTGGCCACGTCGTAGAAGGCCTGCACCACGGGCGGGCCCTGGCGCGACTGGAAGCGGGCGGTCAATTTGCGGTCCAGGCCCGCGATGAGGCCGCCCGCCAGGGGCGCGCCCACCAGGGCCGCGACTATGAGCAGAATGTCGATGGTCATCAGAGCGCCCCTCCCATCATGAGCACGATCAGCGCGATCGCGGTAATGTTGGCCAATGTGGTCAGGCGCTGTTCACCGAACACCGCGGGCATGTAGTAGTTGCCCGCCGCGATCCTCACCGGGGCGTTCATGGGGCCGACGTAGGTGCCGTCCATGCTGCCCGGGGCGTTGGCCCCGCCCAGGTAGGGGGCGGTGTAGACCATGCGCCGGGACTTTTTGGCCGCGCGCAGGGCATACAGCAGGCCCGCGCCCAGGACCACGAACAGCGGATACACGGCAAAGGCCCCCAGGCCGCCGGGCAGGGCCGCCGCGCCCAGGAACGGGGCCACTAGGCCCTCGTAGACCAGGGGCGCGCCCAGGGACAGGACCACGGCTCCGGCCACCAGGATCAGCAACGGGATGCGCGTCAGCGTGTCCTGGGCCTCGGGCTGGGGCTTCTCGCCGCCCGGGATGTCCAGGAGCGACCCGGCCCAGCGGGCCCAGTAGACCACCGTGAGGGCCGAGCCCAGGGCCAGCATGGCCACGGTGAACAACTGGCCCGAGGCGGCCTCGATGGCCATCCACTTGCCCAAGAGCACGCCGAAGGGCGGCAGGAGCATGGTCAGGATGCCGGTGATGGTGATCCAGGCAGTGCGGGGCATGCGCCCGTAGAGGCCGCGCATGTCCTCGATGTCGCGGCTGCCGATCTCCTGCTCGATGGTGCCCACGCAGAGGAAGAGCAGGGCCTTGGACACGGCGTGGAAGATGATCAGGAGGATGGCCGCGGTGATGGCCGCGGGGGTGTTGACCCCGGCGCAGGCGATGATCAGGCCCAGGTTGGAGATGGTGGAATAGGCCAGGATCTTCTTGCCGTTGGACTGGCCCATGGCCAGGGCCGCGCAGGCCAGGAAGGTGAAGGCCCCGCACAGGGCCACGCCGTCGGATACGAAGGTCCCCGCGTAGGCCGGGGCCATGCGCAGCACCAGGTACACCCCGGCCTTGACCATGGTGGACGAGTGCAGCAGCGCGGACACCGGCGTGGGCGCGACCATGGCGCCCAGGAGCCAGCTCTGGAACGGGACCAGGGCGGCCTTGGTGAAGCCCGCGAAGCACAGGCAGGCCATGCCCACCAACAGCGCCGCGTTCCCGGCCCCGGCGTTCAGCAGGAGCTGGATGTCCAGGGTGGCGGAGGACGCGTACAGGAACAGCATGCCCGCCACGAAGGCCACGCCGCCCAGGCTGTTCATCCACAGGGCGCGCACCGCGTTCTTGACGGCCGTCTCCGTGCCGTCATGCCCGATGAGCAGGAAGGAACAGAAGGTGGTGACCTCGAAGAAGAAGTACAGCCAGAGGATGTTGTTGGCCAGGACCAGGCCGTTCATGGCCCCCAGGAACAGCACCAGCCAGAGGAAGAACCGGGGCTGGCGCGACGTCTCCAGGCGCAGGTGCGCCTCGTGCTCGCGCATGTAGGGGATGGCGAAGATGCAAATCAGCGAACCCACGATGGAGATGATCAGCACCATGATGATGGCCAGCTGGTCCACATGGAAGGTAGGCACGTGCGCGGCGTGGTCCACCCAGAAGAATTCCAGCACGGCCAGCCCCGCCATCTGCAGGACCGAGAAGACCTTGATGAGCAGGTTGTCGTGTTTGAAGCCGTAGAACAGGATGGCCGCCAGGAGCGCGAAGTCCGCCGCCGTGACCAGCCAGTCCCAGGGCAGGCCCAGGAGCGTCCCGACGGTGACGCTGGCCGGGCCGTGCAGCAGCAGGCCCAGCGACGCCGCCGCCAGCACGCCGCCCGTGCCCAGGACGACCAGCGATCTGACGGCGGCCGCACGCAACAGCCAGCACGCCAAGCCGGCCGCGAACGGCAAAAGAATAAGAGCGACAAGCAGATTCGACATGGTTACCCCTTCTGAAGAATTGCCACCAAAACAACACACGCCTCATGGCGCCGACTGCCACATCGACGCCATGCCGTATCCTGGGCCCATGGCCCACGAATGGGATGAAATTCGTTCATATGGCATCAGATACATCAGGTCAATTACCCCAGGTTACTTAGCTTTCAAATAAATTCAGGACCCCGTGGGGCGCGCTGGAACGCACGCCCCCACCACCCCGCCCCGGCGGCGGCCGCCCCTCGGCAAAAGCCGCGAAATCGGCCTGTTATTGCCCGCCGGCCGCCTCGACCGCTCCGTTTTGCGGCCATTGGTTGTTCAATCAACCTGCGCTCTCGATGCATACCAATTCATAATACGTATTCATTGGCTGTTCAATCAAACAGGTTTTTGACTGTTTGAGGACCGCTATTCGCGTCCTCCGCCACACCTGGTCCGGACCCGGGCGCGGGGCCCCCGGCTCATGGATGCCCGAGGCCCGGCCTGAACATTTCATGAACCGGGTATTATTTTTTAAATCTTTCTATTTCAGTTGGTTATAAACTTTCTTTTGCTCCCTCCCTAAAGGGCCAGGCACCCCGACTAATGGCTTTCGCCACCCTGACGACCAAGTGGGCAACAGCCTCGGCGAAAACCAGGAGGGCTCCGACACCGGCCGGGATTCAAGGGGAGCATGCCACAGGAAGGCATTTCGAACCATAGGCATCATAGGGAACCAAGCAGGGAAGCATTAACCATCTATGGAGGGAACAGATTATGGCTCTTGTCATCAACCACAACCTGAACGCCATGACCGCCACGCGGAACTTGAACACGGCCTACTCGGCCATGTCTTCTTCCACCAACAAGCTGTCCTCGGGCCTGCGCATCAACACTGCGGCCGACGACGCGGCCGGTCTGGCCGTGCGCGAGCTCATGCGCTCGGACATCGCCGCCCTGGACCAGGGCATGCGCAACGCCAACGACGCCATCTCCCTGATCCAGACCGCTGACGGCGCTCTGCAGGTGGTGGACGAAAAGCTCATCCGCATGAAGGAACTGGCCGAGCAGGCGGCCACGGGTACCTACAGCTCCGAACAGCGCCTGATCATCGACTCCGAGTACCAGGCCATGGCCTCGGAGATCACCCGTATCGCCAGCGCCACGGACTTCAACGGCATCTACCTCCTGAACGGCGCGCTCTCCAGCGACACCCACAGCGGGTCCGCCCTGCAGTCCACCGGCAAGCTGAAGGTCCACTTCGGCACTGCCAACGATTCGGCCGAGGACTACTACTACATCCAGATCGCCGACTGCACGGCCTCGGCCCTGGGCGTGGGCAACGCCTCGAGCGCGGACTCCGCGGGCTACACCATCTCCACCCAGTCCGCGGCCCAGGCCGCCCTGGAGGCCATCGACGAGGCCATCACCTCCAAGGACAACGTCCGCGCCAGCCTCGGCGCGCTGCAGAACCGCCTGTCCAACACGGTCTCCAACCTGGATATCCAGGCCGAAAACCTGCAGGCCGCCGAGTCCCAGATCTCCGACGTGGACGTGGCCACGGAGATGACCGAGTACACGCGCCAGCAGATCATCACCCAGACCGCCACGGCCATGCTGGCCCAGGCCAACAGCACGGCCCAGCTGGCCATGCAGCTCCTGGGCTAACGCCCCGGACGCGCACGGCGAAAAGCGCCTTCGCGGCCCCGCCCTTTTCGGGCGGGGCCTTTTTTTGCGGCCTGTATGGATGAATCCGCCCCGTTCCCCGTATAACCTTGCAAGGACCGGGCGGAGGCACCTTCCAGCCTTCTTCTTCTGACCAAAGACATTCCCGGTCCCAGGACCTCAATCCTCACTTGGAGGCCCGCCTGGCACTGCAATGCCAGGCGGGCCAACTGTATCATGAGAAAATTTTAACATCATGGATACATCGATCAAATCAACTCGTATAACGTTTCCAAAACCTGAGTTGACATTGTTCTCTATTTTTTCAGCTCAACAACAAAAGTATCAGTATTTTGACGCTGTGAACATTTTATAGAGATCATTGCATCCTGCATGCCCACTGTTTCTCTTTTAATGGAATAATTGAGAAACAAAAAACAATGAGCATGCATGGCAACACAATCACACGGAGGTGATCATGTCTCTTGTCATCAACCACAACATGATGGCTATGAATGCCGCAAGGAACCTTAACTCATCGTATAACGCCCTTGCCTCGTCGACAAACAAGCTTTCTTCCGGCCTTCGTATCAACACCGCGGCGGACGACGCCGCAGGGCTGGCCATCCGCGAATTGATGCGCGCGGACATCGAAACCCTGGACCAGGGCATGCGCAACGCCAACGACGCCATTTCCATGATCCAGACGGCGGACGGCGCCCTGCAGGTGGTGGACGAAAAACTGATCCGCATGAAGGAGCTGGCCGAGCAGGCGGCCACGGGCACCTACAGATCCGACCAGCGCCTGATCATCGACTCCGAGTACCAGGCCATGGCCTCGGAAATCACCCGTATCGCCATGGCCACAGACTTCAACGGCATCATGCTCCTGGACGGCACCCTCTCGGGCGTGGAAGGCGACCACGACGGCAGCGGCATGCAGTCCACCGGCCCCCTGAAGGTCCACTTCGGCACGGGCAACGACTCGGACGAAGACTACTATTACGTGACCATCGGCTGCTGCACCGCCTCGGCCCTGGGCGTGGGCAGCGCGAGCGCCCCCGGTTCCGCGGGCTACACCATCTCCACCCAGGCCGCGGCCCAGGACGCCCTGGACGCCATCAACGAAGCCATCGTCTCCAAGGACACCATCCGCGCCCACCTTGGCGCCATGCAAAACCGACTCTCCAACACCATCTCCAACCTGGACATCCAGGCCGAGAACCTGCAGGCCGCCGAGTCCCGCATCTCCGATGTGGACGTGGCCACGGAGATGACCGAGTACACCAAGCAGCAGATCATCACCCAATCAGCCACCGCCATGCTGGCCCAGGCCAACAGCCTGCCGCAGCTCGCGCTGCAGCTCTTGGGCGGCTAGGACCGGAGACATGGAGGATATGCGCCGTGAGGCGGGGCCCGGGGCTGACCGGGCCCCGCTATCGGCGTCCTGATAGCGGGGTTCTTCGACACTCACATGAGCTTTCTGCCCACAGGATTCATCCGCTGGCTGCGCCTGGCGCGCAACGGACACGAGGCCCGCGCCGACCAGGCCGTGCGCGCCGAGGCCGAACGCGCCGTGGACCGACGCCGCAGCCTCGCCGAGGCCACGGGTATCGCCAAGCGCCCCGGCGGTCTCCTGCGCCTGTCGGCCATCCTCTCCGAATCCATGCGCATCACCCGCCTGTACAATATCTGGGGAAGCAACATCATCAAGGTGGAAGTCCTCGAACCGCCCGAAGAGGAGCGTGACGAAGGGCGCGCCGCCAGCGACAAGGGGCGCATCGTGGATGCCAGGGACGACGCGCGCGGGGACGAAACGCCTCGCGCCTGAACCTTGCCCCCGCGTGCCAGCGCTCCGCGCCGCATCCCCCCGAAATTCCCCGGACAAACGCAAAGGCCCCCGCGGCGCTCGCCGCGGGGGCCGGAGTTCGTCCCGGGCCAGACACATTCATTCCAACCGCATGGGGGGGGAGCCTGCCGGGAGAACGTCTCACCGGCTGTTGCGTTTGGTAGGCAGGCGGTCCGGCCCGGGACGAAACAACCCTTGAAATTCAGGGGACGCGCTCGCGCGGCCCAAGACAAATCAAGCTTGCTTAATCCGAATTCAAAGACTTCAGGGTGGTTTCCAGGGACGTGTTGATGGCTTTGAGCTCCGTGAGCACCTTCTCCAAGGTGGCGAAACGCTCGCGCAAGCGGTCCTCGTACAGGGTCAGGCGGTCCTCTTCCTGGTCGATGGACTCCTGGGTGTTGGCGACGATACTGTCGTAGTTTTCCCCAATGATCACCAGGATGCCGTCCTCGGAATCCGTCATGTCGGCCAGCATGTCCGCCAATTGGCCGATCTTGCCCTGCTTCACCGAAACCGTGCCGGAATAGGTGCCGTCGGCGAGATTGTTCACGCGCACGGCCAAACCGGCGCCGCTGTTGCCATACTGCCCGGTGATCAAGTTGTCGCTGACCAGGGCCTCCTCCCCGTTCACGGTGGCCCAGACGATCTGGCCGCCCACGACCTCGTACTCCACTTTGTGGTCGCCGCCCTTGGTGATGCCCTCCACCGAAGAAACATAGGTCATGTCCGTGGAATCCGTGGTGCCGTCCTCGGTGCAGGCAAACAGATCGATCACGGCCTGGGCGTCGGTGTCCAGGGCCTCGTCCAGCTCGCCCTCGTCGATAATCAGCTGGCCGAAGGTCTCCGAACTCTCGTCCGGGTCCGTGGCGATGCCGATCTGGGACAGGGCCGAGTACAGGTCCCCGAGCCCGGTGTCCGCATCGTAGTACTCGAACCCCAGCGCCGCGGAGGCCGTGATGTTCTTGATATTCGACTTGACCATGTCCACGCCGTAGTTGCCCGTCATCAGCGATCCCGTGGCCTTGGTTTCACTCTCCACCTTCACCGAGGTCAAATCCTGGATTTTGATCAGCACGGAATTGATGGCCTCCACCAGATCCACGATCTTCTCCTTGATCGCGTCGGTGTCGGTGCCGATGGTGATGGTGATGTCCGTGGCCTCGTCGTGCAGGTCCAGGGTCACGCCCTTGATGACGTCGCTGATGGTGTTGGTGTTGCGCTCGATCCATTCGTCGGCGGCCAAAGGAAATCCATCCACCTTGATGCGCGCGCTCTGGGCCGCCTGGGTGTTGTCGAAGTCCGACGCCGAGAGCCCGGTCAGGGTGGAGGCATCAATGGTGATGGCGTTGGCCGCGCCCATGTCCATGCCGTAGATCTGCAGATGATGGCCTGTTCCGTCGTTGATGGTGGCGGCCCTGACGTCGGCCTTGCTGTCGGGGTTGGAATTGATGGCGTCCACCAGGTCCTGCAGGGAAGCGTTGGCCGAAAGCGCGACGGAGTATTGTTCGCCGGCGTAGGAGAAGGTGAACGTGGCGTTGGAAGTGGTGATGGCGCTCGTGAGATCCGACACGCTGACGGAACTGGTCCAAATGTCGTTCTGGGCCAGCTGCCCCACGGTGATGGTGTGGGTGCCGTCTTCGGCGTCGCCGTCGGTGCGCACGGTCAGGGCGTTCTCTTTGGTGGAGGCGGCCGACTTTTCCGAGAATTCGGCCACCGTGTCCATGCCCGCCAGGGTGCTGCGCAAGGTGCCCAGTTCGGTGTTCAATTCGGCCAGGGCGTCGGACTTCTCCTGCCAGTACTCCTCCCAATCCTCCAACTGATTCAGGCGGACGCTCTCGGTCTCCACCATGGCCTTGATGATGGAGTCGAAGTCCGTCTCGCTGCCCAGGCCGGTGAAATAGATGGCTCCGGAAGTGTAGTCGGCCATAATCGGCTCCTACAGGTACTTGAGCAGCGAGAGCTGCATGATGTTAGTGCTGGTCTCCACCACCGACATGTATACGGTCTTCGCGGCTTCGAGCTTCACGGACAGGGTCAGCAGATCCACGTCCTCGATGTCGCTGAGTTGGGAATCGGAATTGGTCTGGCGCAACTCCAGATAGGTCTGAGCCGCCTCCAGCCGCGTCTCCCTGGCGCCCACGTCCGCGGCCGCAGAGGTCACGCGGCTCTGGCATTCCGCAAGCTTTTCCAGGCCCTCGGAGATGGCCTCGGTGTCGTTGGTCTCCAGGGCGCCGATGAGCTCCCCCACGGTCTCGAACAGGTTGGGTCCATCCTCGGCCGTGGCGTAAGCCTCGCCCGTGGCCTGGTACAGACCGCCGAAGATATCCTTGCCCACGTTGTTGATGGTGATGGAGCTGGAGTCCGAGATGCCCAGGGTGATGTCCGCTATATGCGGAGTGATCACGAACTGCCCGCCGTCGGCCACGGTTGTGCCGCCCAGGGGGCCCGCGGTCAGCCGCAAGGTCCCTCCCGGCACCGTGAGGATGCCGTTGGTGGAAGTGTTGCCCGTGGTCCAGGTGGAGCCGCCGTCCGTGGAGTAGGAGTACTCGATGGTGTCGGTGGCGATGTCGCCGCCCGTGTCGACGCGCACCACCACCTTGCCGGAAAAGCTGCCTTCGGCCGCGCAGCTGATGTCCGAGTCGCCGTACTGGACGGCGTCGGCCCCGTCTTCGTCGTCACCCAGATATCTGGCCGAGGGCCGCACCACAAAGGTGGACGCCCCGCCCGCGTCGGCCTCCACGCTGGTCGCGGCGCCGTCGGCCATCTCCACCTGCACGCCGCCCAGGTCCAAGGTGGTGTCGCCCGCGGCCAGGGTGCCCGTGGCCCAGGTCTCGCCCCCGTCCGTGGAGTACTGGTAGTCGATGTCGCCGGTGGCGGCCGCGCCCACGGTGCCCGTGGTCAGGAACTCCACCAGGATGCAGGAGTCCGAGTCGCCGGTCACGTAGAGCAAATCGTCGTCCGTGAGGGTGCCGCCCGTGACGTCGGTGCCCAGGCATTCCTCGTAGGCGTTGGCGCCGGTCTTCTGGCCCGCGAAGATGCTTTCGTCCAGGTACTCGGTGTTGACCACGGTGAGCATCTCGGCCAAGACCTCCCTGAGCTCTTCGGCCAGGTTGCGGCGGCCCGAGGCGTTCATGGTCTCCGTGGCCCCCTGCTCGGCCAGCTCCTTGGCGTTGGTGATCCGTTCGCTCATGGTGGTCAGGGCGTCGTCGGCCTGCACCAGCCAGCCCTTGGCGGTCCCGATGTTCTCGACGTACTGCGCCATGGCGCTCAGGCTGTCGCGCAGATTGAGAATGGCCCCGGTGCCCGCGGGGTCGTCGCTGGGCGTGTTGACCTTCTTTTTCGAGGCGTTCTGCGCGGACAACGCGTAGTAGTCCGACAGGGCCGAGTTGGTGTTGTAGATCACCGAGCCCCAGATCATGCTGTTGGAAACGCGCACGGCTCCCTCCTAGGCGATGCTCATCAAGGTCTCGAACATTTCGTTGGAGACTTCGATCATGTTCGCCGCCGCCTGGTACAGGCGCTGAAACTGCTCGACCCTGATCAGTTCTTCGTCCGAGTTCACGCCGGAGATGGATTCCTGCTCCTTCTCCAACTCGTTGGCCAGAATCGCATAGTAGGCTTTGTTGCTTTGGGCGGCGGCCGAGTCCGAGCCCACCCCGGAGACAAGGGCGTTGAGATACTCCTGCAGGGTCATGGTGCTGCTGTCCCCGGCCGAGGTGGTGATGGTGACATCCTTGGTCTCCAGGCCGCAGATGGCCAGAGCCGTATCGTTGCTGCCGTCGACCACCTCGCCCGAGGCGTCCACCATGCCGGCGTTGATGCGGGTCACGTCGCTGGAGACCACGGCGTTGACCCCGATGTCCGAAGCGCCGGTGCCGGTGAAATAGGTATTGATGCCCAGCCCCGCGAGCAGCCCGGTGGTGTCCCCGGCGAACTGGAACTCGTAGCCGCTGGCCGCGTCGATGGTCAGGGTGCCGTTGGTCACCGAGGCGGTGACGTTGCCGCCGAAGGAGGCGTTGATGGCCTGGGCCACGTCCGCCAGGGAATGCACCGCGGGATCGAAGGTGCTGGTGCCGGGCGGAATGATGCTGGAAAAATCCAGGGAAGTGACGCCCAGGGCGTCGCCGGTGGACTCGTCGTACAGGGCGATGGACAACGACCCGGAGGTAAGCTTGTCCGCGAAGTGCAGATCGCTTTCCGCCAGGGCCGCGGTGGCGTCATCCACTTGGTAGGTGCCCGTGACCGTGGAAAAATTGGAGGTGCCCGCGCCCTGGCTGAAGGCGTAGTTGACCTCCCAGATCAGGGATTCGGCAAAGGCGTCCAGCTTATCGGTGTACTCGCCGATCATGGAGTCGCGCGTGGCGAACAGGCCCGTGAGACTGCCGCCCGTGAGCCGTTCGTCTTCGTCTCCGCCGGTGGAGGATGCAAGGGGCGTGATGTTCTCGAAGGAGGAGGTATTCTTGTACCAGTACAGGCCGCTCTTGGCCATGACCGTGAAGGTGTCGCCCTTGGCCAGGGCGCCCGTGGCCGTGCCCGCGGGGTCGTCGTCCGCGCCGAACCAGATGGTCACGCCGTCCACTTCCACGGCCCCGGTCTGGCTGTCCGCGGTGTAGAGAACGTAGTCCCCGTTGTCGTCGGTGAGCCAGGTCTGGCCCCCGTCCAGGGAGACCCTGAACTGGGCGGCCGCGCCCGAACCGTCGGCCGTGCCCGGGTTGACCACCTTCAGGACGATCTCGTTGCTGGACTCGCCGTCGAAGTAGACCTGGCCGTCGAAGGTGGACTGGGAGGTCAGGGACGCCCAGGACTTGGCGTTTTCGTACTTGATCTCGTAGCTTTTGGAGCCGCTGACCAGAGGCTGCCCGGTACCCAGGTTAACCGCAACCTCGCCGCTGTCGTAGTATTGGACCTCCACGTCCATGTACTCCGCCAGCTCGCGGATCAGTGCATCGCGGTCGTCCAGCAGACTACCGTTGTCCGGGTCGCGCTGGATACTGGCGTTCAAGTCCGCCAGGCTCTCCAGGATGGTATTTACGGTCCCCACCTGGTCGCCGATTTCGCCCTCGATGAGCTCGGTCTGCTGCTCCAGGTCGTCGGCCATGTCCGTGAGCATGGTCAGCAGCGTGGAGGTGGCGCCGAGGAGCGCCGAGCGCGTGGACTCGCCGTCCGCGTCGGCGGAAAGCTTCTCCCAGCCCAGGAAAAACGCGGCCAGAGCCTGGTTGACGCCTTTCTCTTCGGACTGGTTGAAGATGCTTTCCACATAGCCGAGCCATTCCGCCTGGGTGGTCCAGCGCTCCTCCATGGTGGACTCTGAGAGGTACATCTTCTCCACGTATTTGCTGAAGGCGCGGTTCACGGCGGCCACGTTGACGCCGGTGCCCAGGCTGCCGTTGCCGGTGCTGATGACGTAGGATTCGGCCAGGCGCACCGTCCGGGCGTGGTAGCTCTCGTTGTCCGCATTGGCCATGTTGTTGGTGTGCACGCCGATGGCGTACTGCGCCGCGTTCAGCGCGCTCCAAGCGGTATAGAGAAGGGGATCGGCCATGATTAACCTCCGGCGAGGCAGCCCGCCCCCGAGCCCGGGGGCGGGCGCGCCGTTGTTAGCGCTTCAGTCCGATGACCGTCTGCAGCATGGTGTCGGCCGTGGAGATGACCTTGCTCGCGGCGTCATAGACGCGCTGGAAGGTGATCATCTTGACCATCTCGGTGCCCATGTCCACGTTGGACTGCTCCAGGGTGTTGGACTCGATGGACCCGAAGCTGCCGGTGTTGGCCGTGCCCGTGACGGCCTCCCCCGACTCGCGGGTGGCGCTGTACAGGTTGTTGCCCTGGCGCTCCAGCCCGTCGTCGTTGGGGAAGTTGGCCAGCCCGACCACGAAGAGGTCCTCGATCTGCCCATTGGAGTAAGAGCCCCTGATCACCCCGTCGCCGTTCACGGAAATGGACATCAGGTAGCCCGTGGGATAGCCGTCCTGGGCCCGGCTCCGGGTGGAGGACGAACCGTTGACGCTGGTGGTGGAGTCGGCCGCCAACTCCGGGGCGTAGAGGTTGCCCACGTTGCTGTAGTCCGAGCCGATGACCCCGGCGTTGGAGGCCGTGCCCGTCTCCCAGCCGATGGAGATCTCCGAGGAACTCAGGCCGAAATTCAGCTCGATGGGCCGGGCGTCCGCCTCGTTGGTGCAGCTGGCGTTCTCCGCGCCGGTGAAGTTGGCGCAGAACGAGGGCAGTCCATTCTCGGAAAGGTCGGCCAGGGTCCAGTTGGAAAGGTCCTTCATGTCGCCGCCGGCGTCGCTTTTGAGGGTGTAGGCGGTCACGCTGGTCAGCTCGCCCGAGGTGTTGAAGGTCATGGTGCCGCTCATGAGCAGCCCCGCGGCCGAGGTCTCGCTCATGGCCTGGCCGTCGATGGTCCGCCCGTCCTCGTCGGGCTCGCAGGTCACGATGTACTCGTAGGTCGTGTAGCCCGAAGTCTCGTTGGTGATGGAGTCATCATCCACCTTGTCGTAGTACACGGTCAGGACATGGGACGAGCCGTTCTCGTCGTAGACCGTGATGGTGGTGGTGTGCTCGTACAGGGCGTCGCCCAGGGGCGTGTCCTCGGTGCCGTCCCAGCTCTCGGCCATGGCGAAGAACGGGTTTGTGGCGCTGGTGCAGTGGTCCTTCGCATCGGAGTCCAGGTTCGAATAGAAGGTCACCTTTCCCGTGGCGGCCGGCGGAGACTGGGAGGCGTCGATCTGGATGTCCCCCATGGCGCCCACGATGTCGCCGTCGTCGTCCATGCCCCAGCCCTGGACCCGGTAGCCGTTGCTGTCTATCAGGTAGCCCTGGCTGTCGAAGGTGAAGGCCCCGGCGCGGGTGTAGTACGTGCTCCCGTTGGTGGGGTTCTCCACGATGAACCAGCCGTTGCCGGCGACGGCCAGGTCCGTGGCGCTGGTGGTGGTCTCCATGGCGCCCTGGGAGAAATTGCCATGGATGGAGGCCACGGACGACCCCGTGCCCACCTGGTCCACCCCGGCGGAGGTGTTCAGAGCCTGGTAGAAGGAATCCTCGAAGTTTATGACCGACCCCTTGAAGCCCACCGTGGCGGCGTTCGCGAGGTTGTTGCCCACGACGGAAATGCCCTGACTGGCCGTGAGCATGCCCGCTATGCCGGTGTACATGCTGCTGGTAACGCTCATCTTATACCTCGTGTGCCTCGGTTGAATGTTAGTGGCGGCCTCACTCCTCGGAGGAGCCGGCCTTGCTGTTCACGACCTTGCTCAAGCCCGAGGCGGCGATGGTGCGGCCGTCGGAGAGCTCAAGGTAGACTTCGCCGTCTTCGGCGAACACGGACTGGACCGTGCCCGAGACCTGCGTGGAAACGACGGAGGAATCCCCGTTCTCGTCGAAGACCTTGAAGGCGATGTAGTAGGAACCGTCGTCGACCTCGTTGCCGTCGAGGTCCAACCCGTCCCAGACATAGGAGTATTCCCCGGCGGCCAGCCCCCCGAGAGGCACTGTGGTGATCACATCGCCACCGGTGGTGAGGATGTGGGCGTAGGTGCTGGCGGAGTCGCTCGTCAGGGTGAAGGTCACGGTGCTGATGGAATCGCCGTCCTTGACGATGGTCGATCCGGCGGCCTCGACGTCCTTGCCAATGTAGCCGGTGGCATGGGCGAACAGCTCCTGGTCCATGATCTCCAGGGTCTCGTCCATCTTGGAACTGATTCCCTGCATGGTCTCCAGGGTGGTGAACTGGGCCAGCTGCGCGACCATCTCCGTGTCGTCCATGGGGTCCAGGGGGTCCTGCCATTCCAGCTGCGCGATGAGCAGATGCAGGAACGCGTCCTTGCCCAGCTCCGACGACGCTGTGTCGCTGGAGGAACTCGAACCATAGGATGCCGTGATCAGATCGGTGGCCGATGTGTACATGGCCTCGCCTCCTCGCTTTTGCGAATGCCCGGCGCGGACGCGTGGCGTCCGGGGCCGAACCGTTTCGCGAGCAGGCGGGTTGGTCGGCGCTCCCCCTCGTGTGCGGGAGGGGAGGCGATGGAGTCTAGACGCGCGGCCTCGTCCATGAGGCCGCATGGGCTGCGGGTCGGGTACGCGGCCCAGGACCGGGAGACGGCAAGTGCGGGCCGCTCCCTGTCCGAATCATCAGGCCGTGACGGCGCCTTCCCTCGGCGCGCCGCCCGGCACCAGGGCCCGGAGGGAGGCCGCCAGGTCCTCGGGAACGGATGCGGGCTTGTTACCCAGGAGCATGTACAGCTCCACCACCACCCTGCGGCAGGCGGAACAGGCCACCATATGGGCCTCCACAGCCGTGCGCTCGGCTTCGGGAAGGGTTCCGTCCAGGTAGCCCCCGAGGATCGTGAGCTCGGGGCAGTCCTTGCCCCTGCCGCGCGCACTCCCCAGTCCGCGCCGCTCACCAACACCCCGGTCGAAACAAGCCTTGATCACGTTCGTCATCATCTTGTCAGTACCCCTGCTTGGTCCCTAGGAGGCCCTGGCCTCGCTGTAGTGGTCGCGCAACCTGGAAAGCGCCTGATGCTTGATGGAGCGCACGGTCTGCGCCTTGATGCCCAGGGCGTCGGCCGCCATGGCCACGTCGTAGTCCTTGCAGTACAACAGACGCAGCACGGTGAGCTGCCGCTCGGTGAGCACGCCATCGGGAAACTCGGGCTCCTCCGGGGGGACCTCGGCCTCCACGCGCAAATCGCGGTCGAAGTCGTCCAGGGGGACGGAGTTGAAGAACCCGTACCGGACGTAGTCCAAGGCCGTGCTACGGGCGATGATGGTCAAATAGGTGGCCAGGGAACAACGCGAGGAATCGTAGCGGCGCAGCAGATTGAAATCACGCTTCACCAGACGGATGAAGACGTTCTGCGTAACGTCGCGAATGTCCTCGTGGTTGACCCTGTGGACTTTGGACTGGATGACCTTCTTCACTGCGGAATATACTACGGACATATACCGCGTTACGAAATCATCCCATGATTTCCTGTCACCCGAAATACAATTTCCCAAATCAACAGTGACCGAAAGAGCAGTAGCCATTGTCACTCCAAAGAGCCGCTTCAGCAATGATCTCCCCAGATCATCATGAAACCAGTGATGCGAGTCGGGTTCCCTACGCCTGCTCGCGTCATTACGAGGTCTTACGAGCGCAAAATCGAAAACATCCACGGCAGCGAAAAAAAGTGTGACTTTTTTCTGACGCTGTCCGGTGGATGTTTTTCTGGACTGCTACTTCCGAACCCTGTTTTATTTATTTGGATTATGTTTTGTTTAGATGTGTCAGTCTATTTCATGGATGATTAATGAACATTGTAGTGCATCAACATTCGTAAATATTGCTTTACAAATCTTAACAGACACAGGAACGTGTTTTCCGTTCACTCCTGCGGAGGAGTGAGGTATGCAGAAAGAGGGGAGGCTGACGCAGTGAGGGAAACGATGGAACAGATCCTCGTCATCGACGATGACGCGGAGCTCTGCGCGCTCCTCGAGGAATACCTCGGGCCGGAAGGATTCGGCCTGGAAACCGTGAGTGACGGCGAACGGGGTCTGGAAATAGCCCTGGCCGGAGGGCACGATCTGGTGATCCTCGACGTGATGCTGCCGGGGCTCAACGGCTTTGATCTGCTGCGAAGGCTTCGCGAAATGTCGCCCGTGCCCGTGATCATGCTCACGGCCAGGGGCGAGGACGTGGACAGGGTCGTGGGCCTGGAAATGGGCGCCGACGACTACATGCCCAAACCCTTCCTGCCCCGCGAACTCACGGCGCGCATCCGGGCGGTGCTACGCCGCGCCCAGCGGGGCGAGCACGACATGGGGACGGGGAAATCCCTGCGCGTGGGCAACGTGGAGATCGACACCGGCGCGCGCCAGGCGCGGGTGGACAGGAAAAACGTCCGGCTCACGGACGCCGAATTCACCATCCTGGAATCCCTGCTCGCCGAGGCCGGCAGCGTGGTCTCCCGGGAGCGCCTCTGCCGCACGGCCCTGGGCCGCGAGGCCGGGCCCGAGGACCGCAGCCTGGACGTGCATATCAGCAACCTGCGCCGCAAGCTGGGCCAGCCCGCGGATGACGCGCCGCGCATCAAGGCCGTGCGCGGGGCGGGCTACCTGTTCACGCTTCCGGCCAGGGCGGCGAAGGGCTAGGCCGCCGCATGCGCAGCCTGTTCGGCAAGATATTCATCTGGTTCTGCGCCACCGTGGTCCTGGGGCTCGTGAGCACCATCTCGGCGGGGTATTTCTTCAACCTGCCCGGCCCGGGAGACCGGCGCGGCCCCATTCCCGAACTGCTGCGCATCACCGGGCGGGACATGCTCGTGGCCTTCGAGACCGGAGGCCCGGCCAAGCTGCGCACCTATCTCCAATCCCTGGAAAAGGGCGCGGACCTGGTCAGCCGCCTGTACGACGACCAGGGCAACGAGCTTTCGGGCCTGGGCGGGTCCAAGGCTTTTTCCGCGGCCGTGGCCCAGCACCTGCTGGAAGTCCCCCTGCCCACGCCCGGGGCGCGCTCGACCAGCGAACACTGGGGCCCCAGGTTCCAGGCCGAGGACGGCACGTTCCGGATGCCGCCCCCGCCCAAGGGGCCGCCCCCCGGCGTCATGCGCCACGGCCATTTCATGGACACCGCATGGGTATTCTCCGACGACGGCACGCCCTACATCCGCCTGCTGAAGTTCCCCTCGCCCCTGCACCTGCTGCGCCTGTTCAGGGACAAGGCCTTCACCTCGCGCCTGCTGATCTTCCTGGGGGCCGGATTCCTGTTCTGCTATCTCCTGGCGCGCCATCTCTCGCGCCCGGTGCGCACCCTGCAGACCGCGACGCGGCGGCTGCGCGCCGGGGACCTCTCGGTGCGCGTGGGCCGGGAAAAGGGCCTGCACTACTCGGAGATCCGCAACCTGGCCCGGGACTTCGACAGCATGGCCGAGCGCCTGGAAAAGCTGGTGCGCACCCAGCAGCGCCTGATCTGCGACATCTCCCACGAGCTACGCTCGCCCCTGACCCGGCTGAACCTGTCCCTGGAGTTGGCGCGGCAGCGTTCCGGCCCCAAGGCCCGCAACGCCCTGGACTGCATCGAGACGGACTCGGCGCGCCTGGAGGAGCTCATCGACCAGGCCCTGGCCTTCGCCAGGATGGACAACCTGCCGGAAGAATCCCTGGAGGAGACCGTGAACCTTGGGGCGCTTCTGGTGGCCGTGGCCCGGGACGCGGACCTGGAGGCCCAGGCCAAGAACGTGACCCTGAAGGTGGACGTGCAGTCCACGGCCGTGCTCAGCGCCAGCCAGGAGCTCCTGCGCCGGACCCTGGAAAACGTGATCCGCAACGCCATCCGCCACACGCCCGAGAATTCCAGCGTGGACATCCTCATGACCCGGGAAGAAGGCGGCCGGGAGATCCTCGTCCGGGTGCGGGACTACGGCCCCGGAGCGCCGGAGGAGCACCTCTCGGACCTCTTCCGCCCCTTTTTCAGGGCCGACGCCTCGCGCGACAGGGGCACCGGGGGCACGGGTCTGGGCCTGGCCATCGCGTCGCGCGCAGTGCGCCTGCACGGCGGCAGCATCACAGCGGCCAACGCCACGGACGGCGGGCTGGTAGTGGACATCCGCCTACCCCTGGACGACTAGCGGGCGCGCCGGCAGCCCCGGACAACGTCCGACTCCGCCCGCCCCTCCGACCGTGAACCCGTCGGGAAGCCAAACGCCCCGGGCCCCCAGGCATTTCTCATGTGTTGGCGGCCCTCATCGTCCATCACAAAAATGTGAATACCAGCCCGAACGTCGTCAACCAGCCCGCATCCCGGGAACGGACGCCCCTGAGCGGGGATTTTACCGGCTCGGCACGCGCCCAAACGACCGCGCCCATCACGCGGGCGACGACCGCACCCATTTCCTTTATTGATCCCCGGCCCCTGGCACAGCCCGTTTGCCTCCCGGGCCGTTCACGGCCGCATCCTACCGCCGCCTCCGCCCGCGGAAACCGCCAATGCGTTCACGACCCGCACAGTGCCGCCTTGAGCACCTGCCGACGCGCAGTTGGTATACTGTCGACAACATACAAACACCCCCATTTGCGCCTTGCGGCAGGCTGAATTTTTCCGATACAGGAGCACACCTTTGCCTATGAAGACCAGACGCATGCAACGCCCTGGTGTTACAAGCCTGGCGACGCCCAAAACATACAACAATGAATGACTGCAACAGTTCCGCTATGCACCGAGGAACCCTTTATTTTACTGGAAAAAAATTGACAATACTGTTTGCTGGCGGCTAGTGTCCTCCGAGTGCCGTTTCTCATTTTTGTCAGATGAAATCCCTTGATTGCGCAGGAATCACACGTTCCCGGAGCACGCGGCAGGAATATTCGGCCCGCTTCGGACCGGCCGCAGGGCGATGCCCGGGCTCCTGCCACGACGCTGAAATTTCGCGACTGGCGCGCCTTTGCGGCGAAAAGACTTCGCAAAAAGACCCCAGCGAAAACCCACGCCCCGCTGGAAACCGCCCCCGGCTCGTGGTACGAACAAACAGTTTGGTAGATTTTTTGCACACCGTCACTCCAAGCTAGTGGCCCATTCAAGGCCTTGGACGCACGCACACCGCCGCTGACAAGGCAAGCACCACCCCCACAGGGAAGGATGAATCATGAAGAAATTTGCTGTTGTTCTGAGCGTCGTCACGCTCCTCGTCGGCATGCTGGCCGCCACGGCCAGCGCGGAAACCACCATGGAGCGCATCGAGCGCACCGGCGAACTGCGCGTGGGCTTCCGCGAGGGCTCCATCCCGTTCGCTTTCATGGACCCCAAGGTGGGCAAGTACCAGGGCTTCTCCGTGGACATGGCCGATGAACTGGCCGGCTACCTGGGCAAGCATTTCGGCAAGGAGATCAAGGTGGTCCCCACCATGATCACCCCCAAGACCCGCATCCCCCTGGTCATGAACAACACCATCGACTGCGAGATGGGCTCCACCACCTACACCCAGAAGCGTGAGGACATCGCCGACTTCAGCATGATCTTCTTCTTCTCCGAGACCACCTTCCTGGTGGCCAAGGACTCCGGGATCAAGAGCATGGCCGACCTGAGCGGCAAGCGCATCGGCGGCGCCCGCGGCACCACCAACCTGAAGGCCGTCGAGGACCTGGCCAAGGAAGGCAAGATCAAGCCCGCCGACATCGTCACCGTGGAGACCCACCCCCAGGGCATGCTGGCCCTGAAGACCGGCAAGATCGACGCCTACACCACGGACCGCAGCCTGCTCGAGGGCCTGCGCATGAAGGACAAGGACCCCGACCACTGGATGACCGTGGACTTCGCCATCGCCTACGAGCCTTACGCCTACATCACCCGCGAGAACGAGTCCGACTTCCGCGACTTCATCAACGACACCATCCTCTGGTCCATCAAGACCGGCAAGTTCTACGAGCTGTACGAGAAGTGGATGGGCCCCAAGGGCCTCGTGCCGCTGCAGATGTCCCAGGCCTACAAGGACTACCTGCAGATGATGGTCTACCCCATGGAAGACGGCTGGTGGGTCAAGAAGTAGCACGGCCCCCGATTACTGAAATCTGAGAAGGACCGTCGGGGGAGGCCTCTTCCCCGACGTCCTTTTTCCGACGAGCGTATTCCCTCCCCCCACTCACACGGAGAACAGAATGAACCTGGCGTACAAATTCGATTGGAGCGTGCTCTACGCCCAGCCATACAGCACATGGCTGATCAAGGGGCTGGGGCTGACCCTGCTCATCGGAAGTCTGGCGCTGATCATCGCATTCTTCCTGGGCGTGTTTCTCGGCACGCTCCGGGTTACGAAATACAAGCTCCTGCGCGGCATCGCCACGGCCTACGTCGAGGTATTTCGCAACATCCCCCTGATCGTACAACTTTTCTTCTGGTATTTCGCGGGCCCCATGCTCCTCGGCGACACCCTCGGCCGGGAGCTGAACCGCATGGCCAACCTGAACGTGCTGGTGGCCATCATCGGGCTCGGCATGTACACGGCCTCGCGCATCGCCGAGCACGTGCGCGCCGGGTTCGCGTCCATCAACAGGGACCAATACCAGGCCGTGCTGGCCACGGGCATGACCCAGGTGCAGATGTACCGCTACGTCATCGTGCCCTACGCGCTGCGGCTGATCATTCCGCCCCTGACCACGGAATTCCTCACGGTGTACAAGAACACCTCCGTGGCCATGACCATCGGCGTGGCCGAGGTCACCTTCCAGAGCGCCCAGATCGAGGCCGACACCTTCCACGGGCTGGAGGCCACAACCGGCGCCATGCTCATCTATCTGGTCCTGGGATTCGCGGTGGTCAAGGTCATGACCCTGGCGGAAGCGAAATACAAAATCAAAGGCCTGGTAGGTAGATAGAGCATGTTCGACGCAGTCATCAACAACATCGGCTTCCTGCTGGGCGGACTGAAGATCACCTTCTTCCTCACGGCCTTCGCCCTGAGCGGCGGCATCGGTCTGGGGATCCTCGTGGGTTTGGCGCGGCTCTCCTCCAACAAGTGGATCTACTACCCGGTGACCTGGTATGTGAACATCCTGCGCAACATACCGCTCATCCTGGTCATCTTCTGGGTTTATTTCGTGATGCCCATCCTGGTGGGCCGCTCCATCGATCCCCTGCCCTCGGCCATCGTGTCCTTCATCGTGTTCGAGGCCACCTATTTCGGCGAGATATTCCGCGCCGGGTACCAGACCATCAGCCGCGACATGGTCAACGCCTCGTACTCCACGGGCATGACCTACTGGCAGACGGCCCGCTACCTGACCATCCCCCTGGCGTTCAAGCGCATGCTGCCCAGCCTGATCACCCAGTCCATCGTGACCTTCCAGGACACCAGCCTGGCCTACGTCATCGGACTGCCCGAGCTGGTGCGCCGCGCATCCATCGTGGACAACATGGAAGTGGCCTCCATCCAGCTCTTCGGATTCGTGGCCGTGGTCTTCCTGCTCCTCTGCTATTCAGCCTCCAAGCTGAGCCATCACTTCGAGACAAAATACCGCGAGGCCAACATCTTATGATCAAGATCAAGAACATCAACAAATGGTTCGGCGACTTCCAGGTGCTCATCGACGTCAACGAGACCATCGAACAGAACCAGACCGTGGTCATCTGCGGCCCCAGCGGCTCGGGCAAGAGCACGCTCCTTCGCTGCATCAACGGCCTGGAGCCCTTCCAGCAGGGCGAGATCCTGGTCAACGGCACCTCCGTGGGCGACCCGGGCACGAACCTCTACGAGCTGCGCCAGCACATCGGCATGGTCTTCCAGCGGTTCGAGCTTTACCCGCACATGACCGCCATCCAGAACATCGCCCTGGCCCCCATCAAGGTCCGCAAATGGCCCAAGGAAAAGGCCTACGACAAGGCCATGCAGCTTCTGAGGCGCGTGGGCATCCCGGACAAGGCCGACGCCTACCCCGCCAACCTCTCGGGCGGCCAGCAGCAGCGCGTGGCCATCGCCCGCTCCCTGGCCATGGAGCCCCAGTACATGCTCTTCGACGAGCCCACCAGCGCCCTGGACCCCGAGATGATCAAAGAGGTTCTGGACGTGATGATCGGCCTGGCCAAGGAAGGCATGACCATGGTCTGCGTGACCCACGAAATGGCCTTCGCCCGCGAGGTGGCCGACGAGATCATCTTCATGGACGCCGGCAAGATCGTGGAGCGCGGCACCTATGGCGAATTCTTCAACAACCCCAAGACCGACCGGGCCAAGGAATTCCTGAGCCAGATCCTGGGCTAGGACGCACGAACAATGACGGAAAAAACCATCGGCATCCTGGGCGGCATGGGGCCCGAGGCCACCATGCGCTGCTACGCCGAAATCATCGCCAACACCCCGGCGGACAGGGACCAGGACCACATCCGCGTGGTCATGGACGCCAACCCCAAGGTCCCGGACCGCACCGACGCCATCCTGGGCCGGGGCCCCTCGCCCCTGCCCATGCTCCAGGCGGGCTGCGAGGCCCTGCAGCGCGCGGGCGCGGATTTCGTGATCATGCCCTGCATCTCGGCCCACTACTGGTTCGACGCCCTGGCCGAGGTCTCGCCCCTGCCCATGCTCTCCATGTTCGACGTGGTGGCCGAGGCCATCCGCGGCGCGCATCCCGAGATGGACGCCGTGGGCCTGGTGGGCACCACGGGCACCGTGCGGGCCGGGCTGTTCGCCGCGCGCCTCACGCGGGCCGGAATCAAGGCCCACGTCCCCACGGACGCGGACCAGGAGCGGGTCATGGAGGCCATCTACGGCATCAAGGGCGGCGAGCCCCCGGCCGCGCTCACGGCCAAGCTGACCAGCGTGTCCGCGAACCTGCTCGCGGCCGGAGCCAAGGCCATCGTGGCCTCGTGCACGGAGATCCCCCTGCTCCTGTCCCAGGCGAACCTGCCGGGCTGCCCGTACTTCGACTCCCTGCGCATGCTGGCCCGCGCGGCCATCCTCGAGGCCGGGCGCGAACCCGTGGCCTGACCCGGCGCGATATCACCGCAAACAAAAACCGCCCCCGGCAGAACCGGGGGCGGTTTTTTCGTCTGGAAAACCAGGAACCTGCCACAGAATCCGGGAATTCCCGCGCGCGGCAACACAAACGTCACGCCCCGCCATTAGACAAACATTGCGAGAAATGCGAGAAGCGCATGCGTGCGCACAGACGCGCCGCCGCCCCCCTCCCTCACGGGGCAAGGATTCGACTCGTGGACGTAAAGCTCCTCTTCATAGCGCTGCTCACCGTCTCGTCCGTGGTCACGGCCTTCCTGTCCGCGTACTGCGGGAGCAGGTTCAAGACGCCCGGGGCCAAGGCCTACGCCCTGCTCATGGCGAGCATCACGGCCTACACCCTGGGCTACGCCCTGGAGCTCCACAGCGGGACCCTGGAAGGCATCCGCACGGCCCTGCGCCTGGAGTACCTGGGCATACCGTTCATCCCGGCCTTCTGGATGATCCTGGCCATCCGCTATGCCGAGCCGGGCATGTCCATCCCCCGCGGGCTCTACGCGGCGATTCTCGTCATCCCGGTCCTGACCGTCGTCCTGCACTGGACCAACGCCCGGCACCACCTGTTCTACGCGAGCCTCGCCGTGAACGACTCCGGCCCCTTCCCCCTGGCGGACATCACCAGGGGCGTCTGGTACCACGTCAACCTGTACTACACGAACATCAGCGTGCTCGTCGGCAACGTCATCTTCCTGAAGATGGCGCTGCAAACCGTGGGCCCCTACCGCAAGCAGGCCGGATCCCTGTTCGCGGCCTCGCTCCTGCCCTGGGTCGGCAACTTCATCTACCAGATGGGATTCACTCCCTACGGCATGGACATCGTGCCCTTCGCCCTGGCCCTGTCCGGGACGATCATGGCCTGGGGCCTGTTCCGCTTCAGGATATTCCGCTTCGTGCCCATCGCCCGGGACACCATCTTCGACCTGATGCGCGACCCGGTCATCGTGCTGGACGATACCAACCACATCGCGGACTTCAACCCGGCCGCCGCCACCGTGTTCCCGGAGCTGGACAGGACGGTGTTCGGAGAGGCGGCCGCGCTGGTGCTGGCCGCATATCCGGACCTCCTGGCCCTCGTGCGCCAGGGCCGGGACGGCCAGGGCGCCCTGCACATCCAGGGACCGGACGAGGCGCAGGTTTTCGAGCTCTCGGTGATCCCCATCAGGACCAGGACCCAGCGCCGGGTCGGCCGGGCCATGATCCTCCACGACATCACCGGCCGCCAGCAGCTCCTGGACCTTTTGAGCGAGCTGGCCAACGTGGACGGCCTGACGGGGGCCTACAACCACCGCCACCTCATGACCCTGGCCAGGGAGGAGCTGACGCGCGCCAAGCGCTACCAGCACCCCCTGACCGTGGTCCTGGCCGATCTGGACCACTTCAAGAAGATCAACGACACCCACGGCCACCAGGCCGGGGACCAGGTGCTCAAAAGCGTGGTCCAGGTCTGCCGCAACAACCTGCGCTCCCACGACATCTTCGGCCGCTACGGGGGCGAGGAATTCGTCATGGTCCTGCCCGAAACCCGCCCCGAGGACGGGAAGAGAATCGTCGAGCGCATGCGCAGCGAACTGGCGGCCCGGAGCATCGTCCTGGACGAGGGCGAAATCACCGTCACCGCCAGCTTCGGCATGTCCGGCTACGACTGCGACGCGGCCCAGGGCGAGGACACCCTGCACGAGCTGCTGAAGCAGGCGGACCAGGCCCTGTACCAGGCCAAGCGCCAGGGCCGGAACCGCATCGAAATCGCCCCGGCCGCCCCCCCGGCCCAGCCCGAAGCCCCGGGCCTGCACTAAATTCCCGGTCTTTCCAGCCTGGCACAAAAAAACGGCCATGCCCAAAGCATGGCCGCCCGCTTTTCCCTTCGCCCCGTCGTCACTGCGCCACGGGGTTTATTTCTTCGGTTCCCAATTCGTAAAGAGAGCTTATCAAACCTACTGAAATCTTACCTATGGCCACCCCCAAAAGAAATACTTTTCGGCCTATCCAGGGCCCCTTCCCGGCTACGGCACGGAAAAACCGGCCGGAGCCACTTCCAGCCGGGCGGCTTGCCTTTGGAGGCGAGGATGAAAAGCACCCGCAGGAGCGGACAAACCGCATTTGCGCGTGTTTTGGAGGATGGACAGGGCATGACATATCAGATAGTCCCCCATTTTTCTTCCACAAAAACGGAGACGGAATGAAACGCTTCATCATTGTAGCCCTGGCCTGGTGCGTCCTTTTCGGCGCAGGCATGGCCAACGCCAAGGAAATGAACTTCACGAGCCAATTCTGGCAGTCTTTGGAATGGAGCAACAGCTCCGGCCTGGCGGACTCCAATCACAAGGGCGACAGCGAGGACGACTTCCAGGCCGCCCAGCGCGTGCGCATGTATTTCGAATACATCGATTCCAAGGACCTGCGCGGGGTGGTGGGCTTTGAGATCGACTCCACCTGGGGCTCCCCGGCCAACGGCGGCGCGCTGGGCACCGACGGAGTCACCGTGGAGGTCAAGCACGCCTACACGGACTTCAAACTGGCCGGAGCCGATGTGCGCGTGGGTTTGCAACCCCTGAGCTTCCCGTCCTGCGCCTTTGGAACGCCCCTGTGGGACGACGACGTGGCGGGCATTGCGGCCAGCTACCAGTTCAGCGACATGGTCGGGCTGACCGTCGCCTGGTCCCGCCTCATTGACCTAAACGCCAGCGATACGGGCTCTGCCAGCAGGAACGACGAGTACGACCTGTTCACCGTGATGTTGCCCCTGGCCGGCCAGGGCTGGGCCTGTACTCCCTATGCGATCTATGGGGCCGAGGGAGCGTATCAGACCTTGAGGGGGACAATAAATCCTTACCATTCCACAGGGACTCAAGACACCGAAATCTACTGGGCTGGCGGGGCCTTCAAGCTGGACGCATTCGACCCCTTTGTGCTGGGCCTGGACCTGATCTACGGCTCCGCGCAACATGGTTGCGCAGAAGACAGGGACCGCACAGGCTGGTTCGCGGCCCTGGACCTGGACTACAAGCTGGACAGCGTGACCCCGGCCCTCATCGCCTTCTACGGGTCCGGAGACAACGCCAACGCCGCCGACGGCTCCGAGGCCATGCCGACCATGACGGATTTCACGAACGGCGACGGCGGCTTTGAATCCTTCGCTCCCTCCAGGACGGGCTTCAACGGCTCCTATGCCGGGACCTCGGACAGGGTCCTGTGCAACAAGTACAACAACTACGGCATGTGGGGCCTGGGCATCGCCTTCAAGGACTTCTCCTTTGTTCGGAACCTGACCCAGACCTTCACCGTGATCTACGGCCAGGGCACCAACGACGCCGACCTGGTAAAGAACCACTCCGAATTAAGGAGCAATACATTTACCGGCTTCACGGACAAGGATTCCTACTGGGACGTGGAGCTGCATTCCGAATACGCCCTATACGAAAACCTGACCCTGTGGTCCGAGCTGGCCTTCATCCGCGCGGACCTGGACGAGGAGACCTGGGAGGGCAAGGACATAGGCCTTGGCGGCGTGACCACCTTCACCAAGTGTTGCCTGGGCATCAAGTACACCTTCTAGCGCCACCCGCTTGCAGCAAACAAAACAAAGGCCGGAGCCCCCAAGCGGGCTTCGGCCTTTCTGGATGGCGCCTTCGGGCGCGGGCAATCGTGCCGCGCCCAGATCGTCGCTGTCGTAGACGGCAAGGCCGTCAAGAACAGGCACAGCCCCGGGCCTGCACTGAGCCCCGAATTTCTCCGCCAAACACGAAAAAGCGGCTACGTTCATTGAACGTAGCCGCTTGATTTCTTTGGTAGCGGGGACAGGATTTGAACCTGCGACCTTCGGGTTATGAGCCCGACGAGCTACCGTACTGCTCCACCCCGCAACGCTGTAGAAAGGAGGGTTTAAACTCCGGCCCGTGCTTTGTCAAACGCTATTTACATTTTTTTTTCATTCCCGTATTCCTCTCCCCGTCATGACGGAAACCAATCTCATCTCCCTGGTCATCCCCGTGTTCAACGAGGAGGAAAACCTCCCCATCCTGCACCGGGAGATCACCGACGCCCTGTCCGACCTGCCCTGCCCCTGGGAGGTCCTGTACATAAACGACGCCAGCACCGACTCCTCGCTTGCCGTGATCCGCTCACTGGCCGAGGCCGACGAGCACGTGCGCTATCTGTCTTTCAGGCAGAACCGGGGCCAGTCCGCCGGGTTCGCCGCCGGGTTCCAGGAGGCCCGGGGCCGGGCCATCGTGACCATGGACGCGGACCTGCAGAACGACCCCGCCGACGTGCCCGCCATGCTGCGCCTGTACGACGCCGAGGGCGCGGACATGGTCATCGGCTGGCGCACCACGCGCAAGGACACCCAGGTCAAGCGCCTGTCCTCGCGCCTGGCCAACGCCGTGCGCAACTGGTGGACGCGCGAGACCGTGCACGACACGGGCTGCTCCCTGAAGATCATGCGCGCGGACATGGCCCGCAAGATGCCCGTGTTCAAGAACATGCACCGCTACCTGCCCACGCTCATGAAGATGCAGGGCGCGCGCGTGCTGGAAATCCCCGTGAACCACCGCCACCGCGTGCACGGGGAGAGCAAATACGGCACCTGGGACCGCGCCAAGGCCGGGATCTACGATCTCATCGGCGTGCGTTGGCTCCTGGACCGGGCCATCAACTACGAAATCGACGAACGGAAGTAGCGCCCCGCGCGCTCTCCGCCACGGCCACACTCCATGGACCGCAAACAAGCCCGCGCCTACCTCAAGGGATTCGCCATGCTCGCCGTGCTGGCCGGGCTGGGCCTCGGCCTGCGCGCCGCAGGCCTGGACCAGGCCCTGGACGAGCACTGGATCGACGCCCACATCCGGGGCCAGGGGCTCTGGGGCTGGGGGCTGTTCCTGCTGGCGGCCGGGGCCTTCACGGGCCTGGGCCTGCCCCGGCAGATCGTGGCCTTCCTGGGCGGCTACGCCTACGGCTTTTTGGGCGGCACCCTGGCCGGGACCCTGGGCACGGCTCTCGGCTGCGCCCTGGCCTTCTTCTTCGCGCGCTTCCTGGGCCGGGGCTACGTGGCCCGGCGCTTCGGCGGCAAGATCGCCAAGGTGGACGCGTTCCTGCGCGAAAACCCCTTCTCCATGACCCTGATCATCCGCTTCATGCCCGTAGGCAGCAACATCCTCACCAACCTCGTGGCCGGGGTCAGCTCCGTGGGCGCGCTGCCGTTCCTGGCGGGTTCGACCCTGGGCTTCGTGCCCCAGACCCTGATCTTCGCGCTCCTGGGCAGCGGGTTCAAGGTGGACTTCGCCTGGCGCGTGACCCTGGCCGCCATCCTCTTCGTCCTGTCCACGTGGTGGGGATTCGTGCTCTATCGGAAGAAGCGAGCATCCACCGTCCTCAACGGCGACTGACTTTTCGTCCCAGAGGCGCGATCTGCTTCGTTGCTGCGGGCAATGCAACCCCTCGCGTATTAGGAGTACAGCTCTGCTCTCGATATCTGTAAGGCTCGAAGACTCGCCTAACAGCTAGTCGGTCGTCGGGGCTGCATCGCCCTTGCGCCTCGCATCTCACATCTCTGGAACGAAAAGTTACAAACTCCTACTGATCAGAAAAAGGACGCCCCGGCAGGCGAAAGACCTCGCCCGCCAGGAGGGAGGCTGCGGCCTGCACCAGCATGGCCGCGCCCAGGCCGATGAGCCAGCCCATGAATACGTCCGTGGGGTAGTGCTTGCCCAGGTACAGCCGGGACCAGCCCACCAGAAGGGGCAGGAGCCAGACCCAGCGCCGCGTGCCCGGCCAGAGCAGCCAGATCAGCGCGGCGGCGGCCATGGCGTTGGAGGCGTGGGCCGAGGGGTAGGAGCTGCCCTTCTCCTTGGTCTGCACGAAGTCCGCGGGGCGCTGGTTCCACTGCCCGTCCTCCACGAACCACGTCCCGGCCACGGCGTTCAGGGGCCGCACCCGGCCGCTCATCTCCTTGATGAGATGGGTCCCGCCGTCGGAAACGCCCACGGCCACGAGGAGCAGCAGCGTGCCCGCGAGCTGCGTGCGCAGGCCCAGGCGGCGTACGCCCAGCACCAGCCCCGCGAGCACGAGGATCCAAAGGAACGGGGGCCAGGAAAACAGCCGCGAGAGCACGTCCAGCGGGGCGCAGCGCAGATTCTGGTTGAAAAACTCCAGCAGGGCCAGGTCGAAGCCCGGCGTGGCGAAAGGCATGAAGACTCCTTGAAAGATGCGTGGGCGCGCTCCGGGCGCGCCCTACGAACTCGTGGTCACAATCCAAGTTCCTGGTCCACCAGGATAACCTTGATGCGGTTCTTGGGCCAGGACTTCTCGGTGATGGACCAGGTGTTGCAGATCCGGTCCGGGGCGGTGCAGTCCTCGCAGCGCATGGTCTTCACGCAGGGCGTCTTGCGCTCCAGGCGCATGCAGTTCAGGGGCGCGGCGTAGTTGCGCACCCGTTCGAAGGCGGCCGTGAGGTTGGGCACCAGCTTGTTGCGCCCGGCCACCACCACCACGAACCTGGGGCCGAAGGCCATGGCCGCCACGCGGTTGCCCGTGCCGTCCAGGTTCACGATGCGCCCGCGCTCGGTGATGGCGTTGGCCCCGCACAGGAACAGGTCCACGGTGAGCGCCTTGCGCCGCATGGCCAGGACCTCGTAGCGCCGCTTGCCCGTGTCGTAGGTGTCCAGCACCTCCAGCCCCTCCACGGCCTTGATCCCCTCGTAGATGCCCGTGTGCACCAGGGTCATCGACCCGCCGAAGGACACGCTCTTGACCTTCTCCTCCTCCATGAGCCGCGGCAGCAGCTCGTCCAGCACCAGGGCCTTGGCCGCCCCGGCCCCGGCGACCACGTAGGGTTCGAAGTTGTTGCGGGCCAGGGCCTTTTTCATCCTGTTCAGACGCGCCTCGTTGTAGGCGGCTACGGGATTGTCCATGCTCCTGTCTCCGTTGGGGTTTCTTTCCCATGCTCTGCCCCAGCCCCGGCGCCCGGGTCAAGGCCCGTGCACGGCCAAGGCGGCGGGAAAATCGCGCGATTTCCCCAAAAACGCCTGGCAACCCTAAAGATTTCCCTCCTCCCCTCCGATAGATGTTGAGTCTGGGACCGACCCAATAGGATTGAGGACAACCGAGCGAGACGGAGGCCCCATGTCCCTTGTCATCAATCACAACCTGATGTCCACCACGGCCGCGCGCAACCTGGGCACGGCCTTCGGCATGCTGACGGAATCCGTCAGCCGCCTGTCGTCGGGCCTGCGCATCACCTCGTCCGCGGACGACGCCGCCGGCCTGGCCATCCGCGAGCTCATGCGCTCGGAGATCGCCAGCATGCACCAGGGCGTGCGCAACGTGAACGACGCCATCTCCCTGATCCAGACCGCCGACGGCGCGGCCCAGGTGGTGGACGAGAAACTCATCCGCATGAAGGAGCTGGCCGAGCAGGCGGCCACGGGCACCTACAACTCCGACCAGCGCCTGATCATCGACTCCGAGTACCAGGCCATGGCCTCGGAGATCACCCGCATCGCCAACGCCACGGACTTCAACGGCATCCATCTGCTCAACGGCAACCTCTCGGGCGAGAACTCGGCCCACAGGGGTTCGGGCCTGGTGGCCACGGGCCCGCTCAAGGTCCACTTCGGCTCGGGCAACGACTGCGCCGAGGACTACTATTACATCTCCATAGGCGACATCACGGCCTCGGCCCTGGGCGTGGGCAACTCGTCGGCCGCCGGCGCGGGCTTCTCCATCTCCACCCAGTCCGCGGCCCAGCACGCCCTCACGGCCCTGAACGAGGCCATCGTCTCCAAGGACAAGATCCGCGCCAACCTCGGGGCCCTGCAGAACCGGCTCTACGCCGTGACCAACCTGGAGATCATGGCCGAGAACCTCATGGCCTCGGAGTCCCGCATCTCCGACGTGGACGTATCCCTGCAGATGACGCAGTTCGTGCGCGCCCAGATCCTGTCGCAGACGGCCACGGCCATGCTGGCCCAGGCCAACAGCCTGCCGCGCATGGCCCTTCAACTCATCGGCGGGTAACGGCCCGCTCTCCGGTCTTGACATCGAACCAACCCTGGGGCACACAGTTCGGCCCCGGCCCAAGCCCCCTGGCGCGTCCGGTGGCGGCTTGACTTCGCCCCGTGCAACGGTTAACAAGTCGCGTTTACATCACCCGCTAAGGAGAAACAGCCATGAAAAGAACATATCAACCCAGCAAAACCAGAAGGAAGAGGACCCACGGCTTCCTGGTCCGCTCCCGCACCAAAAACGGCCGCGCGGTGCTGCGCCGCAGGCGCGCCAAGGGACGCAAGAGATTAGCCGTCTAGCTTTTCCGCGTGAAAACCGCCTTTTGAGGCGGCCCCTGTTCCTGGCCTGCTACGACCACGGGAAGAAATTCCATTCCAGGCATTTCTTGCTTTTCGCGCTTCCCAACCCCGACCCCGAGACGACCTGGCGACTCGGGGTCGCAGTGAGCAGGAAATTGGGGGTCGCGGTTCGCAGGAACCGCATTAAACGCCTGCTGCGCGAGTTCTTCCGCCTGAACAGGGACCGCATCCAGACCCCCGTGGACTATGTGGTCGTGCCCAAGCGCCATGTGGACGCCAAGCGCCTCGACATGGACACGGTGAGGGAGGAGTTGCTCCCCCTCCTGGACAGGACCCAGCGCGCGCCAGGCCCTACGACGGGGTAACCCCCGCAGGCCATAGAGCATGAGAACCGTACTCTGTCTGCTCATCCGCGTTTACCAGCGCGCCATTTCCCCTCTTTTCCCGCCCACGTGCAGGTTCGTTCCCACATGCTCCGCCTACGCCCTGGAAGCCCTGACCGTGCACGGCGCGCTCAAGGGTTCCTGGCTCACCCTGCTGCGGCTCCTGCGCTGCCACCCCTTATGCAAGGGCGGCTATGACCCCGTACCCCCGAAACCATCCGGCGCGCCCGCAGGGTCGACGCAGGCCAACACCTCCACAGGGACCTAAGATCATGGACAACGACAACAATACCAAGCGCACCATACTGGCCATCGTCCTGTGCACCATCGTCCTGGTGGGCTGGTCGTATTTCTTCAGCCCCAAGCAGCAGCCCGTGCAGCCCGGACAGGAAACCGCCCAGGTGCAGCCCGGACAGGAAGGCGGCACGGCCCCCGTGGCGCCCACCGCGCCCGTGGTTCCCGTTGCCCCGCCCGCGTTCACCCCGGCCGCGGGCCAGGACGTGACCGTGGACACCCCCCTGTTCAGGGCCGTGTTCAACTCCGCCGGCGGCGTGCTCACGGATTTCGAGCTCAAGAACTTCAAGGAAAGCATCGAGGACGGCGCGCCCCTGGTGAACCTGGTCTCCCCCGACGCCGTGAACAAGGGCCTCCTGGGCCTGCTGTGGAACGGCGAGGGCACCTGGCGCGGTGCCCAGTGGGCCGCCCCCGAGGCGCCCGCCGTGGCCCTGGAGCCCGGCGGCGAGACCAGCGTGACCTTCTCCGGCGCCCTGGGCGACCTGCACGTCAAGCGCACCCTGACCTTCAAGGCCGACAGCTACCTGATCCAGGAGCGCGTGTCCCTGGTCAACGCCGGGGCCACCCCCCTGTCCGGACGCCTGGGCTTCACCCTGGCCAGCAAGGCCCTGTCCGCGGAGAACGACCGCTACAACCCCACGCGCGTGTCCTGGCTGGACAAGGATGGCGTGGACAACGAGAACGACACCGGCGACCTGGGCGAGGGCCTTTCCCGGCGCGACGCCCTGCAGTGGAGCGCCGTCCAGAGCAACTATTTCGCCATGGCCGTGACCCCCGAAGAGGGCGACCTGGCCATGCACGCCCGCTATGACGGCGGCCTGTACCGCCTGCAGGTGGACAAGGAAAACGTGGACGTGCCCGCGGGCGGCATGCGCGAGGTGACCAACACCTATTTCTTCGGCCCGGTCACGGCCAAGACCCTGGCCGCCGCCCCCCACGGCATGGACGAGCTGGTGACCTACGGGTTCTTCGACATCCTGTCCAAGCCTCTGTTGCAGCTGCTCAACTTCCTGTACGGCTGGGTGGGCAACTGGGGCGTGGCCATCATCCTGTTGACCATCATCATCAAGATCGTGTTCTGGCCCCTGTCCAACAAGAGCTACCGCTCCATGAACTCCATGAAGAAGATCCAGCCGCTGATGGCCAAGATCAGGGAGCAGTACAAGGACGACCGCCAGAAGATGAACCAGGAGATGATGCAGCTCTACAAGACCTACAAGGTCAACCCGGCCGGCGGCTGCCTGCCCATGGCCCTGCAGATCCCCGTGTTCTTCGGGCTCTACCAGGCGCTGTTGGGGGCCATCGAGCTGCGCCACGCCAGCTTCATCCCGCACCTGCCCTTCACCGACATGATCTGGCTGGCCGACCTCTCGGCCAAGGACCCCTACTACATCACTCCGCTGATCATGGGCGCGACCATGTTCCTGCAGCAGAAGATGACGCCCGCTCCCGGGGACCCGACCCAGGCCAAGGTCATGCTCTTCATGCCGGTAATCTTCACCTTCCTGTTCCTGAACTTCCCCTCGGGACTGGTGGTGTACTGGCTGGTGAACAACGTCCTTTCCATCGCCCAGCAGTGGTCCCTGACCCGCAAGGCATAGCCAGAAGCAACCAAGCTTTGCCAGGCCCAGCCGTCAGGCGCGCCACCCTCGCGAGGAGTTTTGATGCAAGCATTCAAGGAGTTCACGGATAAGGACCTAGACGCCGCCATCGCGGCGGCCTGCGCGCACTTCGGCGTGGAGCGCGCAAAGCTGGAGATCGACATCGTTTCCAGCGGCTCGTCCGGCATCTTCGGGCTGATGGGCAAGAAGGCCGTGGTCAAGGCCCGGCTGCGCGAAAAGCGCGAGCCCTTCGCCGACCTGGTGAAGGGGGAGTCCGTGCTGGACGCCGTGCCCGAACCGCCCGCCGAAGAGCCCGCAGCGCCCAAGGCCGAGGCCAAACCCGCGGAGCCCGCCCCCGAGGCGGCCCCCGCCGCCCCCGCTCCGGCCGAAGACGAGCGCCCGGACCTTCGGGAGCCGGAGCCGGACCTGGAGACCCTCAACGCCGAGGTGCGCGAGGTCATGGAGAAACTCCTGGCCCCCATCATCGGGGAGACCAGCCTCACCGTGAGCAACGAGCCCGGGCGCATCAAGGTCCAGGTGGACGACGAGGCCAACTCCGGCCTGATCATCGGCCGCGAGGGCCAAACCATCACGGCCCTGCAGTACATCGCCAACCGCATCCTGGCCCGCAGGTTCCAGACCTCGCTGCGCGTGCACCTGGACGCCGGGGACTACCGCGACAAGCAGGACGACAACCTGCGCAAGCTGGCCCTGTACCTGGCGGACAAGGCCAGGGACCAGGGCCGCACCCAGAGCACCAAGCCCCTGTCCTCATACCACAGGCGGCTGGTGCACATGGCCCTGCAGGACGACGAGTCCGTGAGCACCCGCTCCAAGGGCGAGGGCCCGCTCAAGCGCGTGCTCATCCACCCGGTGGACTCCCGCCGGGGCGGCAACGGCCGCCAGCACAGGGCATAGCAGGCCGCCCCAAAGACGCGATCTGCTTCGTCAGCGAAACAATCCAGACCGCTTATGTATGTCCAATACACTGCGCGCCCTGGATTGTTCCGCTTCCTCGCATCTCACATCTTTTGAACGGCCTGCGGGGAAAGACTTTTAAATATTCCGCAGGAACTAAGACGACATTGCATGCACAACGGGCCGGTCCCCTCGGGGATCGGCCCGTTTTTCGTGGACAGCAAAAAGACTAGGACCAGAAGCGGAGCACGTCCTCCACGCTCTCGCGCTTGCGCAGGACCGTGAAGGCGTACCCACCGTCCCGGCGCTCGAAGCCCAGGACCTGGGGCATCTGGCGGGAATTGTAGCGCGACCACATGGACAGGGTGTAGGCCCCGGCGTCGCGCACCAGCACCCAGTCCCCCTGCTCCAGGGCGGGCATGGGGGCCTCTCGCGCCGGGAAGTCGCCCTGGAAGCACAGGGGTCCGGCCACGCGCTGGGCGATGGCGGGGCCCTCCTTGATCCGGCCCGAGGCGTCCAGGGCCAGGACCTCGTGCCGCCAGTCCCCGGGGTTGTAGCACTCGCGCAGGAACATGTCCGCGCCCAGGTGGATCACGGCCATGGGCATGCCGCCGTGGGGCTTGACGTATTCCACGCGCGAGGCCGCGAACCCGGCCCCGGCATGCACAGCGCGGCCGAACTCCGTGCACAAGGCGAACTCCCCGGCCCAGAACCCCGGGCAGGCCTCGCGCAGGGCCCGGGCGTAGTCGCCCAGGGTCGGCTTGGGATCGCCGGCCGCGTAGGTCGCGGGCAGGCCCCCGCCGATGTCCAGGGTGCGCACCCGGCCCCCGGCCTCGCGGGCCAGGTCCGCCAGCACGCGCGCCCCGGCCGTGAGCTGGTCCAGGGAACAGCCCTGGGAGCCCACGTGGGAGTGCAGGGCCGTGAGCCAGGGGTACTTTTCCAGGGCGGCCAGGATCTGGGCCCGGCACTCGCCCACGGGCACGCCCAGCTTGTGCACGCCCGCGGCCACGGAGGTGGACGGGATGGCCCCGGCGCCCACCTGCGGGTTCACGCGCAGGCCCACGGAGGACTTCACCGCGCCCCGGGTCCGCACCAGTTCGGCCACCCGCTCCAACTCCTGGAAATTGTCCACGTTGAGGTGCGCGCCCACGGCCAGGGCCAGGGCGATCTCCTCCCCGGTCTTGGCCGGGGAGTCGAAAAGGATGCGCCGGGGCTCGAACCCGGCGGCCAGGGCCATGTGCAGCTCGGGCAGGGAGGCCACCTCCGCGCCCAGGTCCGGGTGCAGGCCGCGAATGAAGGACAGCACGGAGGCCAGGGGATTGGCCTTCACGGCCACGGCGTGCAGGGTCCCGGGCGGGAAGGCCTCCACGGCCTCCAGGGCCCGGGCGCGCAGGCGGTCCAGGTCGTAGAGCACCAGGGAGGTGTGCTCCGGGCCCGCGTGCCCCTGGGCCATGGCCGCGCGCAGGGCTCCGGCCGTGTCGTTGCAGGGAATGCGTCGTTCCATGGGTCGAGGATACTCCGCCCCGCATGTCCTGGGAAGCCTTGACAGAACCGTGGTTTTGCAGCATTTCGCGGGTACCGCCCGTCGGCGGAGGACAACCATCATGAGCACCATCGTCTCCCAACGCACCAACTGCCCCTGCGTGACCCTCGTGGGCATGGCCGGGGCGGGCAAGTCCACCGTGGGCGCAGCCCTGGCCGAACGCCTGGGCTGGGCGCACGTGGACACGGACCTCCTCATCGAGGCCTTTTTCGGCCAGGAGCTGCAGGCCGTGTTCGACGCCCTGGGCAGGGAGCGCTTCCTTGAGGCCGAGGAAGAGGTAGTGGCCGGGCTGAACCTCAAGCGCGCCGTGGTCTCCACCGGAGGCAGCGTGATCTACGGGCCCCGCGCCGTGGCCCGGCTCAAGGAGCTGGGACCGGTGATCCACCTGGAGCCCGGCCTGGAAGAGGCGCGCAAGCGCGTGGGCGACGCCCGGGGCCGCGGCCTGGCCATCGCCGACGGCCAGAGCTTCGACGACCTGTACCGCGAGCGCAGGCCCCTGTACGAGGCCGCCGCGGACCTCACGCTCCCGAGCTCCGGCTCCTCGGCCCCGGCCTGCGCCGAGGCCGCGGCCAAATGGCTCGGCGAGCAGGGCCTGATCCCGGGGGAGGACGAATGAAGCCCACGCGCAGCAACGTGTTCCGCCGCCTGGAGGCCCTGTACGGACGCATGCAGACGGCCTACGACGCCTGCGCGGCGGACACGGGCTTCAGCTGCGCGGGCTGCCCGAACAACTGCTGCACCAGCTATTTCCAGCACCATACCTACGTGGAATGGGCCTTTCTGATGAAGGGCCTCGACGCCCTGGACCAAGCCCGCCGCGAGGAATACATGGCCCGCGCCCGCGAATACGTGCGCCTGGCGCGCGAGGCCCTGGCGCGCGGGGAGCGGCCCGACGCCATGTGCCCCCTGAACGACGACGGCCTGTGCGGATTGTACGCCCACCGCCTGATGATCTGCCGCCTGCACGGGGTGCCCCACGTGCTGGCCGGGTCCATGGGCCAGGTGCGGGACTTCCCGGGCTGCTTCCGCTTTCCCGCCGACGCCGGAGTCCGGCCCCTCGACCGCACCCCTCTGTACCGCGACCTGGCCAAGCTGGAGATGGACTTCCTGGGCGCGAAAATGACGCGCCTGTCCAAGGTGAACTTGACTCTGGCCGAGATGATGGTGCAAGGTTTTCCGGAGTTGAACGCCTGACGGACCGCCCGCAAAGCGGCCCCGAACTCATGAAACAACCAGCCCCGCCAACCTCCGGAAAGCGCCAATGAAACGCACGGCCGCCTGCCTCCTCGCCCTCATCTGCCTCTGCCTCCTGGCGGGCTGCTCCAGCACCAACGTCAAGCATCTCGTACGCCAACCCTGGGCCCTGGATTCCGACCAGAGCCTGGCCATGAAGTTCTGGCGCTTCGACTACCGCATCGTGTCAGTGCGCGACCAGTTCAGCGTGCAGGGCACGGCCTATCCCGTGGCCGGGACCACCCCCGCCTGGGCGGACACCGTGGCGGACATCTGGTTCGCCGCCTATCTCTCCGACGCCTCGGGCAGGGTCATCGCCCAGGACCTGCGGGTCTGCAAACCCGGCCCCCTGAACCAGGGCGAAGGCATCCCCTTCTCCTTCCTGCTTAAGCCCGACTCCCTGCCCACCAAGAGCGACCTGTTCATCACCTTCGGGTACCGAATGAAGCTCACCGCGAGCCACATGCCCGAGGACATCTTCTTTGCCAGCGAAGGGGCGATGACCCGCTTCTGAGCCTTCCCGCGCCGCCCCGGCGCAGCCTTTCCCGCTTTTGCGGCCTGCGCTCTTATTCGTTGTCCCGACGCCTGAAACGGGCTATAGGAAAACAAACACCCGTGCGTCCCGCGCACTTCCCGTACGCCTACGTCCAGCCGGAGGATACGCATGTCCCAGTCCAAGGGCTCCTTTCTGGTCCGTAATTTTCTCAAATATTCCGTGATTTTCGGAGAGGGGACAAAAGGGGACTCCGCCTACCTGCTCAAGGAGGGCCGGGTGGAGATCTCCAAAATGGTGGACGGGAAGAAAAAGGTTTTCGCCATCCTGAAGCCCGTATCCATGTTCGGCGAGATGGCCATCCTCCTGGGCGACGAGAAGCGCACGGCAACGGCCGTGGCCCTGGAGGACTCCAAGGTCGTGGAGGTGCGCAAGGACGCCTTCGAAGAATTCGTCCGCCAAAGCCCGCCCATGATCGCCACGCTGCTGAACGTGCTGGTGCACCGCCTGAAGACCGCCACGGCCAAGTCCCTACGCGTGCCCAACCTGTTCCTGGGCATCTGCAACGTCCTCAGCCTCTACGGCAAGCACGGCATGCGCGACCTGAACTACCTCGACACCCTGAACCTCCTGTCCATCTCCTTCAACACCAACAAGGAAAGCATCGACAAGGCCCTGCACATGCTTGAGGACGAAAGTCTCATCGAATTCCGCATGAACGACCAGCGCGAGCGCACCATCTACCTGGTGGAGACCGACGACCTGGCCGCCAAGGCCGCGGAAAAACGCAAGGCCGCAGCAGGCTGAGCACCCGGTTCCCGCCACGCACACGGCCCCGCGCAGGTGACTGCGCGGGGCCGTGTGCCTTTGAAGTCCGCCTTTTCCCCTTCCCTCCTCTCTTGACTCCAACCCCTGTTTCTCAGCTGATATAATTTGCCAAAAATCTTTATTGAGAATTATTCCTAAAAATACTTGACGCACCCGAGCGAGTTTATTAGTAACTATTCTCAACAATAAACACGAACCCATTTAGGAGGCTTATCATGGAAAACACTCTTCCCCTGCTCGGCGACAACTTTCCGGAGCTGACCGTCAACACCACCCACGGCGTAAAGAACCTGCCCGGCGACTACAAGGGCAAGTGGCTGGTGCTGTTCAGCCATCCCGCCGACTATACCCCGGTATGCACCACGGAGTTCGTGGCCTTCCAGAAGCGCTACGACGAGTTCAAGGCCCTGAACGCGGAGCTGGTGGGCCTGTCCATCGACCAGGTCTTCTCGCACATCAAATGGATCGACTGGATCAGCGAGAAGCTGGGCGTGGACATCCAGTTCCCGGTCATCGCCGACGACCGCGGCCAGGTGGCCGAGCGCCTGGGCATGCTGCACGCGGGCAAGGGCTCCAACACCGTGCGCGCGGTGTTCATCGTGGACCCGGCGGGCGTGCTGCGGCTGATGCTTTACTACCCCCAGGAGATCGGCCGCAACATGGACGAGATCCTGCGCATCGTGAAGGCCCTGCAGACCTCCGACGGCAAGGGCGTGGCCCTGCCCGCCGGGTGGCCCAACAACGAACTCATCAAGGACCGGGGCATCGTGCCCCCGGCCATGGACCACGAAAGCGCCAAGACGCGCCTTGAGCAGTACGAAGGTTACGACTGGTGGTTCTGCCACAAGGCTCTCTAGGATACCGCAGGCTCCTGCGAACAAATGCCCCCGGCGCGATCCCCACGCGCCGGGGGCCCAGCCCATCCACACACAGCGATCTGCTGCGTTGCTTCAAAAAATGCAAAACCTCGCGTACGGGGAGTACGCGTCGGTCTTGCATTTTTTTTGCGCCTTGCATCTCACTATTTGTGAACGGCCTGGGGGAAATGACTTCCTCGACGATTTGTTGAATCGCCGGGCGGCTCAGTAGTCGAACTTGGTCTCGAAGGCGATATCCGCGAGCTTGCGGGGCTTGACCGGGAAGGCCCCGGAAAGATCGCAGGAGGCCTCCAGGGCGGCCAGGCGCAGCTCGCCCTTGCCTTCCAGGGGTTTGAAGGAAGCCTCGACCCGGCCCCTGGCCAGCACGAACCCGTCCTCATAGTCGAAATCCAGCCCCCCGTGCTCCAGGTCCAGGACGCCCTGGGCCACGGCCTTGGCGAAGACCCAGACCTCCACCCGCACGCTGGGCGGATAGGTGCGGCCCGCGTTCCACTTCACGGTCACGCACTGCAGGAGCTCCTCCCCCTGGTTGTCGGCGGCCGCCGCCGGGCCCGCCAGGGCCAGGACGCAGCACAGGGCCACAAGCAAACGAATCATGGGCACCCCCTCCTTTGCGCGCAGCATATCAGGAGAACGCCGCAAACGAAACCGCCCGCCCCGCAGGGCGGGACGGGCGGAAAACATGGGCCGCGCCTCGAAAAATGTAATCAAATCCATCCCGCAGGCCGTTCCAAAGGCGTGAGATGCGAGGAAGCGGAAAAATCCAGGACGCGCAGTGTATTAGGCATACATAAGCGGTCTGGATTTTTTCGCTGACGAAGCAGGTTGCGCCTTTGGGGCGGCCTGCTAATTCTGGGCGTAGACTCGGGCCAGAATCTCCCCGCCTCCGGCGGCCTTGACCTTCTCGGCCAGCTCCAGGCCCAGATCGAAGGCCTTGTCCACGGGCCCCCGGGCCTGCATGCGGATGGGGTTCGTCCCGTCCACGTCGGCCAAAAATCCCGTGAGCAGCACCTCGTCGCCCTTAAGCTCGGCGCAGGAGGCGATGGGCACCTGGCAGCCGCCGTCCAGGCCCGTGAGGAACCCGCGCTCGGCCAGCACCGTGATGTGCGACTCGCGGTGGTCCAGGAAGGCCAGGGTCTCGGCCATGGGGCCGCCCTCGGCGTATTCGATGCCCAGGGCGCCCTGGGCCACGGCGGGCAAAAATTCGGGCGGGGCCAGGGGCGACTGCCTGGGCGCGGCCAGGCCCAGGCGCTTCAACCCGGCCGTGGCCATGACGATGGCATCGTACTGGCCCTCCACGAGCTTTCTGAGGCGCGTGTCCACGTTGCCGCGCAGGTCGCGCACGTCCAGGTCCGGGCGCAGGGCCTTCAGCTGCGAGGCCCGGCGCAGGCTGGAAGTGCCCACGCCCGCGCCCTGGGGCAGTTCGGCCAGGGAGCCGTAGTGCACGGAGAGGAGCGTGTCGGTGTTGTCCTCGCGCTCGGGGATCACGCCCACCACCAGCCCCTTGGGCAGCTCGGTGGGCACGTCCTTCATGCTGTGCACTGCCAGGTCCGCGCGTCCGTCCAGGAGCGCCTCCTCGATCTCCTTCACGAACAGGCCCTTGCCTCCCACCTTGGCCAGGGGCACGTCCAGGATCTTGTCGCCCGTGGTCTTGATGACCAGGAGCTCCACCTGGATGCCGGGGTACCGCGCCTCAAGGAGCGACTTCACATGGTTGGCCTGCCACAGGGCCAGCTTGCTGCCGCGAGTGGCGATGGTGATGCTGTTCATGAATGGATTCCGGGTGGTTTGAGGAAATCTTTCGGCAGAGCCGCCAAAGCTCGCCCACAGTGCCCCCCATTGAACGCCCAGAGTGGTTTGGCGGCTAGGAGCAAGGGGAAAATGGGCCCGACGCGTATCCCAATACGCGAGGGATCATTTTCCCCGCAGCGACAACGCCGACAAGCCGCTATGGGCGTTCAATGGCAGGTGGAGCAGTTGCCGCCGCTACAGCCCGCACACCCGCCCGAGGACGAGGCCTGGCTCACGGAGCCTCCCGCTCCGGCGGACTTGTGGCTGCAGCAGGACATCAGGCGGTCGGTCTTTTCCGACCCGCAGGACGGGCACTTCACGTGCAGCTCGGAATCGAAGACGATCTCCTCGAACTCCTTGCCGCAACTCCCGCATTTGAATTCGTATATGGGCATCCACTTCCTCCGTGTACTTCGCGTTTCCGGGCTACTCCCCATTGAGATAGGGCTGCAACTCCATCACGGCCTCGAACAGGTAGTGGTCCACCAGCTGGCAGAGCAGGTGCCCCGCGGCGATGTGCACTTCCTGGATCAGGGGCGTGTGCTTGCCGGGCACCATGAGCAGGCTGTCGCAGAACGGGGCCATCTCGCCGCCGCCCTGCCCGGTGAGGCCCACCGTGGCCACCCCACGCTCCCTGGCGGCGCGCAGGGCGTGCACCAGGTTCGGGCTGTTGCCCGAGGTGGAGAGGGCCACCAGCACGTCGCCGCGCTGGCCCAGGGCCAGGACCTGCTTCTCGAACACGTGGTCGAAGCCGTAGTCGTTCCCCACAGCGGTAAGTATGGAAGTGTCCGTGGTCAAGGCCAGGGCGGGCAGGGGCGGCCGCTCCAGCAGGAACCGGTTCACGAACTCCGCGGCCAGGTGCTGGGCGTCGGCCGCGGATCCGCCGTTGCCGGCGAACAGGATCTTGCCCCCGCGCGCCAGGGCCACGGCCAGGTCGCGCGCCACGCCCACGACCTTGTCCGCGCATTCGCGGAAGAATTTCTCCCGCAATTCGCAGCCGGCCGCCGAATGCTCCAACACTATGCTACGCGGATCCTGGGACATGACGTTCTCCTTGTGCCGGGACAGGATAGCGCCTGTTCCGAGGCCCTTTGAGCTACCTCAATTCGCCCATTCTGACAACAGCTCAGGCCCCGTGGGAAGAGGCGCGGAGGCCATGTCCCGCCCCCGGGGGCAGGCTCCTCGGCGGCCGGGGGCTTCTCCAAGAAATCCGATACGTTTCTCAAAAAATCCGCTGCGGCGAATTGACAAAATTGAGCACCCGCAACTTCTGGGCATTTGGCGATTTTTATGAAAACCGACCCACAAAATGGCGTTTTCGCATGCGAGGGGGTACGTTTTTGCACATTTTTGAATATTCCATCTGCTTTTCTTTTGATAAGATTTCATGTAGTTCGTGCTATCGTCAGATGCGAACGGTTCTTTTTTTATTCACCGAGGAGGTAGTTCGATGAAACGCGTTGCCTTGATGGCGCTGGTCGCCGTGTTTCTCATGGCGAGCGTGGCCCTGGCCGCCGAAACGATCAAGATCGGGTTCAACATTCCGCTCACGGGCGACATCCCGGACGTGGGACAGTCCTCCAAGAACGCCGCGGAGATGCTCAAGGAAGAGATCAACGCCAAGGGCGGCGTGGACGTTGGCGGCAAGAAGTACAAGCTGACCTTCGTGTACGAGGACAACGAATCCAAGGCCGAATCCGCGGTCAAGGCCGCCACCAAGCTGATCACCGAGGACGAGGTCCTGGGCATCGTGGGCCCGCAGTCCTCCAAGCAGGCAGTGCCCGCCGGCGAGATCGCCAACAACTACGCCACGCCCATGATCAGCCCCTGGTCCACCAACCCCAACACCACCCTGGACCGGCCCTACGTTTTCCGCGGCTGCTTCCTCGATCCCTTCCAGGGCCCCGTGGTGGCCAAGTTCGCCACCAACGAGCTGGGCGCCAAGAAGGCCGCCGTGCTCTATGACATCGCCTCGGACTACCCCAAGGGCCTGGCCGAGTTCTTCAAGCAGGCCTTCGAGGAGATCCACGGGCCCGGTTCCGTGGTCGCCTTCGAGTCCTTCACCACCAAGGACGTTGAGTTCGGCGCGCAGATGACCAACATCGTCATGTCCGGCGCCGACGTGCTCTTCGTGCCCCAGTACTACAACGAGGTCCCGCTCATCGTGAACGCGGCCCGCGAGATGGGCTGGAACAAGCCCATCCTGGGTTCCGACTCCTGGGGCTCCGGCGACCTCATGGGCCTGTGCGGCGACGCCTGCAAGGGCTACTACTTCTCCACCCACTACGCCGCCGCCGGCGCGCAGGGCGCGACCAAGGAATTCATCGACGCCTACGCCGCCAAGTACGGCAAGACCCCCGACGACGTGGCCGCCCTGACCTGGGACTCCACCAGGCTGATGCTGCAGGCCATCTCCGACGCGGGCTCCCTGTCCGGCGACCTCAAGGCCAACCGCAACGCCATCATGAGCGCGCTGGGCAAGGTCAAGGAGTTCCCGGGCATCACCGGCGGCATGACCTTCACCCCCGAGGGCGACCCCATCAAGTGCGCCGTGGTGGTCAAGATCGACGACCAGGGCCAGTTCAGCTTCCACAAGTCCGTCTGCCCCTAACCGACCAATCCACAGGGCGGCCCGCCACCGCGGGCCGCCCTGAACATCAAGACCGGGACGGAACCGACCGCTCGCCGGCAACCCGGGCCAGGGACCCGCATCCCCGGCCTTTGTCTTGGGAGTCCTTCGCATGACGCTGACCTTCCTTTTTCAGAACATGATCAACGCCCTGCAGTGGGGGAGTTTCTACGCCCTCATCGCGCTGGGCTACTCCATGGTCTACAGCATCCTGATGCTGTTCAACTTCGCCCACGGCGACATATTCATGGTCGGGGCCTACATCGGCCTGGCCGTGGCCACGGGGCTGCTGGCCCTGGTGGGCACGGGCGCGGCGGCGATCATGCCCGGCTGGGTGGTGCTGGTCATCACCATCCTGGTCTCCATGTTCCTGACGTCCTTCGTGGGCGTGTTCGTGGAGCGCGTGGGCTACCGCCCCCTGCGCCAGGCGCCGCGCGCCTCGGCCGCCATCACGGGGCTTATGATCGGCATCATCCTGGAGACGGGCAACCTCCTGTTCCTGGGCGCCGAACGGCTCAAATTTCCAGCGCTGATCCAGAGCGAGACCTACAACATCGGCGGGGTCTTCGTTACCAACAAGAAGATCATGATCGTCCTGGTCTCCCTGGGCCTGATGCTGGCCCTGCACCAGTTCGTGATGCGCACCAAATGGGGCATGGCCATGCGCGCCATGGCCTACGACTTCGCCGTGGTGCCCCTGGTGGGCGTGCCGCTGAACACCATCGCGGCCATGACCTTCGGCATCGGCTCGGCCCTGGCCGCGGCCGCGGGCATCCTCTTCGGCCTGGCCTACCCGGTGCTGGACGCCTACATGGGCGTGACCTTCGGCTGGAAGGCCTTCGTGGCCGCCATCCTGGGCGGGCGCGGTTCCATCATGGGGGCCTGCATAGCGGGCTTCATGCTCGGGTTCATCGAGGTCATGGTGGTGCCCCTGATCATGGTCGTGAACAACCTGTTCAGCCTGAACATCGGCTCGAACCTGCGCGACCTGATCGCCTATTCCATCATTCTGGTCATCCTCATCTTCAGGCCCCACGGCCTGTTCGGCGAGGCCTACAGCGCCAAGCTCCGGCTCTAACAGACCGCAAGCGCACAAGGATAGATCATGGAAGATACGACCCAAATCCCCTCCTCGCGAGGCGGAATCATTCAGGCCTTCAAGCGGGCCGCGTCCGGGGTGCCGCTTCTGGCCTGGCTGGCCGGGACCCTGGTTTGCGTACTGCTGGAGCGCTGGTTCGGCCCGGCCCTGGCGGGCCTGCTGGGCTTGGCCAAGATTCCCGTGCTCGTCGGCATCAACGTGACCTTCAAGGTCATCGCGGACGTGGTTTCCTCCATATCCGGAGAGATACCCTTCGCCGACGTCAGGCTCGTGGACATCCCCGCGGCCCTGGTGTTCGTCTGCTGCATTTACGTCCTGCCCATGGCCGTTACCCTGAAGGTCCTCAAGGCCCCGGCCAACGCCGTGGCCAAGGCCATGGCCGACAAGCCGCTCATCGTCGCCGCAGTGGTGCACCTGGCGATCCTCTATGCCGCCTGCCACGTGTGGGCCGACGTCAGCGACTACCGGCTGATCACCCTGAAGCTGATGCTCATCGCCATCCTGCTCACGCTGAGCCTGAACATCATCAACGGCTACATGGGTGAATTCTCGTGCTCCCACCCGGGGTTCATGGCGCTGGGGGCCTACGCGGCGTCCCTGTTCTCCGTGGGCCTGTTCGTGGACGACAAGGTCATCGGCGACGCGGCCTTCACCTGGGCCCAGGCCTACCTGACCTTCCCCCTGGGATTGATTTTCGCCGGGCTCGTCGCCTCGGTCTGGGCGCTGATCATCGCCATCCCGTCCTTCAAGACGCGCGGCGACTACCTGGCCATTATCTCGTTGGCGTTCCTCTTCATCGTCAAAAGCTTCTTCGAGAACGTCCAATCCCTGGGCGGCCCCAGGGGCCTGTCGGGCCAGCCCGACTGGGCCACCCTGCCCGTGGTCTTCTGCGTGGTCATGCTGGGCATCTGGATCATCAACAACTTCGTGACCTCCACCCTGGGCAAGGCGCTCAACGCCGTGCGCGACGACGAATCCGCGGCCGAAGCCATGACCGTGGACACCAGAAAGACCAAGATGACGGCCTTTCTGTTCGGCGCGTTCTGGGCGGGCGTGGCCGGCGGGCTCTTCGCCCACGTGCTCAGGTACGTGAACCCGGCCATGTTCGGCGTGCAGAAGCTGGCCGAGGTCCTGGCCATGGTCTACTTCGGCGGGCTGAACTCCGTGACCGGCTCCATCGTCGGCGCGGTGAGCATCAGCGTGCTGGGCGAGGCCCTGCGGCCTCTGGGCATCATCAAATGGATCTGCATCCCGCTCCTGCTCATCCTGGTCATGATCTACCGGCCCACCGGGCTCTTCTCCTTCAGGGATTTCAACATCCGCAGCGTCTTCGGACCCAGGGAGGAGAAATAGCATGGCACTCCTCGAAGTCATCAACATGGGCCACAACTTCGGCGGCCTGCGCGCGGTGAACGAATACAACCTGACCCTGGACCCGGGGCAGATCACCGGGCTCATCGGGCCCAACGGCGCGGGCAAGACCACCATCTTCAACCTCATCACCGGCATCTACACGCCCACGGACGGGGACGTGCGCTTCGGCGGCCAGAGCATCCGGGGCAAGCGGCCCAACGAGATCGCGGGCCTGGGCCTGGCGCGCACCTTCCAGGAAATGCGCCTCTGGCGGCACATGACCGTGCTCGAACACGTGAAGATGGCGCGCTACTCCAAGCTCAGCTACGGGCTCTTGGGCGCGTTCTTCGACACGCCGGAGCGCAACCGCCAGGAGCAGGAGGCCACGGACCTAGCCATGGAATACCTCAAGATATTCCACGTGGACCAGTTCGCCGAGGCCCTGGTGGTCAACCTGCCCTACGGCGCCCAGCGCCGGGTGGAGATGGCCCGGGCCATGGTCACCGAGCCCAAGGTCCTGTTCCTGGACGAGCCCACCGTGGGCATGACCCCCGAGGAACTCCAGGAGGTCATCGACGTGGTGCGCCTGGTGCACGAGCGCTTCAACCTGGCCATCTTCCTCATCGAGCACCGGCTCAAGTTCGTGCGCGACCTGTGCTCCCACGTGCAGGCCCTGGTGTTCGGCGAGGTGCTGGTGGAAGGGGACCCCGAAGAGGTGCAGAACCACCCCAAGGTCATCGAAGCCTACCTGGGAGAAGAGGAAGACTAATGCTCAAGGTAGAAAACCTCCACGTATCCTACGGCAATATCCGCGCCCTGCAGGGAATCGACTTCCACATCGAGGAAGGCGAGATCGTCACCATCATCGGGGCCAACGGCGCGGGCAAGACCACCACGCTCAGGGCCATCTCGCAGGTGGTGCCCATCAGCGAGGGCGTGATGACCTTCAAGGGCAAGGACCTGCGCTCCTACGCCCCGGACAAGGTTGTCTCCCAGCTGGGCATCTCCCACGTGCCCGAGGGCCGCAGGCTGTTCGGCAACCTGACGGTGCACGAGAACCTCAAGCTGGCGGCCTTCGCGCGCAAGGACACCGAGGCCGTGGCCCACGACATCGAGCGCGTGTTCGAGATCTTCCCGCGCCTCCTGGAACGCAAGACCCAGAAGGCCGGGACCATGAGCGGCGGCGAGCAGCAGATGCTGGCCGTGGGCCGGGCGTTCGTCTCGGGCCGCGAGCTGATGATCCTGGACGAGCCGTCCATGGGCCTGTCGCCGTTGCTGATGAAGCGCGTGTTCGCGTCGCTCAAGGAGATCAACCAGCAGGGCACCACCATCCTGCTGGTGGAGCAGAACGCGCGCATGGCGCTGAAGTTCGCGCAGCGGGCCTACCTCTTGGAGCACGGCAAGGTGCTGAAGGAAGGGCCCACCAGCGAGTTCATGGATGATCCGGAAGTGCAGAAGTCGTATTTGGGTGGATAATCGACCTCAAGGAATGGAATCAAGCCCCCGCGTGTTGGACACGCGGGGGCTTTTTCGTCGGGTGGCAATGAAGGAGACGTTGCTGTTGCGCCACGGCAGAAATTCATTGTGGGGGGAACAGCCGATTCAAAAGCGGGAGCTTTTGAATCGGCTGGCAGAGGGGCCGGGGGGCGGCTCCCCCCAGGCCCCTCTGCACTCCCCTGCCCCCCTTTTGGAGCAGGGGTGATGTCGGGCCAAGTAAATCCATTGCCTAAGCGAAGGCATGCCCTCCCATGAAGGCCATACGTGTCGGCGGAGCAGGGGCTTTGGCGGGGCTACGCGATACGCCTCCGCGTCGCCCCGATCGCCCCGATGCAGGGGGTGGGCGTGTGCGTCCGGCAGTCGCGTTGCTGGAAGAGAATGGCCGCAGAGTCATGACGACGAGGGCGCAGGCGGTCCCTGCGTAATTCCTCGGGCTACACGGTACGCCCGGGAATTCGCTTTACGGTCCCGATTTTCGGGGTGGGTATGGATGTGCGCCGCTGAAGTCGGCTGATGAGCTTGGACGTTGAGCGGATGAGGGCCGGTATCCGTGGACATTGCCCGACGCGAGGGTTCTTTTCCATGGATTGCCGCATCACTCGTGCCGCGCCATCAGGGACTCCAAATCTCTCCGCATGATCCATGCTATGATTCTCAGCCCGGACCGCAGCGCTACTTGCGCCCCGCCCTCCGGGACTCCCCGAGCCCCGGCGCGCTGCCCGGCGAAGCGGCTGTGATGGTAATCAGCGAAGCGAAGCCGGGATCGTGCGACGGGGCGGCACTACCTGTGCCGCGACACGAGGGGCGCTACCCTCCCGGGTCCGCACTACTGCATTCGCCCGAGCGCCCCCTGCGGGTGCGGGGGGCGCAGCGACCTGGGTGGTAACCCTCGAAGCGAAGCCCCCCGTACCCGCCCGGGGCGCGGCCGCGTCACCTCTTCCCTCATTCCCGACAAACCAACGCCCTACCCGCGAGGGAACGCGGTGGGCGGGCGAGAGGGCACAATTGGTTTTGCGCCACGACAAAATAGCCCCGCCCGCCGCACACGATATTTGCCCCCCTCACCCCGCCTTCACGTCACCCATTCCCCTTCCCCCGATTCCCCCTCAACGCCCACCAATAACCCCATCCCCCTTGACAAACATACCCACGGTACGCCATTAAACATCCCGAAGGTATGTAAAACCCAACCGCCCTTGCGGCCCGAAGAGGAAACGCCATGCCCCCGCGCCTGAGTCCCAAGGCCCTGATCTTCCTTGCCTGCGCCCTGGCATTGGGCGCGGCCCTGGCCCTGGGCCGGGGCCAGGATCGCGAAAAGCGCGCCGCGGCCCCCGAGGCCGTGCGGCCGGTGAAGCTGTTCACCCTGCAAGGGGGCGCGGGAGCGGGCCGCAGCCTGCCCGGCACCGTGCAGGCCCAGCGCCGGGTGGACCTGGCCTTCCGCGTGCCCGGGCAGATCGAGTCCCTGCCCGTGCGCGAGGGCCAGCGCCTGGCCAGGGGCGAACGCGTGGCCCTTTTGGACCGCTCCGACTTCCAGCAGGCCGTGTCCTCCCTGGAGGCGGCCCTGTCCGGCGCGCGCGCGGCCCTGTCCGAGGCCGAGTTGAACCTTGAGCGCACCCGCTCCCTGTACGCCCAGGCCCTGGTGGCCAAGGCCTCCCTGGACAACGCCCTGTCCGCCCGCGACCAGGCCAGGGCCGCCGTGGGGAGCACCACGGCCCAGCTGGCCCAGGCCCGCAACAACCTGGACTACGCGGACCTGCGCGCACCCTTCGCGGGCACCGTGGCCGCCCTCGCCGTGGAGGACCACCAGACCGTGCAGGCCCAGCAGCCCGTGGCCAGCTTCCAGGACACCGAACATTTGGAGGTGGTCATCGACGTGCCCGAGGCGGACATCGCCAGGGTGCGCGAAGGCGGCCGGGCCACGGCCCGTTTCGAGGCCTTCCCCGGCCCGGCCCTGGGCCTGACGGTCACGGAAATGGCGGCCCGGGCCGACGCCTCCACCCGGACCTACGCCGTGACCCTGGCCCTGGACGCGGACAAGCACCCGGCCCTGCTGCCGGGCATGACCGCCGAGGTGGAGCTGGCCGCCGCCGGGGATGCGAACCCGGGCCTGCGCATCCCCGTGTCCGCCCTGTTCGCCGACGACGCGGGCCAGGCCCACGTCTGGCGCTTCGACCCGGCCACGGGCGAGGTGCACCGCGTGGCCGTGGAGCCCGGCAAACTCGGCCGCGAGACCATCGAGGTCAGCGGCCCCCTGAACCCGGGGGAGGCCATCGTCAGCGCCGGGGTGCACTACCTGCGCGAAGGCCAGAAGGTGCGCCCCCTGGGCCGGGAGCGCTGACATGAACCTCGCGGGCATCGCCATCTGCAAGCGCACCGTGTTCCTGGTGCTCACGGTGCTGACCTTTGTGGCCGGTTTCGCGGCCTTTTTCGACCTGGGCCGCCTGGAAGACCCGGACTACACCCTCAAGACCGCCCTGGTGCTGACCTCCTATGCCGGGGCCTCCCCCGCCGAGGTGGAGGAGGAGGTCACCTGCAAGCTGGAAAAGGCCGTGCAGCAGCTGGCCCAGCTCAAGGTGGTGCGCTCGGAGTCCCGGGCTGGCTCCTCCATCCTCTGGGTTGAGATCAAGGACAAATACGACACCCGGGCCATGCCCCAGGTCTGGGACGAACTGCGGCGCAAGGTCGGCGACGCGGCCCTGACCCTGCCCTCCGGGGCCGGGCCGCCCGTGGTCAAGGACGATTTCGGGGACGTGTACGGCGTGTTCTTCGCCATCACGGGCCAGGGCTACACGCGCAAGGAGCTGGCGGACCACGCGGAGCTCCTCAAGCGCGAGCTGCTCCTGGTGCCCGGGGTGGCCAAGGTCAGCCTCTGGGGCGACCCGGACGAGGCCGTGTTCGTGGAGCTGTCCCGGGCGCGCATGGCGCGCCTCGGCGTGAGCATGGCCCAGGTGGCCGCCACCCTCAACGCCCGCAACCTGGTCACGGACGCGGGCCGGGTGCGCGTGGGCGACGAGTATCTGCGCATCGCGCCCTCGGGGCTGTTCGAATCCGTGGACGACCTCTCGTCCCTGCTGGTGGCCGGGGCGGACGGCCGCATGATCCGCCTGGGCGACATCGCACGGGTGGCGCGCGGCGAAGAGGACCCGCCGGACAGCATCATGCGCTTCAACGGCAAGCCCGCCGTGGGCCTGGGCATCTCCACCGTGCCCGGGGGCAACGTGGTGGACATGGGCCGCGCCGTGCGCGCGCGCCTGGCCGAACTCGAAGGGCAAACCCCCGTGGGCATGGAACTGGACGCGGTCTCCTTCCAGGGCGAGACCGTGCAGAAGGCGGTCAACGGCTTTCTCCTGAACCTGGCCGAGGCCCTGGCCATCGTCATCGGCGTGCTGCTGTTGACCATGGGCCTGCGCTCGGGCCTGATCATCGGCGTGGGCCTCTTGCAGACCGTGGCCGTGACCTTCGTGTTCATGGCCCTGGCCGACATCACCCTGCAGCGGGTTTCCCTGGGCGCCCTGATCCTGGCCCTGGGCATGCTGGTGGACAACGCCATCGTGGTCACCGAGGGCATCCTCATCAAGCTCCAGCGCGGCGCGGCCCGCCGCGAAGCCGCCACCAGCACCGTGGCGGCCACGGCCTGGCCGCTCCTCGGGGCCACGGTGGTGGCGGTGCTGGCCTTCGCGCCCATCGGCACCTCCCAGGACGCCACGGGCGAGTTCTGCCGCTCCCTGTTCCAGGTGCTGCTCATCTCCCTGTCCGTGAGCTGGCTGCAGGCCGTGACCGTAACCCCGCTCTTATGCCACGACTTCCTGCGCCCCAGCGCCAAGACCCAGGGCAAGGACCCGTACGGCCATCCCGTGTTCAGGATCTACCGCGGCCTGCTCCTCTGGTGCCTGCGCCGCCGCCTGCGCACCATCGCCGCCCTGGGCCTGATCCTGGGCCTGGCCTTCTGGGGCTTCACGGGCATCCCCCAGAACCTGTTCCCGGACACCACCCGCCCGCAGTTCTACGTGGATTTCTGGCGACCCGAGGGCAGCCACATCCGGGCCACGTCCGCGGACATGAAGCGCATTGAGCGCCACATCCTGGACATGCCCGAGGTGGACAGCGTGGCCACCCTGGTGGGCCAGGGCGCCCTGCGCTTCATGCTGACCTACGACCCCGAGACGCCCAAGGACGCCTACGGCCAGCTCCTGGTCACGGTGCACGACCACGAGGCCATCGACGCCATCGTCCCCGGGCTCCAGCGCTGGCTGGACGAGAACTTCCCCGAGGCCGAGCCGCGCGTGAAGCGCTTCGTGTTCGGCCCGCCGGACAAGGCCATGATCGAAGCCCGCTTCAGCGGCCCGGACCCGGCCGTGCTGCGCTCCCTGGCCCGGCGCGCCGAGGACGTGATGAGCGCCGACCCCGGGGCCCATTTCGTGCGCAACGACTGGCGGCAGATGGTCAAGGTGGCGCGCTCCGAGTTCTCCGAGGTCCAGGCGCGGCGCACCGGCCTGACCCGGCCCGACGTGGCCCGGGCCATCGCGGCCTCCTTCTCCGGGCTGAGCGTGGGCGTGTACCGCGAAGGCGACGATCTCCTGCCCATCGTGCTGCGCGCGCCCCGAGAGGAACGCAGCGACGCCGGGCAGCTCCAGGACGTGCATATCCACGCCGTGCCCCTGCGCCAGGTGGCCCCCAGGACCCGGGTGGAATACGAATACCCCGCCATCCAGCACCGCCACCGCAAGCGCACGATCACGGCCCAGTGCGACCCGGTGAGCGGCACGGCCGACGCCCTGCTGCGCCGCATCCGGGGGCCCATCGAGGCCATCCCCCTGCCCCCGGGCTACGAGCTCGACTGGGGCGGGGACCACGAGAGCAGCCAGGAGGCCCTGGCCCCCATCATGGCCTCGCTGCCCGTGTACTTCACGGCCATGTTCGTGATCACGGTGATGCTCTTCAACGCCATCAGGCAGCCGGTCATCATCTTCGCCTGCCTGCCCCTGGCCCTCATCGGCGTCAGCGCGGGGCTGCTGGCCACGGGCCTGCCCATGGGCTTCATGGCCATCCTCGGGTTCCTGAGCCTCTCGGGCATGCTCATCAAGAACGCCATCGTGCTCCTGGACCAGATCGACGCCGAACGGCGCGAGGGCAAGGAGCCGCACCTAGCCATCACGGAATCGGCCGTGTCCCGCGTGCGCCCGGTGTGCATGGCCGCCCTGACCACCATCCTGGGCATGATCCCCCTGGTGCCCGACGCGTTCTTCGTGGGCATGGCCGTGACCATCATGGCCGGCCTGACCTTCGCCACGGTGCTGACCCTGGTGGTGGTGCCCGTGCTCTACGCCCTCTTCTACCGCGTGCGCTTCGACGGGCAGGGAGGCTGACCCATGGCCAGACGCACCAAGCAGGAAGCGGAACAGACCCGGCAGGCCGTCCAGGAGGCCGCGTTGGAGTTGTTCCTGGAAAAGGGCTACTCCCGGACCACCCTGGCGGGCATCTCCCTGCGGGCCGGAGTCACCAAGGGGGCCTTCTACTGGCATTTCGCCAGCAAGGTGGACGTGTTCCTGTCCCTGGTGGACAGGATCATGGAGCCCATGGAGGCCGTCATCGAACAGGCCGAGGCCGGAGACGACCCGCCCCTGGCCAAGCTGCGGCGAAAGCATCTGGCCATGCTCCGCGCCTTCCATTCGGACGAGCGCTTGCGCCGCGTGTTCGAGATCGTGTTCCTCAAGGTGGAACACTCCCCGGACGCCGCGCCCATCGCCCGGCGCGAACGCGAACTGGTGGAGAAATACGTGAACGCGGCCATTCCCCTGATCCGCCGGGCCATCGAATGCGGGGACCTGCGCCCGGGCCTGGACCCCGAACTCGTGGCCCGCTCCATGATGGCCCATTGCACGGGCCTGATCCGCCACGCGATAGCCGCGCCCGACCACTTTTCCCTGGAGCGGAACGCCGACGAGCTCACGGACATGTTCTTCCGGGGCCTCGTGCCCTGAGGCCTTGCTGCGGCCTTGCTCCCGGCTTTTGCCGGGGCCCGCGCCATTTGCCTTCCTCCCCCCGATACGATAGGAAAACCCCACTGATCCGCCCGTTCGCCGGGCGGATCCAGGCGCGGCCGACACGGCCCGCCGCCGCGCGCCACGCCCGCACCCGAGACTACCCCGCGGCCACAGGGCCGCTCATGCAAGGAGGACGCTTTGCGCATACTCATCGTCGGTTCCGGCGGCAGGGAACACGCCCTGGCCTGGAAGCTGTCCCAGAGCCCCGAGGTGGACAAGCTGTTCATCGCCCCGGGCAACGGCGGCACCGCCCAGGTGGGCGAAAACGTGGACATCATGGACGACGACCTGCCCGCCCTGGCCGCCTTCGCCAGGGAGCAGGCCGTGGACCTGGTGGTCACGGGACCGGAGCTGCCCCTGGTGCTGGGCCTGAAGGAGGTCCTGGACCGCGAGAACATCGCCTGCTTCGGCCCGGGCGCCTACGCCGCACAGCTCGAAGGCTCCAAGGCCTTCGCCAAGATGGTCATGCGCGCCGCCGGGGTGCCCACGGCGGACTTCGAGGTCTTCGACGACTACGAGGACGCCAAGGCCCACATCCTGGCGCGCCCCATGCCCTGCGTGGTCAAGGCCGACGGCCTGGCCGCGGGCAAGGGCGTGGTGGTGGCCGCCACCCGCGAGGAGGCCCTCGCGGCCCTGGACGAGATGATGGTCAGGCAGATCTTCGGCGCGGCCGGGGAACGCGTGGTGGTGGAGGATGCGCTGAGGGGCGAGGAGGCCTCGTTCCTGGCCTTCTCCGACGGCAAGACCATCCGCGTGATGCCCTCGTCCCAGGACCACAAGGCCATCTACGAGGGCGACAAGGGCCCCAACACCGGCGGCATGGGCGCCTACACCCCGGCCCCCATCCTGCCCAAGGCGGACTACGAGCGGACCGCCGAGATGGTCATCCGGCCCATCGTGGACTTCATGGCCGCCAAGGGGAACCCCTTCGTGGGCGTGCTCTACGCGGGCCTGATGTATACGGCGGACGGCCCCATGGTCCTGGAATACAACGTGCGCTTCGGCGATCCCGAATGCCAGCCGCTGCTGATGCGCCTGGACTCGGACCTGGCCGCCATCATGACGGCCTGCGTGGAGGGCAGCCTCGACCAGGCGGACGTGACCTGGAGCGACGAGACCAGCGTGTGCGTGGTCATGGCCGCCGAGGGCTATCCCAAGTCCTACCCCAAGGGCATGGAGATCACCGGGCTGGAGGCGGCCGACGCCCTGCCCGGGGTCAAGGTCTTCCAGGCGGGCACCAAGGCCGCGGACGGCAAGATACTCAGCTCCGGAGGGCGGGTGCTGGGCGTCACGGCCCGGGGCGCGGACCTGGCCGGGGCCAAGAAGAAGGCCTACGAGGCCGTGAACCTGATCCATTTCGAAAGCAGCTATTTCCGCCGCGACATCGGCGACAAGGGGCTGGCAAGGAGCTAGGCATGAGCAAGGTAGCCATTTTCATGGGCAGCGCGTCGGACGAACCCACGGTGCGCCCGTGCAGCGATCTGCTGCACAAGCTGGGCATCGACCACGTGTTCACCGTTTCCAGCGCCCACCGCACCCCCGAGCGCACGGCCAGGCTGGTGGACGAGCTGGAGGCCGAGGGCTGCCAAGTCTTCATCTGCGCGGCGGGCATGGCCGCGCATCTGGCCGGGGCCGTGGCCGCGCGCACCGTGCGCCCGGTCATCGGCATCCCGGTGACGGCCTCGTCCCTGGGCGGCATGGACGCGCTGCTGGCCACCCTGCAGATGCCCCCGGGCTTCCCCGTGGGCACCGTGTCCCTGGACAAGGCCGGGGCCAGGAACGCCGCCTGGCTGGCCGCCCAGATCCTGGCCCTCTCGGACAAGGACCTGGAAGCGCGCATCAAGGCCGAGCGCGAGGCCTTCAAGGCCTCGGTGGAAAAGGCCGCCGCCGAGCTGAAGTAGACGGAAAGCGAACGAAATCACGGGGCGGTCCCTTTTGGGCCGCCCTTTTTCATGCGCCTAGCGCGGGGCCCCGCCCGGGTCCAGGACGAGCTGCAGCAGCACCAGGTCCAGCCAGCGGCCGAACTTCACGCCCACCTCGGGCATCAGCCCAACCTGCGTGAACCCCAGGCGCTCGTGCAGGCGCACGGAACCCTGGTTGTCCGCGGACACGGCAGCCACCATGACGTGCAGCCCCAGGCCCCGGGCGCGTCCGATGAGCTCCGCGAGCAGGGCCGACCCCAGGCCCCGGCCCCGGCAATCCTCGCGCACGTACACGGAATGCTCCACCGTGCGCCGGTAGCCGTCGAAGGCCCGGAATTCCTCGTAGGTGGCGTAGCCCAGCACCTCGCCGTCCGGCCCCTCGGCCACCAGCACAGGATGCCCGGCCCCCTGGCGCGCGGCGATCCAGGCGGCGCGCCCCGCCTCGTCCACCGGGGTCTCGTTCCAGGTGACGGTGGTGCGCGCCACCTCGTGGTTGTAGATGTCCCTGATGGCCGCGGCGTCGGCGGCCACGGCGTCCCGTATCCTGGCCTGCATGATTCCTCTCCGGTTGACCCGCGAAAGCCGATTCATAGAACCCCCGGGCCGCAAAGGCAATGCGCGGGGAGGCCCTTTACATGCCGCGCGCGGCGGGCTAGACAGGGGACGCCATGTACTAGCATCGCCACGGCCGGGTCCGGCCGACCATACGTCCCCTCCGAATCACGGGGCCGCCTCGCGCGGGCCCCGCTTATCCATTGACCCGCAGACCACGCGAGGACACGGCAATGCCGCATCATCCGGACATCGAGACCATCAACCATATCCCCGACCCCGACGCCTTGTGGGCCGGGGCCTACAAGATACCCTGGAACGACCCGGACTTCAGCCGCCGCATGCTTGCGGTGCACCTGGACCAGAACACGCCCCTGGCCAGCAGGCCCACGGCGGCCATCCGGGCCCAGGTAGACTGGCTGGACCAGGCAGCGCTGCGCGGGCGCGGCGCCCGGGTCCTGGACCTGTGTTGCGGCCCGGGACTTTACGCCCCCTGGTTCGCGGAGCTGGGGCACGGCTACCTGGGCCTGGACTTCGGCCCGGCGTCCGTGGAGCACGCCCGGCGCAACCACGCCGGGCCGGGCCGGGAGTTCCTGCTGGGCGACGTGCTGCGCGCGGACCTCGGCGGCCCCCACGACCTGGCGCTGATGCTCTATGGTGAGTTCAACGTCTTCCCGCCCCGGGACGCGGCCGGACTGCTGCAGCGGATACGCGCCGCCCTGGCCCCGGGAGGAACCGTGGCCCTGGAGGTCCACACCTACGGGGCCGTGGCGCGCAGCGGGCGGGGCGAATCCTGGCAGGCCTGCGCGGGCGGCCTGTTCAGCGACGAGCCGTACCTCTGCCTAGTGCGCAACCACTGGTTCTCGGCCCGGCGGACCTCGGTGCAGCGATACGTGATTCTGCAATCCGGGGGGACGCGCCCCCGGGCGTATTGCAGCACCATGCGGGCCTACTCCCGCCGGGAGCTTGCGGAACTGCTCCTGGACGCGGGCTTCGAGCGGGCGGAATTCCACGCCGCCTGGCCCGGCAGCGGCAGGGACCTGATCCTGGTCACGGCCCGGGCCTGAGGCATAAAAAAGGCCCCACCCGGAGACGGGTGGGGCCCAAAGCAGCGAAAGCAGTTGAGAAGAACTACTTCTTCTTGCCGCGGCGCTCCCAGAGCTTCATCTCCGCCATCTTCTTGCGGCGCTCGCGGGCCAGGCCCTTGCAGACCAGGGAGGTCTTCTTGGTGTAGCCCCACTTGTCCTTGTATTCGGCGGGGGTCAGCCCGTGGGCGGCCAGGTGGCGCTTGGTCAGCACCTTGAAGCTCTTGCCGCACTCCAGGCAGATGATGCTCTTTTCGCGGATGGCCTTCTTGGGATCCACGGCGGGCTCCAGGGCTTCGACGGCGTCGTCGCTCTCGTCGCTGATGCCGGCGATGCCCTTGGCCAGTTTCTGCACCATGGAAATGATCTCTTCCTCGGTCATGGTGCGCACGCTGGCCTGCGCCCTGACTATCTCAAGTGCTTCCTTCAGATATTCATCCATCATATTCCTCCAATGTCAGAATGTATGGGCACTGCATATCGCAATGCAGAACCGGAATCAACGTCTTTCCTACGGCAAAAATGAAAAAAGCCTTCACTCTCAGGGGATTCTGAAAGTGTCGGCGCGTCGATAATTATACTGCTTTTGCACTTAAGAACCAGCAACAACTGAGAATATCAAGGCTTTAAACGATCCACTGCAAATTTATTTTCCCGCCGATTCAACTTTTATTGTGAGTTTTTTCACTAAAGCAAATGCACGAATTATCCCTTCCGCGTCCTGACTGTACAGCCGTTGCACATCCGCAACCTTCCGGATGTCGACTGTTGACGATCGTTCCGGGCCGTCCGTCAGGCCCGCAAAAGACCGTACATCAGTTCCATGTCCAGATTGTGACGCACGGCCAGGGCCAGACGGTCCAGGGCGGGCTCCAGGTCGTAGACCGTGGCCGGGCGGCCCAGGGGCGGATGCCCGGCGCGCACCCGCAGCCGGTCCACGAACCAACGCCGGAAGGCGTCGGCGTCGAACACCCCGTGCAGGTAGCTGCCCCAGACCATGCCGTCGTCCCGCGCATAGCCCAGGGCCTCGCCGTCCTCGCGAACGATCGAGGGCCGAAGCCCCGCGTCCCGGGCCTCGGTGCGGCCGTGGTGGATTTCGTAGCCGGCGACGGACAGGCCGGACTCCCGATGCACGGCCAATGAGCGCGTGAGGGTCTTGTCCCGGGCCAATTCGGTCGCCAGGGGCAGCAGCCCCAGCCCCAGGCATTCGCCCTCGGACTCCAGGCCCAGGGGATCGGCGATGCTTTGGCCGAGCATCTGGAACCCTCCGCACAGGCCCACGATCTCCGTTTGTCCCGAGGCGGCCAGGGCCGCGATCTCCCGGTCGCGGCCGCTCTCGGCCAGGGCGCGCATGTCCCCGGGCGCGTTCTTGCTGCCCGGCAGGATCAGGGCCCCGGGCGCTCCCAGGGCGTCGCCACGGCGCACCACGCGCAGTAGCACGTCGGGCTCGGCCGCCAGGGCGTCCAGGTCCGTGAAATTGGAGAGGTGCGGCAGGTCCAGCACCGCGACCTCCGCCACCCGCTCCGGGGACGGGGCCATGTCCAGGACCCCGCTCTTGAAGGACACGGAGTCCTCCTCGGGCAGGCCCAGGTCCGGCAGGTGGCGCACCACCCCGGCGAAGGGCACGCCCGTGTAGTCCCGGGTCAGCACCAGGGCCTCATCCAGCAGGGACGCGTCGCCCCGGAAATTGTTGACCACGAACCCGCGCACCAGGGCCCGCTCCCATTCCTCCAGGAGGTCCATGGTGCCCACGAAGGAGGCGAAGACCCCGCCCCGGTCGATGTCCCCGGCCAGGAGCACGGCGGCCCCGGCGTGGCGGGCCATGGCCATGTTCACGATGTCGTGGCGTTTGAGATTGATCTCCGCCGGGCTGCCCGCGCCTTCCAGGACCATGGCGTCGTGCTCCGAGGCCAGGGAGTCGTAGGCGGCCCGGGCCCGGGCGAAGGCCTCGGGCTTGTAGCGCACGTAGTCCTTCACGCGCATGTTGCCCACGGGCCTGCCCATGACGACGACCTGGGAGCCCGTGTCCGAACTGGGCTTCAGGAGCACCGGATTCATGCGCACGTCCGGGTCCAGGCGGCAGGCCTGGGCCTGGGTCGCCTGGGCCCGGCCCATCTCGCCGCCGTCCAAGGTCACGAAGGAGTTCAGCGACATGTTCTGGGCCTTGAAGGGCGCGGGGCGGTATCCGTCCTGGAGCAGGATGCGGCACAGGGCCGCCGCGAGCACGCTCTTGCCCGCGTTGGACGAGCAGCCCTGGACCATGATGGCCGGGGTGCGCCGGGGGGCCTTGGCGCGCGCGGGCGCACCCAAAGCCCGGGCCAGGGCGTCCGCCAGGGCCGCGTTCTCCCCGGCCGTGCGCACGGCCACGCGTATCCAGCGGCCCCGGGGCGACAGGCCCTCGAAGGACCCGCAGTCGCGCACGGCCACACGCGAGGCCAGGAGGAGCTTTTCGGCCAGCTCCGGGGCCGTGGGCCCGCCGTCGGCCAGACGCAGGAGCAGGAAGTTGGCCTCCCCGGGGAGGACCGTGATCCCGGACAGCGCGGACAGGGCCGAAACGAGCCCGGCGCGCAGCCCGGCGCAGGCCTCGACGCTGCGCTCCCGGTATTCCTCGTCCGCCAGGGCGCGCTCGCCCACGGCCTGGGCCAGGCCGTTCACGGACCAGGGCGGGATGCGCCCGGCGATGGCGGCGGCCGCGTGCGGCGCGGCGAAGCACAGCCCCAGGCGCAGGCCGGGCACGGCATAGAACTTGGTCAGGGAATAGAGGACCACCACGTTGGCCGGGCGCCGGCCCGCCAGGCGCTCCATGGAGGGCGCGAAATCCGCGAAGGCCTCGTCCACCACGAACCAGGCCTCGGGGAAACGCGCGGCAAGTTCGCGCAGGGACGCGGCGTCCAGGCCCCGGCCCGTGGGGTTGTTGGGTCGGGCCAGGAACACGGCCCAGCCGCGCCCGGCGTCGGGCGCAAGCGCCTCGGCCAGGGCGGCGAAATCCACGGCGAACCCGGCCTGCGGGTCCAGGGCCAGCGGCGTCACGGCCACGCCCGCCAGCTCGCAGGCGCGGCGGTAGTCCGTGTACGCAGGCACGGGAATCAGGGCCCGGGAAAACCCCAGGGCCCCGGGCAGAGCATAGAGCAATTCCGTGGACCCGTTGCCCGCCACGACCTCTTCGGGCGCGCAGCCGAAGCGTTCGGCCGCGGCCGCGCACAGAGACTCGGCATAGGGCTCGGGATAATGCGCCAGCCCGCCCAGCGCGCGCCCCACGAGCGGCCGCAGCCACGAGGGCGGGCCCAGGGGATTGATGTTGGCGGAGAAGTCCAGGATGTCCCCGGGCGCGCACCCGGCGCGCCCGGCCAGCGCGCCTATCCGCCCGCCGTGGGTGAAGTCGTTTCGCATGGGCCGGAAGCTAGCACGAAGCCCCGCAAAGGCAAATGGAGCAACGGACACGAAAAAGGGCCGTCCCTTGCGGGACGGCCCTGATGAGGCAGTATCGTCGTCGGAGGCTGGGGGCCTAGTACATGCCGCCCATGCCGCCCATGCCGCCCATGCCGCCGGGCATGGCCGGAGCGGACTTCTCTTCGGGCTTCTCGCAGATGGCGCATTCGGTGGTCAGCAGCAGGCCGGACACGGAAGCGGCGTTCTGCAGCGCGGTGCGGGTGACCTTCTTGGGGTCGATGACGCCGGCCTTGATGAGGTCCTCGTACTCGGCGGAAGCGGCGTTGAAGCCGAAGCCGCCCTTGCCCTCGCGGACCTTCTCCACCACGATGGAGCCTTCCATGCCCGCGTTGTTGGCGATCATGCGCAGGGGCTCCTCGATGGCGCGGGCGATGATGGCCACGCCGGCGGCCTCGTCGTCGTCAGCGGGCTTGATCTTGTCCAGCACCTTGGAGCAGCGCACCAGGGCGACGCCGCCGCCAGGCACGATGCCCTCTTCCACGGCGGCGCGGGTGGCGTTCAGGGCGTCCTCCACGCGGGCCTTCTTCTCCTTCATCTCGGTCTCGGTGGCGGCACCCACGTTGATCACGGCGACGCCGCCCACGATCTTGGCCAGGCGCTCCTGGAGCTTCTCCTGGTCGTAGGAGGAGGTGGTCTCCTCGATCTGGGCGCGCAGCTGCTTCACGCGGGCCTTGATGTCCTCGGGCTTGCCCGCGCCGTCGACGATGGTAGAGTTCTCCTTGTCGATGACGATGCGCTTGGCCGTGCCCAGGTCATTGACTGTGATGTTCTCGAGCTTGATGCCCAGGTCCTCGGAGACGACCTGGCCGCCAGTGAGGGTGGCGATGTCCTTGAGCATCTCCTTGCGGCGGTCGCCGAAGCCCGGGGCCTTCACGGCCACCACGTTCAGGGTGCCGCGCAGCTTGTTGACCACCAGGGTGGCCAGGGCCTCGCCGTCCACGTCCTCGGCGATGATCATCAGGGGCTTGGACATCTTGGCGGTCTGCTCCAAGACGGGAAGCAGGTCCTTCATGTTGGAGACCTTCTTCTCGTGGATCAGGATCAGGGGCTCGTTCATCTCGCAGACCATCTTCTCGGGATCGGTCACGAAATAGGGGGAGAGGTAGCCGCGGTCGAACTGCATGCCCTCGACCACGTCCAGGGTGGTCTCCAGGCCCTTGGCCTCCTCAACAGTGATGACGCCTTCCTTGCCGACCTTGTTCATGGCCTCGGCGATGATGTTGCCGATGGTGGCGTCGTTGTTGGCGGAGATGGTGCCGACCTGGGCGATCTCCTTCTGGTCGCGGGTGGGCTTGGCGATCTTGGCCAGCTCCTCGGTGAGGGACTCGACGGCCTTGTCGATGCCGCGCTTCACGGCCATGGGATTGCGGCCGGCGGCCACGAGCTTCACGCCCTCGGTGAACACGGCCTGGGCCAGGATGGTGGCGGTGGTGGTGCCGTCGCCGGCCACGTCGGAGGTCTTGGAAGCGACTTCCTTGACCATCTGGGCGCCCATGTTCTCGAACTTGTCGTCAAGCTCGATTTCCTTGGCCACGGTCACGCCGTCCTTGGTGATGATCGGAGAACCGAAGGACTTCTCGATGACCACGTTGCGGCCCTTGGGGCCCAGGGTCACCTTCACGGCGTTGGCAAGCTTGTCCAGGCCGATTTTCAGCTTCTCGCGGGCCTTGGCGTCAAAAAGAATCTCTTTGGCCATTGTAAGTACTCCTCAGAAAAAAATTTGATTAGTCTTCGATAATCGCCAGAACGTCATCCTCGCGCATCACGAGGTGCTCCACACCGTCGATCTTGATCTCGGTGCCGGCGTACTTGTTGAACAGCACGAGGTCGCCCGCCTTCACGGACATCTTGATCTTCTTGCCCGCATCGTCGGTCTTGCCGGGGCCGGCGGCCACGATCTCGCCCTTCATGGGCTTTTCCTTGGCGGTGTCGGGAATGATGATTCCGCCGGAGGTGACTTCCTCGCCTTCCAGGCGCTTGACCAGGATGCGGTCGTTCAACGGTTTCAGCTTCATGATTATCCTCCATAATTGCATGATGTTGGTTCGTTCTGTCAGCACTCTCCTGCGGCGAGTGCCAGCGACCACGAGATAGCCGCCCACAACCCCGATGTCAATCGGCACCGGGAAGCCCGGGCGGCGTGGCACACTGATAAATCCCCGGCCCGGGTTGTCAACACCCGAAGCGACAATTTTTTCCGTTCCCGGCCACACGCGCGGCCTAGCCCGGACCAGGGCGGGTCGCGGGCCGGGCTAGGATTTTTCCCGGCCTTCGGGTACAGTCGCAATCGTGATCCCCATACCCGACCGCTCTTTGTGCCCTCGCGCCAAGCGGCACCCGGCCCGAATCCTGGCCCGGACCGCGGCCCTGGGGCTCCTGGCGCTGGTCCTGGCCCTGCTCCCCGGATGCGGCGACGACGACTCCGTGAAGCGCGTGGACCTGACCAGACGCGAAGAGATCACCTTCCGCCCCAGGCAGGAGGAGGTGACCTACGCCTATCTGCCCCAGTACGCCCACAGCCTGTCCTACCAGCGCCATCACCTGCTGGTGGAATACCTGGCCGAGGCCACGGGCCTGAAAATGCGCCAGGTCTTCCCGGACACCTTCACCGAGCACATGGACATGGTGGCCCGGGGCCAGATCGACATCTCCTTCTCCAACCCCTTCATCTACGTGAAGATGGCCGGGGCCAGCGGAGCCCGGGCCTTCGCCCGCGTGGAGGAGGAACCCGGCAAGAACTTCCGCGGCCAGATCATCGTGCGCGCGGCCAACAAGGCCATCAAGAGCCTCGCGGACCTCAAGGGCAAGCGCTGGCTGGCCGTGGATCCGGGCAGCGCGGGCGGCTACCTCTTCGCCCTGGGGCATTTCATGGAGCACGGCCTCTCCCGCTCGGACTTCGCGGAGATCGCCTTCGCCCCGGGCCCCGGGGGCAAGCAGGAAAAGGTGGTGCTGGGCGTGCTCTCCGGGCAGTACGACGTGGGCTCCATCCGCGAGGGCACCCTGGCGCTCATGGCCAACCAGGTGGACCTCAGGCAGATTCGCGTGCTGGACGAGACCCGCTGGTATCCCGGCTGGGTCTACTCGGCGCGCCGGGACCTCTCCCCGGGGGTGGTGCGCAAGATCAAGGCCGCCATGCTGGCTCTGGACCCCGGGCAGCCGCACCTGCGCCCCATCCTGGAGAACGCCGGGTTCACGGCCATCATCCCCTCCCAGGATGCGGACTTCGACCCCGTGCGCAGGCTGGCCGAATCCATCGCCCCGGGCAAGGGGGACTAGGCCATGCCCCGCCGCCTGCTGCACCGCCTGAAATTCCAGGACAAGATCAACCTGGGCACCGCGGCCATCGTGGTTCTCTTCGGCCTGGTCATGGGCCTGGCCGTGTCCCGCGTGAGCGTGAACGCCATCCTGGAGGAGAACCGCGAACGCGGCACGTCCATGGTCCGCAACCTGGCCCTGCGCGCCGTGGACCCGGTGCTGGCCCGCGACTTCCTGCGCCTAAAGAACCTGGTGGACGAGATCGAGGGCCTCTCGGACTATATCACCTACGCCTTCGTGCTGGACGCCCAGGGCGACGTCATCGTGCACAGCTTCAAAGACGGCTTCCCCGTGGAGCTCAAGGACGCCAACGCCCCCCCGGAGCGGGGCGTGAACATCCAGCTCCTGGACACGGGGGTCACGCGCATCTTCGATTTCGTGGCCCCGGTGCTGGTGGGCGGCAACCGGGTGGGCGCCGTGCGCCTGGGCATCAGCCAGATGCGCGTGCAAAAGGCCCAGCAGGACGTCATGACCACCATCTTCGGCATCACCGCCGCCGTGGTGGTGGCGGCCATGCTCCTGACCTCGGTCTTCGCCCGGGGGGTCACGCGCAGCATCAACCTCCTGCGCCAGAGCGCCGAGGAGGTGGTGCGCGGGCACCTCAACGTGCACACCGCGCCCCCGGCCCTGCGCGAATGCTGGCAGGTCATGCGCTGCGGCAACGAGAAATGCCCGGCCTACGGGGACACTACCCACCGCTGCTGGTACCTGGCCGGGACTCTCTGCCCGGATTGCAGGGACCTGGACCTGCCCAAGAAGTTCGCCTCCTGCCGCAGCTGCAAGGTCTACCGCGAGAACGTGGGCGACGAGATCCAGAGCCTGGCCGAGACCTTCGACGTGATGACCCTGACGCTGGGGGCCTACATCGAGGAGCTCAAGCGGGCCCAGGCCGACCTGGAGCGCCAGAAGTCCCTGATGCAGACCATCCTGGACGTGACCCCGGACCTGGTGTCCATGCAGGACCGCGACCTGCGCTACATGTCCGTGAACAAGGCCTTCTGCACCTATTTCCGCTTCGACGAACGCGACGTCCTGGGCAAGACGGACTTCGAGCTGTTCGGCGAGGCCCTGGCCGACGCCAGCTACCACGAGGACAAGCAGATCCTGATCACGGGCAAGCCCCTGTCCAAGCAGGTGCTTATGGGCAAGGAGGGCAACCGGCGCTGGTTCCACGTCCTCAAGGTCCCGGTGCACGACGGCAACGACATCATTGGCCTGCTGCTCACGGCGCGCGACATCTCGGTGATCAAGCAGTACCAGGAGCAGCTGGTGCATTCGCAGAAGATGCAGGACCTGGGCAAGATGGCCGGGGGCGTGGCCCACGAGATCAATACGCCGCTGGGCATCATCCTGGGCTACACCCAGCTGCTCATGGAGGACGCCCCCGAGGGCCAGATGCGCGAGGACCTGGCCATCGTGGAGCGCCAGACCCAGGTCTGCCGCAAGATCGTGGCCGATCTGCTGGGCTTCTCGCGCAACATTGAGAGCTCCATGGAGCCCATGGACCTCAACGAGTCCATCACCGAGGTGGCGGATCTGGTGACCAACATCTTCCTGCAGGAGCGGGTGGTGGTGGACCTGGACCTGGACCCCAACGTGCCGCCCATCGTGGGCGACCGCGACAAGCTCAAGCAGGTCTGGATGAACCTGGTGGGCAACGCCTTCGACGCCATCGGCTCCGACGGCAAGATCATGGTCGGCACCAAGCTCTGCAGCCACCGGCGCAGGGTGCTGGTCACCGTGGCGGACACGGGCTCGGGCGTGGACGAAAAGAACCTCTCGCGCGTGTTCGACCCCTTCTTCACCACCAAGCCGGTGGGCAAGGGCACGGGCCTCGGCCTGTCCCTGTCCTTCGGCATCATCTCGGACCACGGCGGAAAAATCTCCGTGACGAGCCCGGCCCCTTTGGAATATCTGGAATACGACACCGACGCCCCCGGGGACGCCGAGCCCGGCCCCGGCACCCTGTTCATCATCGAACTGCCCCTGACCAAGGAAGGACTGCCCGAAGAGGAATGCGCGGAAGCCGCGGCCCTCAAGGGCCTGAACCAGCCAGCCTAGCCGCCCGCGAGGAGGTGTACGCCACATGGCCGAGATCATCGTTCTGGACGACGTCATGGACGCCGGGGTGCTCATCAAGCGCATCCTGGAACGCAAGGGACACACGGTGACCGCCTTCACCGAGGAAGAGGAGGCCCTGGCCCATTGCCGGACCCGGCACGTGGACCTGGCCATCCTGGACATCAAGCTGAAGAAGATGACCGGGGTGGAAGTGCTGGACGAGATCCACAAGATATCCGAGGACATCAAGGTCATGATGCTCACGGGCTACCCCACCCTGGAGACCGCGCGCGAATGCCAGCAGCTGGGCGCGGCGGACTACTGCGTGAAGCCCATCGACAAGGAGGAACTGGAGCAGAAGGTGGCCGCCATCCTCGGCTCCTGAACCGGGTTCGCCCACGGCCAGCCCCGCAGCCGCGAGGTCGCATGTTCAAGGAACTCTTCAAGCACTGGACGTACCAGGTCTTCGCGCCCGGGACGCTGCTCAGGCGCAAATACGAATCCTTCAAGAACCTGCTGGAGATCGACCGCTCCTGCCTGGAGCGCATCGCCGAGCTGGAGGAGCTGCACTACTCCCCGGCCCCCGTGGACTGGACCCGCGTCCAGAACCTGGTGCGCGAGCTGCAGGTGCAGGCGGACTTCCTGGTGCGCGAGCTCATGGCCATGAGCCCGGGCCGCTACCTGGACCTGCCCGACTACCGCAACAAGATATCCTTCTACCTGACCATGGCCTCGGAGCTGCCGGACTTCGACTTCTCCCCGCCCTACGCCATCGCCATGGAGGAAGCCGCGGCCCTGCCGAACCGCGCCGGGGGCAAGGCGCACAACCTGGCGCTGCTGGCCGGGGCCTCGGGCCTGCCCGTGCCCCAGGGCTTCGTCATCACCACCCGCGCCTACCACTATTTCATCGAATACAACGAGCTCAGGCCGCGCATCGACACCCTGCTGGCCAAGGTCAACCTGGACGCGCCCGGGTTCGTGTCGGACATCTGCGAGGAGATCCGCCGCCTGGTGCTCTCGGGGGACGTGCCGCCCGAGGTGGAGCGCGAATACCGCGACCACGCCATCCGCCTGGCCGCCTCGCGCGGCGGGCGGGTGCATCTGGCCGTGCGCTCCAGCGCCGTGGGCGAGGACTCCGACGCCTCCTTCGCCGGGCAGTACGAGAGCGTGCTCGGGGTGGGGCTGTCGGACCTGGGCGCGGCCTACAAGGAGGTCCTGGCCAGCAAGTACAGCGCCAAGGCCGTGACCTACCGCATCCGCTACGGCCTGCCCGACCCGGCCACGCCCATGGCCGTGCTGGTCATGGAAATGGTGGACCCGGCGGCCAGCGGCGTGGTCTACACCCGCGACCCCGCGCGGCCGGATGAGGACCGCATGGCCGTGTACGTGGTCGGCGGCCTGGGCCGGAACCTGGTGGACGGCAGCTCGTCCCCGGAAATCCTGACCCTGACCCGCGAGGCCGAGCCCGCGGTGCTGGAGCGCCGCTCCGGGGGCGGCGCGCCCCAGGTGGTCTGCGGGGACACGCCCGAGGCCGAGCCCTGCCTGCCCGAGGACCGGGCCGTGACCCTGGCCCGCGCGGCCCTGGCCCTGGAACGCCTGCTGGGCGCGCCCCAGGACATGGAATGGTGCATGGACCAGGGCGGCTCCCTGTTCATGCTCCAGGCCCGGCCCCTGGCCGGGGCCGAACCCCTGCCCAAGGGCGGCGGCGAACAGAAACAGGAGGCCCCGGGCGTCCCGGCCGAGCCCCTGCTCACGGGCCTGCCGGCCAGCCCGGGCGTGGGCCTGGGGCCCGTGCACCGGCCCATGCGCCTTTCGGACCTGGACTCCGTGCCCCAGGGCTGCGTGCTGGTGGCCGACACCCTGTCCCCGGCCTACGCCAGCGTGCTGGAGCGCCTGGCAGCCGTGGTCACGGACACGGGGTCCAAGGCCAGCCATTTCGCGTCCGTGGCCCGGGAGTTCGGCCTGCCCGTGGTAGTGGACGCCAAGTTCGCCACCCGCGACCTGGGCGAGGGCGTGGTGGTCACCGTGGACGCGGACACGGGGCGCGTCTACGCGGGCGAGGTGCCGGAACTGAAGCGCCGCGCCGGGCGGCGCGCCGCGCGCCGGGACACGCCCTTCCACAAGCGCATGGCCGAGGTCATGCGCCACGTCTCGCCCCTGAACCTCGTGGACCCCGACGCCGAGGCCTTCCAGCCCAAGAACTGCCGCTCCATCCACGACGTGGTGCGCTTCTGCCACGAAACCGGGGTGGCCGAGATGTTCTCCCTGGTGGGCAAGGGCGGCCGGGGCCTGGCCCGGGCGCGGCTGTTCGACGGCGGCCTGCCCCTGGTGATGTACGTCCTGGACCTGGGCGGCGGCCTGACCCCGGACGGCGCGCGCGCCGACACTGTGCGCCCCGAGCACTTCGCCAGCCCGGCGTCCAAGGCCCTGTGGAAGGGCCTGAACCACCCGGACGTGCAATGGGACGGCAGCCTGCTGGCCTTCGACTGGGAGGAGTTCGACCGCATGTCCGGCGGCGTCATGAGCCTGAAATCCAAGACCCTGGCCAGCTACGCCGTGGTGGCGCGGGAATACATGCATCTGCTCATGCGCTTCGGCTACCACTTCGCGGTCATCGACACCATGTGCGGCCCCCACGAGCAGTCCAACTACGTGGGCTTCCGCTTCAAGGGCGGCGGGGCCGAAGTGGGCAAGCGCCTACTGCGCCTGGATTTCGTGCGCAAGATCCTGGCCGACGCCGGATTCAGCGTGACCACGCGCGGGGACATGCTGGACGCGCGCCTCATGGCCGCCCCGGCCGTGAAGATCGAGGCCAGCTTGGCCCTCATCGGCACGCTCCTGGGCAAGACACGGCTCATGGACATGGCGCTCACGGGCGACGACCAGGTCCAGGAACTGGTGGACCGCTTCCTGGAGAGCCTGTGAGCGACAAGCCCGCCTACGCGCTCGACTGGGTGGCGGAGCATCTGGCCGTGGGCGGCGCGCCCATGTCCTACGCGGCCCTGGACTCCCTGCGCGCCCAGGGCGTGGACTGCATCCTGAACCTCTGCGCCGAGTTCTGCGACCTGAAGGACTACGAGGAGCAGTCCGGGTTCGAGGTCTACTACCTGCCCATCCCCGACGAGGAGACCCCGGACCTCCAGGAGTTGGAAAAGGCCCTGGACTGGATGGACGAGGCCATCTACCTGGGCAAGAAGGTGCTCATCCACTGCCGCCACGGCATCGGCCGCACGGGCACGGTTCTCAATGCCTATCTCCTGCGCCGGGGCCTGGGCCACAAGCTGGCGGGCAAGGCCTTGAAACCCCTGCGCGCCAAGCCCCAGAACTTCTCCCAGTGGCGTTTCGTGCGCCGCTACGGCAAGCAGGAAGGCAGGCTGACCATCCGCGACCCGTCCCTGGAGTCCAGGCACCTGGTGGACCTGTACCCGTTCTTCGCGGACTACGAGCGCGCCGTGGAGGATGTGGACCGGCTGCTGGCCGCCTCGGGCGAGGACCCGGAGGCCTTTTGCGGCGCGGGGTCCGACACCTGCTGCCGGTCCCTGGTGACCATGCCCCTGGTGGAGGCCGTGTACCTGTCCCACGCCATCAACATGATCCTGGGCAGCGCCAAGCGCCAGGAGGTCATCGAACGCGCGGCAGAGGCCGGGCGCGCCCTGCGCAGGCTGGGCTACAATCCCGACGGGGCCGGGCCGCTCACCGCCAGCCTCTGGGAGGGCTACCGCGAACGGGACATCCTCTGCCCCCTGTCCGAGGACGGGCGCTGCCTGGTCTTCGACTCCCGGCCCCTGCCCTGCCGCATGGCCGACCTGGGCGACGCGCAGCTGCGCGACCCGGCCGTGGTCCTGGAGCTGCCCAAAACCCTCAAGACGCTGTCCGCCAACCTGTTCTTCGCTTTCACCTCCAAATTCCCCGAGGAACCCGCGCCCGTGTACACCCTGCCCGACGTGGTCTCGGGCAAGTTCGTGCAGACCTTTTTCCATCATTTGCTGCGCTTGGGGTAATGTGGGGGAAGGGGGGAACCCTTTTGGGAAAAAGGGTTCCCCCCTTCCCCCACGCCCCCTTTCCCCCTCCGAAAACCTTTCTATGGGGTGAGCGCTCAATACCCCCACCCTGCCCAATACGCCATATAAAAAGGTCTTTTTCGGGGGGTGGGGGTCCGGGGGCGGGGGGCCTCCGCCCGAAACTTGGACAGCGGGCATGAAAAAGGATAATGGGCGTTCACCACTTCACTTGAGGGAGCGACAAACATGAAGACGGCGATTTTCGGATTCGCGGGCAGCGGCAAGTCCAGCCTGTTCGCCGCCCTGGCCGGGCCGCAGGCGGCGACCTGCGGCGGCAGGGCCATGGTCAAGGTGCCCGAGCCCCGGCTCGACCCCCTGGAGAAGCTGTTCAGCGCCAGGAAGGTGACCTACAGCGAGATCGAATACCTGGACATCCCCGGCGGCGGGGGCAAGGGCGACGGCCTGGGCGACCGGGTGCTGTCGGAGATCCGGGCCTACGACTGCCTCTTGGCGGTGCTGGACGCCTTCACGGGCATGAACGACCCGGCCGCGCAGATGCAGGCCATCGAGGCGGACCTCCTAGTGGCGGACATGGCCGTGGCCGAAAAGCGCCTGGAGCGCATGGCCCTGGACAAGCGCAAGAACCGCGAGCTGGTGAACCCCAAGGAAGAGGAAGCCCTGACCCGGGCCATGGCCATGCTGGAGGCGGAGCGCCCCCTGCGCGAGGACCCGGAGGTGGCCGCCTCGCCGGAACTGAAGGGCTTCCGCTTCCTGTCGGCCAAGCCCGTGCTCTACGCCTGGAATCTGGGCGAGAACAAGCTGGCGGACTTCACCCTGCCCGAGGCCGCGCCCGGGGTGGAGCACGTGGCCGTGTCCGCGGCCCTGGAGGCCGAGCTTTCGGAGATCGAGGATCCCGAGGAGCGCGAGATGTTCATGTCCGACCTGGGCATCGAGGACTCGGCCCTGGACCGGGTCATCGCCCGCACCTACCGCCTGCTCGGCCTGATCACCTTCCTCACGGCGGGCGAGAAGGAAGTCCGGGCCTGGGCCGTGCGCGCGGGCAGCACCGCGCCCGTGGCGGCCGGGGCCATCCATTCGGACATCGAGAAGGGCTTCATCCGCGCCGACGTCCTGGGCTGGGACGACTTCCTCAAGGCCGGGGACTTCAAGAAGGCCAAGGAGCTGGGCCTGCACCGTCTGGAAGGCAAGACCTACGTGGTGCAGGACGGCGACATCGTGGAATTCAGGTTCAACGTCTAGGCCGTGGCAAGCGTTCCGAGCATAGTCCTGTTCCGGCCCAAGTTCCCGGAGAACGTGGGCGCGGCCGCGCGCGCCTGCGCCAACATGGGCTGCACGCGGATGATCGCCGTGGCCCCGCGCAACTGGGACCAGGGCCGCGCCGAAGCCCTGGCCACGCCCCAGGGCGTGGAGCTGCTCCGGAACATGCGCGTGGAGCCGGACCTGGGCTCGGCACTTGTCGGCTTCAGCCACGTGTTCGGCACCACGGCGCGCGTGGGCGGCTGGCGACGGGGCATGATGTCCCCGCGCGCGGCGGCGGCCGAGATCCTCGCCCAACAGCGCGCCGGCGGCTCCGTGGCCGTGGTCTTCGGGCCCGAGGACAGGGGCCTGACCAACGCGGAAACCGAGATTTGCGGGCATCTGGTGACCATCCCCACGGCGCCGGAGGCCAGTTCCCTGAACCTGGCCCAGGCCGTGCTGGTGGTGCTCTACGAATGCTTCGCCGCCGGGCTTGAGGAACGCGCCGAGCCAGCTCCCGAGCCGTCGGAGGCCAACCTGGCCGGGCACGACGAGCTGGAGATCCTGTTCGCCAACATGCAGGAGGCCCTGGCGGCCATCGACTATCTGAAACAGGACAATTCGGACTACTGGATGCTGCCGGTGCGCCGCTTTCTCACGGGGCGGCCCATGCGGCGCTTCGAATTCAACATGCTCATGGGCATCTGCCGCCAGGTGAAATGGGTGGCCGCCAAGGCCGGGCGCCTGCCGTCCGCAGAAGACTGAGCCTCCCCATTCCCTGAACGCAGAAAAAGGCCGCCGGATGAAACCGGCGGCCTTTTTCTACAGACAAAACCAGGCTGGCTAGAGGCTCTCTTTGAGGCCCTTGGCCACGGAGAACTTCACGACCTTGCGGGCGGGGATCTTGATGGCCTTGCCGGTCTGGGGGTTGCGGCCGGTGCGGGCGGCGCGCTCGGCAACGTCGAAGGAACCCACGCCGGGCAGGCGCAGGCGCTCGCCAGCCTGCAGCTGGACGGCGATCAGGCCGCAGAAGGCGTCGAAGGCCTTTTCGGCGGCGGCTTTGGTGGTGAAAATCTCGGGCAGCTCGTCCTTGAGGGTCTCGATAAACTGGGTCTTCGTGAACATGGGGTTCCTCCTAGAGTGTGGATAAGTACAAACGTCTCCAAACGGCTCCCCTGCCGGATAAGACGAATGTCTGCGAGCAGAGAGCATCTGAAATCCCCTATGCTGTCCGCGCCAAGTCTTGTCAAACCCCGCCTGGCGGGCCCTGAGCATTATTCACAACGCCCCGCCCCCCTTCGGGGACAAATCCGAATGCCCCGCCAGCCCTTGCGTACAGCCGGGTTTCCGGCACCACGGCCACCAGTCTTGCAAAAAGCTCATTATAAAACAGGTAGTTATAAAATATCAAAAATAACGATATTTCGCAAAAAAGCTTACGGCCGCAACTGAGCTTGCGCCAAACTTACCATCTTGCATGCGAATTTTGTGGACAAAAATTTTTTTGACCGCATTTATACACATGTTGACAACTCGGCGTGAAACACCAAAAAAAGCTCTGTATCCCGGAGAGCCCAGAGCCCGTAAGGGGATTCAAAAGACCTCGGCCTCGAACCAGTAGAGGACCGGACCGGAGCATTTCCAGGTGTCGGGGGGCAAACCCGCCTTGAGGCAGGTCTGGGAAAGGAAGGTCTCGCGGTCCCAGCCCCACTCCACCGGAACCTGGGGCAGGAGCAGGCCGGAACGGCCGCGATGGCTGATGAGCAGGCCGTGGCGGCCCACCTCCACCAGCACCGGGTCGGGGCACAGGGACAGAGGCGAGAGAATGGATATCTCCAGGGACAGGTCCTCGAACTCACCGGCCGCGAGGGGCTGGAAGCGGGGATCCTCGAAGGCGGCGGAGCAGGCCATGCGGCCCACGGTGTCCCAGAGGGGGGCTTCGCCCACCACGTTGCCGATGCAGCCCCGCAAGCGGCCGCCCTTGGTCAGGGTCACGAAGGCCCCGAAGGGCCGGGAGAGCTTCTCGTTGGGCGCGGGGGGCAGGGTCAGGTTCTGGTCCGGGAACAGGCGCGCGGCGATGGACAGCCGCACCAGGTCCTTCAAAGCCTGCTTTTCCTCTGCCGTCAGGCTGAAGTGGAATTCCTCGGCCATGGCCTTTCCCTCCGTGGTCTAGAAGCCTTCCTCCAGGGACGGATTGACCAGCCCCGGGCCATGCGGCGCGGCCCCCGGCCGGTCCGCGTCGGCCACGAACACGTGCCTGCCGCGCACGCTGATGCGCCCCTCGGCCAGCCATTGCAGGGCCTGGGGATAGATACGGTGCTCGTATTCGAGGATGCGCGCGCCCAGGGCGTCGCCGTCCTCGCCCGGGACCACGGGCACGGCCGCCTGGATGATCACCGGTCCGTTGTCCATGATCTCGTTGACGAAATGCACGGTGCAGCCCGAGAGCTTGACCCCGTAGTCCGCCGCGTCGCCCTGGCCGTGGCACCCCGGGAAGCTGGGCAGCAGCGCCGGGTGGATGTTCACGATGGTCTCGAAGGCCTCCAGGAACGTAGGCGTCAGGATACGCATGAACCCGGCCAGCACCACCACGTCCGCGCCCGAGGCCCGGATGTGCTCCACCATGGCCGCGTCGAAGTCCTCGCGCGTGGCGTAGGCCTTGTGGTCCAGGGCCACGGTGGGCAGGCCGTGCTTCTTGGCGCGTTCGATGCCGAAGGCCTGGGGCTTGTTGGACAGCACCAGCCTGATCTCGGCGTCCAGCGCGCCGTCCGCGATGCGGTCGATGATGGACTGCAGATTCGATCCGCCGCCGGACACCAGAACCGCCAGTTTGAGGGGCATGCGTCTCTCCGGAACCTTAGGAGTTGTCCGCGGCCAGGGCCGCCGCCAGCGCGGGGATGGTGTAGTCCTCGGGCTGGATGTGGGGCGTGAAGCCGTAACCCGCCAGGGTCTTGGCCGTGACCGGCCCGATGCAGGCCAGCCTGACATCCGGATAGCGTTTGAGCGTGTCCGGGGCAAGCAACTGGAAGAAATTCTCCACCGTGGACGAGCTGGTGAAGGTCACGTAGTGCACCTCCCCGGCCTCCAGGCGGGCGGCGAGTTCCTCGGGGCCGTCCTGGTTCAGGCCCGTGTCGTACACGGGCAGCACCACGACCTCGGCCCCGGCCGCCGTCAGCTCCTCGGGCAGCACCTCGCGGGCCTTGCGCGCCCGGGGGATGAGCACGCGCGTTCCCGCGCCCACGCCCAGGGCCGTGAGGCCCCCCACCACGGACTCGGCAACGTATTTCTCGGGCACGAAGTCCGCGCGCACGCCGCGCTGCGCCAAGGCCTCGGCCGTGGCCGGGCCGATGGCCGCCACCTTGCGACCGCCCAGGGCCCGGGCGTCCATGCCCATCGCGTCCAGCACGTCCCAGAACCGGGCCACCCCGTTCACCGAGGTGAACACCAGCCAGTCGTAGCCGGAAAGCTCCGCGACGGCCTCGCGCACGAGCGAGTCGTCGGCGAGGGGATCGATGCGGATGGTGGGAAATTGCAGCACGCACGCGCCCATGTCGCGCAGGGTGTCCGCGAAGCCGCTGGCCTGCTCCCGCGCGCGCGTGACCACCACGCCCTTGCCCAGCAGCGGCCGCTTCTCGAACCAGGCCAGCTTGTCGTGCAGGCCGCAGACCCCGCCCACGATGATGATGCTCGGGGCCTTGAACCCGCGCCGCGCGGCCTCCTCGGCCACGGTGTCCAGGGTTGCGACCATGGACTCCTGGTTGCAGCGCGTGCCCCAGCGCACCAGGGCCGCCGGGGTTTTGGGGTCGCGGCCGCCCGCCATGAGCCTGTCCGCGATCATAGGCAGGTTGCCCACGCCCATGTAGAAGACCAGGGTGGACGTGGACTTGGCGTACACGTCCCAGTTGTGGCCGCTCTGCTCCTTGGTGGGGTCCTCGTGGCCGGTGATGAAGCACACGGACGTGGTGTGCTCGCGGTGCGTCACCGGGATGCCCGCGTAGGCCGCAGCGGCCACGCCCGCCGTGACGCCGGGCACGACCTCGAAGGTCAGGCCCGCGGCCACCAGCTCCTCGGCCTCCTCGCCGCCGCGCCCGAACACGTACGGGTCGCCGCCCTTGAGACGCGCGATGGTCTTGCCCTCGCGGGCCTTTTCCACCAGGAGGTCGTTGATCTTGTCCTGGGGCAGGGTGTGGTCCCCGCCCTTCTTGCCCACGTAGAGGATCTCCGCGCCGGGCTTGGCGTAGTCCAGGAACTCCGCGTTGGCCAGATAATCGTAGACCAGCACGTCCGCCGTCTCGATCAGTTCCTTGGCGCGCACGGTGAGCAGCCCGGGATCGCCGGGTCCGGCCCCTATGAGATACACGTCAGCCATGCTCGGACATCCTTTGGTTGTTATTTTTCTCCGGGGGAAGGGGGAACCCCTTTTTCCAAAGAAAAAAAGGGGTTCCCCCTTCCCCCGGGCCCTCATCCCCCTCCCCAAAAACCTTTATAGGGGGTGGATAACGGGCACCCCACCCCCAGATAGGGATTCCCAAGGGGGTAACCCCCTTGGGCGGGGTGCGGGGCAGAGCCCCGCTCTCTCCCAGGGCCTAGCTCGCGGCGTCGGCCAGGCGCTTGCGCAGGTCGCCGAGCTTGGCGATCTTTTCGCGGAACTCGGCGGCCTTGGCCTGTTCGCCAGCCACCACGGCCTCGGGCGCGTTGTTCACGAACCCGGGGTTGACCAGCTTCTTTTCCACGCCCGAGAGGGTCTTTTCCACCTTGGCCATTTCCTTGTCCAGGCGCGCCAGCTCGGCCTCGAAGTCCACGGCCCCGGTGAGCGGCACGAACAGCTCGTTGCCCTGCACCACGTTGGAAGCCGAGGCCTTGGGCCCGACGACGTCGCCGCCGGCGCTGACGCTCTTGACCCGCGCCAGGGACTGCACGATGTCCTGGTGGTCCAGCAGGAAGGCCGCGTCCTCGTCGCTCACGGTGCGCACGAGGAGGTCCAGTTCCAGGGAGGGCTTGATGTTCAGCTCCGCGCGGATGGCGCGCACGCTGGTGATGACCCCCTGCAGGAGCTCCATGCGCGCGGCCACGGCCTGGTCGCGCAATCCGGGCCGCCGCACGGGGTACGGCTCCAGGGCCAGGTTCGCGCCCTCGTGCCCGGGCAGGGTAGCGTAAATCTCCTGGGTGATGAAGGGCATGATGGGGTGCGCCAGCACCAGCAGCTCCGAGAGCACGGTGTGCAGCACGGCCTGGGCCGTGGCCTTGGCCGCCTCGTCGTCCCCGGACAGGTCGCCCTTGATGAGCTCCAGGTACCAGTCGCAGAACTCGCTCCAGGTGAAGCGGTAGATGCCCTGGGCCGCGTCGTTGAAGCGGTAGGCCGCGATGGCCTCGGCCACCTCGTCCTTCATGTCCTCCAGGCGCGTCAGAATCCAGCGGTGGTACACGGCGGCGGCCTTGGCGAGGTCCGCCTGCGGGACGGCGTCGGGCAGGTTCATGAGGGCGAAGCGCGCGGCGTTCCAGATCTTGTTCATGAAGTGGCGGTAGCCCTCGATGCGCTCCTCGGAGAGCTTGATGTCCCGGCCCATGGCCGCGAAGGCCGTGAGGGTGAAGCGCAGGCTGTCCGTGCCGTACTTGTCGCACATCTGCAGGGGATCGATGACGTTGCCCGTGGACTTGGACATCTTCTTGCCCTCGGCGTCGCGCACCAGGGCGTGGATGTAGACATGGTCGAAGGGCACCTCATCCATGAACTGGATGCCCATCATCATCATGCGCGCCACCCAGAAGAACAGGATGTCGAAGCCCGTGACCAGGCAGGACGTGGGATAGAAGGTCTTGAGCTCCTCGGTCTTGTCGGGCCAGCCCATGGTGGAGAAGGGCCACAGGGCCGAGGAGAACCAGGTGTCCAGCACGTCCTCGTCCTGCACCAGCGCGCCGCCGCACTTGGGGCAGGACGTGGGATCGTCCTTGGCCACCACGAGCTCGCCGCACTCCTGGCAGGTCCAGGCCGGGATGCGGTGGCCCCACCACAGCTGGCGCGAGATGCACCAGTCGCGGATGTTGTCCAGCCAATGGTAGTAGGTCTTGTCCCAGGACGAGGGGAAAATCTTGGTCCGGCCGCCTTCCACGGCCTTGCGCGCCTTTTCGGCCAGGGGCTTCACGGCCACGAACCACTGGGTGGAGACGTGGGGCTCCACCACGTTCTTGCAGCGGTAGCAGGTGCCCACGTTGTGGTCGAGCTCCTGGATCTCCAGAAGCAGGCCCTGCTCCTCGAGGGCGGCCACGACCTTTTCGCGGGCCTCGACGATGGACAGGCCCCGGTACTCCTCGGGCGCGTTCTCGTTCACGTGCCCGGTGTCGTCGAACATGCTGATGACTTCGAGGCCGTGCGTGCGCCCGAGCTCCCAGTCGTTCATGTCGTGGGCCGGGGTGACCTTCAGGCAGCCCGTGCCGAACTCGCGGTCCACGTACTTGTCGCCGATGATGGTCAGCTTGCGGCCCACCAGGGGCAGCACGGCCTGTTTGCCGATGAGGGCGCTGAAGCGCTCGTCCTCGGGGTGCACGGCCACGGCCGTGTCCGCGAGCATGGTCTCGGGGCGGGTGGTGGCGATGACCAGGTGGCCGGAGCCGTCGGCCAGGGGATACTTGACGTGGTAGAGCTTGCCCTTGTGCGCGGCGTGCTCCACCTCGTCGTCGGCCAGGGCCGTGTGGCAGCGGTTGCACCAGTTGATGATGTAGTTGCCCTTGTAGATCAGGCCCTGTTCATAGAGCGAGACAAAGACCTCGCGCACGGCGCGGGACAGGCCCTCGTCCATGGTGAAGCGCTCGCGGGTCCAGTCCACGGACGCGCCCATGCGGCGGATCTGGTTCAGGATCTTGCCGCCGTACTCCTCCTTCCACTCCCAGACCTGCTCCACGAACTTCTCGCGGCCCAGGTCCTCGCGGGACAGGCCCTCGGCGGCCAGCTTGCGCTCCACCACGTTCTGGGTGGCGATGCCCGCGTGGTCCATGCCCGGCACCCAGAGCACCTTCTTGCCCAGCTGGCGGGCGTGGCGGCAGAGGATGTCCTGCAGGGTCAGGTTCAGGGCGTGGCCGATATGCAGCTGCCCGGTTACGTTGGGCGGCGGGATGACGATGGAGTAGGGATCGCCCTCGGCGTCCATGTCCGGGGTGAAGGTCTTTTCCTTGATCCAGAACTCGCGCCAGCGGTCCTCGACCTCGGCGGGCTCATACCCCTTGGGCAGGCTCTTGGTGGCCATCAAACACTCCTCGTCTTCACTTTCCACGAAAATTTCCATAAGGGAAGGACTTGCGGGACGCGCACGGCGCGCGAACAGCCCGCGCCACGCGGACTCCACAGCCTAATGAGCGCCCGAGCAATGTCAAGCATCTACATCTACTGGGACGAATCGCACATCTGGGGACTCCTGGCCTGGCGGGCCCTTTCGGCCATGGGCCTGCCCCTGCGTCTCGTGCGAGCCAAGGCAATAGCCCAGGGACTGCTCGCGCGCAAGCCCCCGGCGGCCCTGGTGGCCCCGGGGGGCTGGGCCCGGCGCAAGTTCGAGAACCTGGGCCCCGAGGGCGTGGCCGCCATCCGCGACTACGTGGCCGGGGGCGGCGTGTATTTCGGATTCTGCGGCGGCGCTGGCCTGGGGCTCACGGGCCCGCGCGGCCTGGGGCTGTGCCCCTGGCGGCGGCGGGCCTTCACGGACCGTTTGCAGCACGCCATGAGCGGGCACATGCGCGTGCGCCCGGACCTGGATTCGCCCCTGACCCCGCCCGACCTGCCCCAGGCCCCGCTCTTGCCCGTGTGGTGGCCGGCGCGCTTCGAGTACGAGCCGCGCGAGGACGTCACCGTGCTGGCGGCCTACGACAGCCCGGGCCCGGACTTCTGGGTGGCGGATTTGCCGCTGACGAGCATCCCGCGCGAGGCCCTGGACGACCTGGAGACCCAGTTCGACGTGTCCGTGTGGCCGCATTTCATGACCGGCCAGCCCTGCCTTGTGGACGGGGCCTTCGGCACGGGCCGCTACGTGCTGGGCTACACCCACCTGGAGACCCCGGCCTCCCCGGACGCCAACCGCTGGCTGGCGCACCTGCTGCGCGAGCTGGCGGGCCTGGACGCAGGCGAACGCGCCGCCGTCCCGGCCTGGGATCTGGCGGCCCTGCCCCGGCTCTGGCCCGACGAGGCCGGCGGCCGGGAGCTGGCCGAGGCCAAGGCCGGGCTGGAGGAGAGCATCCGCGAGGGCATGGAGGAGATGCTCTTCTTTACCCGCAACTCCTGGCTGCTGGGCTGGCGGCGCGGCATCCCCGGGTCCAGCCTCAACGCCCTGTACTCCATGGTCTGCCAGGCCCAGAACCTGCCCCCCACCCCGCGCGCGCGGGCCTTTTGGGACGAGCGCAAGGACGCCTTCCTGCAGACCCTGTCCCTGTTCCGCCACGGGCTCACGGGCTACCTGCTCTCCGAGCGCCTGGCCATGACAACCTCGGGCACGGCCAACGCCATCCCCGAGGAAGTGCTCTCGGAACAGCGCGTGGCCCTGTTCGGCCAGCACATGGACTACGGCGGCCTGTTCGCGGGCCTCGTGGAAACCATGGACGAACTGCTCTTCCTGACCCTGGAGAACGAAGAGGGCTGAAGCGGCTCCTGCGCGTTGCCGCTCTCCGGGCCTTGCGGTATACTGGCCGCAAACCGGGAGAAACCGCCATGCGCTGCCCCCATTGCTCCACGCCCGTGACCGATCCCCGCGCGGCCCTGTGCCCGTCGTGCGGCCGCTCCCTGGACCCGGTGGTGCGCGAGGTGCGGCGCATTCCCTGGTCCACGGCGGGCTGGCTGGTCCTGCTCTATACGGCGCCCCTGGCCACCTGGGCGGGCACGGGCCTGGTGCCGAACTGGGCGGCGCTGGCGGGCATGGGCCTGTCCGTGGCCCTGGCCCTGGTCCTGGCCCTGCGCCTGAATTGCAAGACCCTGGCCGCCCTGGGCCTCCTGGGCGGATTCCTGGCCGCCATCCTGCTGCACGCGGACCCGGGCTCGGCCCTGGCCGCTCAGGGCGTGTTCCTGGCCTGCCTCCTGGGCCTGGACCTGGCGGCCGCGGCCCTGGCCCTCACTCGGGGCTGGACGCTGCTGGCCAAGGCGGCCTTCGCCGCCACCTGGCTGGTGCTGGCCGCGTCCTACGAGCCCCTGGCCCCGGGGGACGGGCTGGGCGTGCGCCTGTGGTTCGTGCAGGGATTCCTCACGCTGTTCGTGCTCTGGCCCCTGGCCGAGGACCTGCTGGGCGCGGACAGCCTGGCCAGCCGCGACGCCTTCCTGGGCCTGGCCGCCGGGATGCTGGCCCTGGGCCTGAGCTTCCCGCTGCTGGAGCGCCACTACGGCCTGGCCTGGTGCGCGGGGCTGACCCTGGGCTACAGCCTGCTGTACCTGTCCGCCGCTTCGCTGCTCTTCGTGCTGGGCCGCCGCAGGGGGTCGAGCTTCGGGGTGCTGGCCGTGTCCTCGGCGCTGTTTCTGGTCCTGACCCTCGTCACCCTCTTCCTCTCCGACACGTAGCAGGCCGTTCCAAAACAGCGATCTGCCGCGTTGCTGCGGGCAATACAAAACCTCGCGTATTGGGATACGCGTCGGTCTTGTATTGCCCTTGCGCCTTGCATCTCACTATTTTGGGACGGCCTGCAGCAATAGCATAAAAAAAACGCGCGCCCCGGGGGGCGCGCGCTGAAGATCAATTCGGGTCCTGATTCAGGACTGCTTGCGCAGGGTGTAGCCGTCGGCTTCCCTGGCCACCTCCAGGCCGTACTGGACCAGGGTGCGGTTCAGGGGCCTGCCGAAGAGGAACTCCAGTTCCGGCCCGGTGTTGGTCTTTTCGGCGAAGGCCGAGCGGAAGGCCGCGTCCCAGACCACCTTGTCCACCAGTTCGGCTCCGGCTTTCCGGTCACCGTCCAGGAAGGCGTAGGCCAGGGGTTCCAGGGCCGCGTAGGGCACCTCGGCCTCGTGGGTGCGGACGAGTTCGGCCAGGGCGCTGTCCGGGGGCACGATATGCGCCCGGGTGAGGCGGTCCTTCGCGTACATGGCCGCCAGATCCTCGGGGGCCCAGCAGTTGAATATCCGACACTCCTCGGGCCGCTCCTCGTAGATGGTGCAGGCCTTGGCGTCGTTGTCGTAGAGCACGCAGGTCCAGCGGTTCTCGCCCACGCCCCTGATCTTGACGATCTCCTCGGCCAGCGGGGCCAGGCCGCCCTTGATCTGCTCCTGGACCATCTCCCCGGCGCGCAGGGTGTAGACGTTGCCGTAGTTCAGGATTCCGGACTCGAACAAGCGCAGGTCCGCCTTGTGCAGCGCGGGCCCGCCCTTCAGGCAGCAGGTGCCGCACCGCTCGCAGAACGTGCGCTTGGAAATGCGCTCGGCTTCATTCATGCCCTCGACCCTCCTCGTCTTTTCGGGATTCCGTTGGCTACCCCATGCGGCGGCCGGAGGCAAGCCGCACGGTTCCCTTTGCACGCCTTTGCGTCTATCCTGGGCCCATGGACGCCCCCACCCTTGCACAGGACATCTTCTTCTTCCACGTCATGAAGACCGCCGGGACCACCGTGGTGCGCCTCCTGGAACAGGCCTTCGGCCCCGAGGCCTCCTGCGCCCTGCCCACCCACGAGGGCGCGGACGCGGGGCCGTTCCTGGAGCGGGTGGACGCGGTGAGGCCCCTCGTCGTCTCGGGCCACCCGCACCACCTCTTCCCCCTCTGGGAGCGGGCCCTGGCGCGCACCGGGCCCCGGTCGGCCATGACCTTCCTGCGCCATCCGGTGGAGCGGTTCCTGTCCTGCTACTATTTCATCACCCAGAGCAACTACGTGCAGACCCGCGTGGGCCGCTTCGACCTGAGCCTCCCCGAGGCGCTGGGCTGCAACGACCCCAGGCTGGCCCGGAACATGATGACCAAGGCCCTCGCCTCCCTGGGGCGGCCCCGGGACTACGCCGCCCCGGCGGACAGGGCGGACCTGGACCGGGCCCTGGACAACCTCGAGGCCATGGACTTCGTGGGCCTGGCCGAGGAATTCGCCTGGAGCTACGCCCTGTTGGCCCTGACCTTCGGCTTCGAGCCGCCGCCCATCACCAGCTGGAACGTCAACGCCTCCCGGCCCGGGGCCGCCGACCTGGACCCGGCCCTGGTGGAGCGCATCATGGCGGACAACGCCCTGGACCTGGCCCTGTACGCCCATGGCGTGAAACTCTTCGCCGCGCGCGTGGAGGCCGCCTCCGGCGATCTGGCCCCCGTCATGGAGGGCCTCACGGTTTCGGACACGGTCTACCACATGAAACCCGTCCAGAAACCACCGTTGCGCGCGCCCATGAAAAAAGACTAACATAGACGGCGCATCATCCGACCACAGCAGCAAGGAGCGCGCCGCACGTGCAGGAAACCCTCCCCCTCTTCACCACCGACATGGCCCTGGTCCTGGGCCTCGTCGCCCTGACCGTCTTCCTGTTCACCACGGAATGGCTGCGCGTGGACGTCACCGCCATCCTGGTCATGGTCTGCCTGCCCCTGTTGGGCATCAGCGACGGGCGCACGGCCTTCCAGGGCCTGTCCAGCAACGCGGTCATCTCCATCCTGGCGGTGATCATCATGAGCCGGGGCCTGGACCACACGGGCATCACCACGCGCATCATGCGGCCCCTCATGACCCTGGCGGGGCGCAGCCGCAGCCGCATCCTGGTGCTGTTGGCCGGGACCGTGGCCCTGATCTCCAGCTTCATGCAGAACACCGGGGCCGCGGCCCTGTTCCTCCCGGCCATGCGGCGGCTGTCGCGGCAGTCGGGCATCCCCCTGTCCCAGCTGCTGATGCCCGTGGGCTTCTGCGCCATCCTGGGCGGCACCATCACCCTGGTGGGCACCAGCCCCCTGATCATGCTCAACGACATCATCAAGCCCTTCGGCATCGAGCCCTTCGGGCTGTTCAGCGTGACCCCCGTGGGCCTGGTGCTGGTGGCGGCGGGCATCCTCTACTTCATGCTGGCCGGGCGCCACGTGCTGCCCCGGGTGGCCCCGGGCGCGGCGCGGCCGCCCCAGGACCCCACGACCTTCTACCCCGAGCTGGGCCAGCTGTACGAGATCCAGGCCCCGCACAAGCTTGGGACAACCTTCATGATCATGGACCTCTGCCAGGGCTTCGGCCTGCACACCGTGGCCCTCAAGGGCCCGGCCCACGGCCTCACCGCGCCGCCGGACCGGGTCATGCACGTGCGCGCCGGGGACGTGCTCGCCGCCTACGGGCCCGAGGACAAGGTGCGCCTGCTCTGCGAGACCCACGGGTTCACGGCCCGCCCCGGGCCCGGGAGCTTCTCGGAGATTCTCTCCGACGACAACGTGGGCGTGGTGGAGGCGCTCATCCCGCCGCATTCCAAGTTCGTGGGCATGACCTACGGGGACATCCGCTTCCGCCACAACTACCTGATGACGCCCCTGGCCATCATCCGGGGCAACGACGTGCACCACGAGGGCTTCCTGGACATGGTGGCCCACGCCGGGGACACGGTGCTCATCCACGGGGCCTGGGAGAGCTACCACAAGATGCGGCCGGGCCGGAACCTGATCTTCGCCCAGTCCCTGGACCACGAGGTGCTGCACCCGGAGCTGGCCACCCGGGCCGTTCTCTGCTTCGCCCTGTCCATGGCCCTGGTGCTGATCACTAACCTGCCCCTGTCCGTGTGCCTCATGGCCGGGACCGTGGGCATGCTGCTCACGCGGGTGCTCAGCGTGGACGAGGCCTACCGCAGCGTGGACTGGCGGACCATCTTCCTCTTGGGCGGGCTGATCCCCCTGGGCGGGGCCATGCAGTCCACGGGCGCGGCGGCCTGGCTGGCCGGGCACCTGATGCAGGTCCTGGGCACCCCTCCGCCCGTGGTTCTGCTGTTCATCCTGGCGCTGCTGTCCTGCCTGTTCACCCTGGTGGTCTCCAACGTGGGCACCGTGGCGCTCCTCGTGCCCCTGGCCGTGGGCATGGCCACCCATATCGGCCTGGACCCGCGCACCGCCGCCCTGGTGGTGGCCCTGGGCGCGTCCAATTCCTTCATGCTGCCCACCCACCAGGTCAACGCCCTGTATATGGGCCCCGGGGGCTACTCCAGCCGCGACTTCCTGCGGGCCGGTATTCCCCTGTCCCTGCTCTACCTGGTGCTGCTCACGGCCATGGCGGCCCTGTTCTACTAGCGGGATGAACGGACGAGCCTGACGTGGTTGCGGCAGGTCAGGTCGTGGCGGGAGATGAAGCCCAGCTCGGCGTCGGCGCTCCAGGCCTGGGTCCAGGTGCGCAGGTCCGCGGACCACAGGCGCGGCCCCCGGGTCTCGAACACCGGGGCCACGCAGTAATCCCGGCCATGGGCCACGGGCATGAGCAGGCTGGCCAGCTCCTCCACCGTGGGCAGCCGCCAGGGGGCCTCGCCCGGGGCCAATGTCCGGTTGCGCCCGGCCGCGTAGGCCCGGGCCTCGTGCCAGTCCAGGGGATACAAAGACCCCTCGCGTTCCCAGACCAGCTCCGTGGCCCGGTGCAGCACGGCCCCGCCCCGGGCCTCGAAATCCTGAGGCGCATAGGCCAGCGGCCGCCAGAGCGCGTCCAGGCCGAAGCGCTCCGGCCCCACCCTGGGCCCCGTGCGCAGGGGTTCACCGCGAGGCCGTGAAACCGGATTGTTCCCTTCGGGCGCCGCAGGTGCCGGGGCCAGGGCGCAGGTTCCCGCCGTGCGCTCCTCCCAGGCGGCCACCAGGGCGTCCAGGGCCCGGATCATTCCGCTGGCCGAAGCGAAACGCTCTGCGCGATCGGCGGCCATGGATCGGGCCAGGAAGGCGTCCCAGTCCGCGTCCAGGTCAGGGTTCATTTGGCTGGGCAGGCCGCGTCCGCATTGCGGCAGGCCCCCCGTGAGCATGCGCCAGAGGGTCACGCCCACGGAATAGAGGTCCGCACGCGCGTCCGCGGCCTCGGGGTCGGCCTCCTGCTCCGGGGCCGCGTAGTACGGGGACCCCACCTGCTCGGCCCCGTGCAGGCGCATGCGCTCCCCGCGCAGCCGCGACAGGCCGAAGTCGATGAGGCGCACGCCGCCCGTCTCGGTAAGCAGCAGGTTGAAGGGCTTCACGTCGCGGTGGACCATGCCCCCGGCGTGCAGCCGCTCCAGGGCCAGCAGGGTCTGCCGGGCGATGCCCGCCGCGCGCGCCAGAGGCAGGACGCGGGTGGCGGCCTCCACCTCGTAGGTCTCGCCGATGAGCGCGCCCACGTTGTCGCAGCAGTATTCCAACACGAAGAACGGGCGGCCGTCCCCGTCCCGGTCCAGGTCGAAAACCCGGGCCACGTTGTCGTGGCGCAACCCGGCCATGGCCCGGGCCTCGGCCAGGAAGCGGCGCTCCAGTTCGGCCCCGCCCACCACGGCCGCGAGCATGTCCGAAGGGGCCAGAACCTTCAGGGCCGCGACAAGCCCCAGGCCGGGGTGGCGGACCTTGTACACCGCGCCCATGCCCCCGCGCCCGAGCAGGCCCAGAACCTCGTATTTGCCGATGCGCCGCACGAACGCCCCCTAGTCGATTATTCCCAATTCCTTGATTGCGGGCCGTTCAGACTGTGCGAGATGCAAGGCGCAAGGGAACTGCAAGACCGAAACGTACTTCCCGTACGTGAGGGTTTGCATTTCCCGCGGCAACGAAGCAGATCGCATTGTATGGACGGCCCGCTACAGATTGCCGGGCCCGGCCAGCCGGTTCGCATAGGTGGAGGGGATGCCCAGCTCGCGGATGCGCCGGGCCACGGCGCGCCAGTCGTAGTCCACGGCGCGCATCTCCAGGGTCCAGGCGGCCTCGTCGAACACGGCGTATTTGGCGCGGTAGTCCACGTCGTCGCGGGGCTGGCCCACGCTGCCCACGTTCACGATGTGCCTGAGCGACGGGTCCAGGGCCGTGACCCCCAGCATCAGCGGCAGGCGCCGCACGCCCACCGCGTCGCAGACCACCCGCTCCAGCATGTGGCTATGTCCCACGAAGCAGAGGTCCTCGCCCATGTCGGTGAACCCCCGCTTGAGGCGCTCTTCGTCCGTGGCGTAGAGGTAGAGAAAGGCGTTGTCCCTGGGGAACCCGTGCACGAAGCGGTAGCGCCCGAAGGCCAGGGAGGACGGCAGGGTGCGCATCCAGGCCAGGCTGTCCTCGGAGGCCTGGCCCACGGCGACGTCCACGGCCTGCCTGGCCGAGGGGTTGAACCAGGCCCGGGCCGCGGGCCGAATCAGGGCGTGCTCGTGGTTGCCCAAGACGCAGGCCGCGCCGCGTTCGCGCAAGAGCGCCACGCAGGGTTCAGGGTCCGGGCCGTAGCCCACGGCGTCGCCCAGGAAAAAGATGCGCTCCACGTCCTGGCGGTCCAGGTCCTGGAGCACTGCCGTGAGGGCCTCGAGGTTGGCGTGCACATCGGAAAGAACGGCAAATCGCATCAGTCCGCCATCCCGTGCTTGGCCGGGGTCAGACTGACGCCCGGGCCTTGAAGGCGCGTGCCGCGCGCACGAAGTTTCCGGCCCACCAGGGGCAGGCCAGGGCATGGATATGAGTATAGGAGGCGAAAGTGTTGTCCGCAAGCCACCCGTCGCACCCGTCCAGCATGCCCTGGCCGCGGTCCATGGACAGGACCAGGGGCGGGCGGTTTCCGGTCCCCGGCCCGGCCGCGCAGCAGGAATAATGGAATTCGTGGCCCTGGATTTCCGCGCCCAGTGGGTGGAAGGGATTCTCGGCGCGCACCGTGGCCCGCACGTAGCCCAGCCCGCGCGGCCGCTCGCAAACGTCGACCTTCACGGGCAGGACCCCGGCCATGGGCAGCTCGGACCCGTTCCAGGACACGCTCTCTGAAAGGTACATGAACCCGCCGCATTCCGCGTACACGGGCAGCCCGGCCCGGCACAGGCCGCGCACCCGCTCGCGCACGCCCGAGGCGGCGGCCAGGGCCCCGGCCTGGGTTTCTGGAAATCCGCCCCCCAGGTACAGGCCGTGGATTTCCGGCCATGGGTCGTCCGCAAGCAGCGTCAGTTCCACCAGATCCGCGCCCGCGCGTGAAAGCGCCTCGAGGTTCTCCTCGTAATAGAACCACAGGGCCGCGTCGCGCACGTAGCCGATGGTCACGTCCCGGGGCTGGGGCTCCTCCGCCCACAGGGGGACGGGGTCGGGCATGTCCGGTGCGGCCTGGGCCAGGGACAGGATGCGGTCCAGGTCGCAGTTCTCGGCCAGGACCCGGGCCAGCCCGCCCAGAATGGCCTCCTGGTCGCCGTATTCGCGGTTGGAGACCAGGCCCATGTGGCGCTCGGGAATGGGGTCCGGGTCCAGCTTGGGCAGCGCGCCCAGCACGGGCACGTCGGTGTAGCGCTCTATGGCCTGGCGCAGGATGGAGCGGTGGCGCTCTCCGGCGGTGCGGTTGAGGATCACCCCGGTCAGGTTGACCCCTTCCTCGAACCCGGCCACCCCGGCCAGGATGGCCGCTGCCGTGCGCGTGGTCTTGGTGCAGTCCATGGACAGGACCACGGGCGCGCCCAGGATGCGCGCCAGCTCCGCCGTGGAGCAGCTGCCCTCGGCGTCCAGCCCGTCGTACAGGCCCCGGTTGCCCTCGACGAGCGAGAGGTCGGCGCCTTCGGCGCGCTGCGCGAACAGGGCCCGGATGGTCTCCGGGGACATGAAATGGGGATCGAGATTGGAGGCGGGCCGCCCGGCGGCCAGGCCCAGCCAGACCGCGTCGATGTAGTCCGGCCCCTTCTTGAAGGGCGCCACGGCGAGGCCCCGGTCCGCAAAGGCCCGGGCCAGCCCCAGGGAACAGATGGTCTTGCCCGCGCCTCCGCTGAGGCCGGTGACGATGATGCGGGGGCGCGGCATGGCTCGGCTCGCTGGCTGCTTGAGAATGAAAAACCGATTCTTCGGGTCCCCCGCGAGGCGGACCCGTAAGAACCGGCGCTATCCCTTGATGCGGCCACGCGTCGGCGCAAGGGCCGGCACAAGCCGCAAGGAGACTATTCTTCGCCCTCGGACGCGGCCTGCTTGCCCTCGCCCTTGAGGCCGTACATGGTGGTGGACCCGGAGGACCAGAACACCAGGATTTCCTCGTTGACAAGAGAGGTGAGGACCTTCTTCACTTCACGGGCCTTGGCGTCCGGGAACACCTGCAGGAAATCGTTGAAATAGAACTTGGTCTTGCTCTTGGAATGGCAGAAGTCGATGATCTGCTGTTTGGCGGTACTCATATCAATGGGCATGTCGCACCCCTTGCAAGTAGTTGGGGCGCGGGGTCACCCCCGCGCCCCGGTTTATTGGACTAGAACTTGAAGTTCGTGGTGTGGCGCCACGTGTAGTAGGCCGGATCGCGGAAGTCGTCGATCAGATGCTCGGTGAACTCCAGGCCGCACTTCTCGAAGAAGCGCTCCCAGCCGATGCGCTCGGCCCAGTCGCCCAGACGCTCGTACTTGTTGGCGTCCTTGGCGTAGGCATCCACGATCTGGCGGATGACCTTGGCCAGGGTGGGCCAACGCGGGGGCTCGTTGGGGATGAACGCAACCACGACCTTGGAGAACTTCGGGTTGCTGATGCGGTTGGAGATCTTGCCGCCGGCCATGATGACCAGACCGTCGCCTTCCTTGTCGGCCAAGGGCAGCGAGGGGCACATGGTGTAGCAGTTGCCGCAGAACATGCAGCGCTCGTTCTTGATGGCGACGGTCTTGTACTCCTTGCCGTTGAGTTCCGTCTTGGAGGGACGGATGGCGCCCATGGGGCAGGCGGCCACGGCCAGGGGAATCTCGCACAGGTTGTCCAGGTACTCGTGGTCGATGATGGGCGGCTTGCGGTGGTAGCCCAGGATGGCGATGTCGGAGCAGTGCACCGCGCCGCACATGTTCAGGCAGCAAGCCATGGAGATGCGCACGGGAGCGGGCATGTTGTGGGCGCCGAACTCCTCGAAGACCTCGTCCATGACGATCTTGACCGTACCGGAAGCGTCCGTGGCCGGGGTGTGGCAGTGGACCCAACCCTGGGTGTGGACGATGTTGGTGATGCCCGCGCCGGTGCCGCCCACGGGGAACTTGTAGGAGCCCCCGTCGAACTTGCGGCTGTTGAGCTCGGCCTTGAGGGCCTTGGCCTCGTCCAGGGACTCGACCATGAACTCGATGTTGTTGCGGGTGGTGTAGCGGAGATGACCGCCGCTGTACTTGTCGGCGATGTCGCAGATCTCGCGCACGTGGGTCACGGACATCAGGCGGGCGCCGCCGCAGCGCACGGTGTAGACCTCGTCGCCGCTCTCGGCCTTGTGCATCAGGATGCCCGGCTCGATGATCTCGTGATACAGCCACTTGCCGAAGTTCTTCTTGATGACAGGCGGCAGGAAGTCACCAAAGTACTTGGGACCGATGTCCGTGATACGGTTTTCCATCGGTTTTGCGGGATTATACCCAGTGGAAATGAATGCCATTTTCTACACCCCCTATCTCTGGTGTCTCTTGCGGAATTCGTTGATGTCGCGCTCCCAGCCGCCGTCCACATCTTCTTCCTTCCAGAAGATGTAGGGGTTGGTGCGGGGCTCCTGAACGTGGCGGGCGTCGGCCTTGATGCCCGTGACTTCCAGCATCTTCTGGAAGCCCTGGCGGCGGATGGTCTCACCGATGCGCTCGCGGTTCTTGCCCTCTTCCATCCACCAATCCCACAGGTTCTCGACCACTGCCTTGACCTCTTCGTAATCCGGGGCGTTGACCTCGACGAAGGGGACAAGCAGGGAACCCATCTGCGCGCCGTCCAGGATGGGGGCCTTGGCGCCCACCAGGATGGAAGCGCCGCGATCGTCGCCGATGCGCAGGGCGCGGGGCATGGTGTTGATGCAGTGCATGCAGCGGTAGCACTCGCGGTTGTCGATGGACAGCTTGGAGCCGTCCCAGCTCATGCACTTGGTGGGGCAGAGGTCCACGACTTCCTTCTGGATGTCGAACGGGCCCCAGTCGCGGCCGGAGTGCGCGCCCGCGTTGGGAGCGAACTCGCCCTTGACGTAAGCCTGCACGGCGGCCTGGTCGATCTTGATGTCGTCCTTCCAGGTGCCGATGACCGAGAAGTCGGAACGGGCGATGGAAGCCACGCAGCCGTTGGGACAGCCGTCGAACTTGAACTTGAACTTGTACGGGAACGCGGGACGGTGCAGCTCGTCCTGGAACTCGTTGGTCATGTTGTAGCACAGTTCCTGCGTGTTGTAGCAGGCGAACTCGCAGCGGGACTCGCCCAGGCAGGTCGCCGGGGTACGCAGGTTGGAGCCGGAACCGCCGAGGTCGGTGTCCAGGTCATGGGTCAGGGTCCAGAAGATCTCCTCGAGCTGGGGAGTCGTGGTGCCCAGGAAGACCAGGTCGCCGGTGGCGCCGTGCATGTTGGTCAGGCCGGAGCCGCGGAAGTCCCAGAGGTCCATGAGCTTACGCAGGAACTCGGTGGTGTAGTACTTGCCGGAGGGCTGGTTCACACGCATGGTGTGGAAGTGGGCCACACCGGGGAACTGCTCGGGCTGGTCGCAGTACCGGCCGATGACGCCGCCGCCGTAGCCGAAAACGCCCACGATGCCACCGTGCTTCCAGTGGGTCTCGCCGTCCTCGTAGGACATCTCCAGCACACCCAGAAGGTCGTCGCAGACGTCCACGGGAATCTGGTATTCGATGCCATCGGGATTCTCATGCCTGTGAGCGGCTTCCTGTTTGATGTCGGACACGAAGCTGGGCCAGGGCCCAGTCTCCAGTTGGTCCAACAACGGAGTTGCATGTTTCGCCATTCTTCTACCTCCATTGTCTGAATAGGTGTTTCTGCCTCATCAAAAGCAGCCGCCCCGGACCCACCCCTGAGGAATGGCGTCGGTCGCAGCTTATCCCGGCCTTTTTAACGTGCCCCCGCACAACCCCGGCACGTCGTGAACAAATTCACAACAAAAAAGCCTACTGGACGCTAGGGAGAATCCGCTTTTTTGTCAACCCAAAATACCCGTATGCATTGACTAAAAAGAACCCGTCCGATGGCGACCAGAAAACTCCCCCAAGGTCGCCCCCGGGAGAAAGGTGTCGGCATAATCAAAAAAGTCCGTGACAGTACGCGCGCATCACCCCGCCGCGCGCTCAGAAACCGAAAGAAAAACTGATTCCTTGCAACAATACACCCGCCAGCCGCCAGCGCAAGCACTTTTTCCCGGCCCGCAGGGCCCCGGGAGACAGACAAAAATAAAGGCCGGAAGCTGTGCTTCCGGCCTTGGCCATCCCCTCGCGGCATCCCCGCGGGGTCATTCGTACAGTTCGGCTTCGAGCCAGCGGCGGATGTCCGTGTCCACCTTGTAAACGCCCTTGAGCGAACCCATTTCCCTGCGGAAAGACCTGGACACGTCGTCCGGAATGGGCAGGCAGGCCAGGTCCTCGGCCCCGTCGGAATTGCGGCGCACCAGACAGGCCTTGGGCTTTTCGTCCCAATTGTAGACCACGAAATAGTTGGAATAGTCGTCCCTGCTCTTGACGCGGTTCTCATAGCTCCCGCCGTAGCCGGTGTTGCCCCATTCCAGGTACAGGGCCACGGCGTCCTCGGGGGCCATCTCCCAATCTATTTCCAGGTCCCTGAATCTCTTGAGCTGTCCCATCTCGCTCCTCCTTGGCCCCGGGGAGAACCCGGTCGCCCTGAAATTCGCCCGGCGGCGCAACCGCCGGGCCAGCATGGATACTTCATCATACCGCGGCAGGCATATGAGGAGGCTCGAGCCGTGGTCGATGTAAGTTAATAATAACTATTACTGAGAATGAGTCAAGGAAAATTAGCGGTTCCGGGCGAAAGGCAAAACGCCAGGAGACACGCGGGGATGCGCGGACAATCAGGCCAACGGCCCAAGGCGGGGGAAGATAAACCGGCGAGGAATCCGGCGTCAGCGGCCCTCGTCCTGGAGGAGCCGCCTGGCCACGGCCTCGTCGTACAGGGCCAGGGGGTTGCGCTCGGCGTTCTTGTACATGCGCGCCGCCGTGCGCACCACGTCCAGGGACAACCATTCGTGGCGTTCCCAGACCTCGGGGAAATTCTTGTTGAAGAGCCTGAATTCCAGCTCCCCCTCCTCGCTCTCGCGCACGTACATGCGCACGTCCCGATCCTGCATGCTCGGGAGATAGTACAGGCCGCGTTCGTCCTTCACTCTGCCGCTCCTTGTCCCAGGGCGGCCAGGGCCTCGGCGGCCAGCTCGCCCAGTGTGGTCTGCTTGAGGTCCCCGTTCCAGTACAGGTCCAGGGGGTCGGTGCTTCGGGCCAGCTCCTCGAGGCGCGGGGCGGCGGACCGCTGGCCCATGAGGCCCAGGGCCAGGCAGGCCAGCCCCCTGCTCAGGGGGTCCTCCTCGCCGTCCAGGGCGGAGACGAGTTCGGCGGCCGCGTGGCACACCAGCTCGGGCCGGTCCTGGGCCAGCCGCGCCAGCCCCCAGTAGGTGGCGCGGCGAAGCGGCGGATGGTCCATGTAGTTGTCGTCGCCGAGGCACTCGGGGCACTGCACGTAGGAGGCCAGGTTCTTATGGTACTCGTCGGCCAGGCGCGGATGGCGGGCCATGGCCTCGCCCATGGCCTCGGGAATGCCCCAGCCCACGTTGCCCGACTCCTCGTTCATGTGCCAGAGAAACCGGCGCATGACCACGCGGGCCCGCTCCATGTCCGCATCGGCCATGCGCGCCACCGTGGCCCCCAGGGCGGTCACGGCGCGCCAGCGCACCACCTCCTCGGGGTCCAGGAGCAGGGCGAAGAGCGGGCCGATGAGCTCGCGCGCGCTCATGGCGGCCATGTCCGCGCCCAGGCGCTCGCGCCACCCGTCGGACAAAAGCCACTCGCGCACCGAGTGCTTGATATTGCGGAATCGGGCCATGCCGTCCTCCCCGGGCTGGATCAGCCCACCTGGTCCACGAGCTCCTGGGGCACGTCGTAGCCCGTCTCGCGGGCCTTGGCGATGCACTCGCGGGCCTGGTCGTTGTCGCCCTTTTCCAGCCAGTACAGGGCCAGGTTGTTCCAGGCCGGGCCGAAGCGGGGCTCCAGCTCCACGGCCCTGTCCAGGCTCTTCCTGGCCTCGTCGAACTGGCCGTCCATGATCAGGGCGCTGCCCATGGTGGTCAGGGCCTGCACGAAATCGGGGTCGCGGTTGATGGCCTTCTTGAGGTTCACGATGGCCCGGTCCACGTCGCCCATCTGCAGGTAGCAGAAGCCCATGTTGGCGAAGGGCACGGCGAATTGCGGGCGGCAGCCCTTGGCGTGCTTGTTGTAGTTTAGGCAGCCTTCCACGTCCCCACGCTGCAGGCAGATGCCGCCCAGCTGCACGTAGGCGTCGGCCATGCGCGGCGAGTTCTCCACGGCCTCCAGAAAGGACTTTTCCGCCTCCTGCCACATGCGCTTGGAAAGATAGGCCACGCCCAGGTTGTAGTGGTGGCTGGCGCAGGTGGGGTTGGCCGCCAGCTGGGCCTGGAGTTCCGCGATGTATTCGTCGACGTTCTTGGCTTGGGTGCTCATGGTCCGTCCCTTGTGTTCTCCGGGTCGCCCCGGGGTTGCTAGAAGTCCCAGTTCATCTCCTTGCCCTGGGAACGCAAGAGGTCGTTGTAGAAGACGATGAAATCGAACATGCCGCGGTAGCGCTCGTCCTTGTTGACGATGCCCATGGCCAGCTCGTGGGCCCCCCGGCTGTAATGCGGGCTGACCTTGGCCACCATGGCCCGGGAGCGGACGAAGGTCCGCACGAGGTCCTGGATGGTCTGGCCGGTCTCCACGTCCTTGCGGATGTCCATGGGGTCGTTGGGCTCGGGGAACGGATCCCAGGCCTCGTAGCCGATCTTGTCGATGAACCTCCGCCTGCGCGGCGAAAGCTTCTCGTACATGACCCGCTTCATCTCCTCCTGCTCGGAGGTCAGCTCCACCTTCTTGATGCTCATGGGGTGTCTCCCTTGCCGAGCTCCCAGTTCAGGGTGCCGCAGGTGCTGCAGGCGCTGGAGCCCTTCTTCTCCTTGCACGAGGCGCAGGCGTCGGAGGCCGGGGCCGCAGCGGGAGCGGAGGGCTCGTCGCCCGGGGCGTTGATGGCCTCGCGCAGCTTCTGGATCTTCTCCCATTCCGCGTCGCCGATGAGGCCCAGGTACTCGTCGTCGTACTTGTTGATGAGCGCCATGGACACGGGCACGAAGGTCTCGTGCAGGCTGGTGTGGCGCGTGCGCAGGGAGGCCGTGAGCTCGGCCGAGAGCATGGCCAGACGGTCCTGGATCTTCTCGATGTGCACGGTGGGGTACTTGCCCCCGGCCTTGAAACCGGTCTTGGCGCAGGTGTGGGCCTTGCCGCCGATGGCCGTGGGGATGCCGTAGAGCCTGCAGGTCACGGGCCGGTGCTCGTAGAGCTCGCAGCGCTCCCCGGCGTCCAACAGCGGGCAGCACACCCGCGACCTGGCGATGAATTCCATGATCTCCGAGGCCTTGGCCCCGTCGCGGGACTGCTTGAAGGCCGCCCGCTTGATGCGGTAGGCCTCGCGGTCCGCCTGGTCCGCGCGGTCCAGCACGTCGCTGCGCCGCTGGCCCTCGAAGGCCTCGTTGAACCTGGCGTTCAGGTACAGGGCCTCGACCAGGGACAGGTCGAACATGGCGTGGCAGCAATCGCTGCACCCGGGCTTGCAGGCCATGCAGTCGGCATGCTCGCCCGCGACCTTGGCCACGACCTTGTCCACTTCCGCGACCAGCGCCTCGTAGCGCTGGAAAAATGGGCTGAAATCCAAATTCACCTCGGACCCCCAGGAAATGTTGCTGATTGCGCGTGCGGCGCGGCGTTCCCCGGACCGCGCGCCAATGAGCTGAACATAATACCCGCGACGCGTTTGTCGAGTCCGGACGCCGAAATTGCCCCCCGTTCCCTGCCCGGCGCGACGCCCCCGCGCGTCCCGCCGCCCGTCAGATGCGGCAGAGGGAGCGACGCCCGGGCGTCGCTCCCTCTGCTTGGAATCTATGCTGATCGAGGGGAAGAGCTAGTCTTCCTCGACCGTGATGGCGTCCTGCTCACAAACTTCCACGCAGGACTCGCAACCCAGACACTCTTCCTCGTTCACGGGCACGGCCTTGCCGTCCTGAAGCTCGTACACTTCCACGGGGCAAACATCCACGCACTCGCCGTCGCCGACACACTTGTCAGTGTCCACAGTAACTTTGTAACCCATCTCGAACCTCCAGAGGTATTTTATGCCCTTCCGCCGAAGCGAAAGATTGGTCCTGAGCCGTATCGGGGCGACCGTTGCCTCCCCTTGCCGTCACCGCTCACCCGGCAAACCAACGGGTGCATGTAGCCAGACCGCAATAGCCGTTGCAAATCCAGGTGTCAAGAGCCCATGCCCAGCGCACCGGAAATCAGGGCTGCGCCCGCGCCGTGGCTAGATCTGCAACCTGACGTAATAGGTCTTCCCCGCGCGCCAAACGAGCATGATCAGCGTGTTCTGCATGCGCTGGCGCATGAACGCGGCGATGAAATCCCCGGGCCCGGACAAACGCGAGCCCCCGATCTTCACCAGCACGTCCCCGGGTTCCAGGCCCAGGCTCGCGGCGGGGGAGCCGGGGCGCACCCTGGCCACGGCCACTCCGCCCTTCTGCCCCTGGCCCACGCGCACCCCCCAGCGCTGCCAGGCCAGGTCCATGGCCCGCTCCTCCGGGAAGGGCTCGGGCCGCACGCTCACGGTCCTTTCGGCGCCGCCGCGAAACACGGTGAGCTTCAGTCCGCGACCCTGCACGTAGCTGCGCAACAGCTGCAGGTAATGCTCCTTGTCCTGGACCGGGTTGCCCTCCATGGACAGGATCACGTCCCCGGGCGCGAGCCCGGCGCGAGCGGCCGGGCCGCCCGCGAAGACCTCGGTGAGCAGCAGGCCGCCCACGTCCTGGAGCCCGAAATAGCTGGCCGTGGGCTGGTCCACGTTCTGGCCGGACAGGCCCAGCCAGACGTGGCTCACGAAGCCCTGGTCCAGGATCTCGGCCACCACGCGCTTGGCCTTGTTGATGGGGATGGCGAAGCCGATGCCCTCGGCGTCGGCCTGGATGGCCGTGTTCACGCCGATGAGTTCGCCCAGGATGTTCAGGAGCGGCCCGCCGCTGTTGCCCGGGTTGATGGCCGCGTCGGTCTGGATGAAATCGGTGTACGCGCCCTGCTGGGTGCGCACGGTGCGCCCCATGGCCGAGATCACGCCCGTGGTCACGGTGTGCGAGAACCCGAAGGGGTTGCCGATGGCGATGACCGTCTCGCCCATGAGCAGGTTCGCGGAGTCGCCCATATGCACCTGGGGCAGGTCGCGGGCCTTGGCCAGGCGCAGCACGGCCAGGTCGAAGTCCGGGTCCGAGCCCACCAGCTCGGCCTCGAATTCCCGGCCGTCCAGGAGCCGGGCCTTGATGGACGTGGCGCCCATGATCACGTGGGCGTTGGTCAGCACCAGGCCCTCGCGGCCGTCGATGATGACCCCGGAGCCCAGGCTGCGGCTGGTGAAGGTGCGCTTGCCCCCGGGGCCGAAGAACTGCTTGAACAGGGGCCCCATGAGGCGCTCGTCGAACAGCCCGCCGAAGGGGTTGACCTCGCGTTCCACCACCCGCGCGGTGGTGATGTTGACCACGGCCGGGGACACGGCCTGCACCGCGCGGACCACCGGGGTCAGGCGCGGGTTGTCCGCGTCCGGGACCGCGCCGCGCAAGGGCGCGGCCAGGGCCAGCACCAGGACCAGGAGAAGAAGGACCGTGCGCCGCATGGCTAGACGCGCTCCATGTCCATGAGCCTGCGCACCCGGTCCTCCACCGGGGGGTGGGTGCTGAACCAGCGGGCCGCACCGCCCATGAAGGGGTTGATGATGAACATGTGCGCCGTGGCCTCGTTGCCCCCGCGCATGGGGGCCTGCTGGGCGTAGTTGGAAATCTTGACCAGGGCCGAGGCCAGCTGGCCCGGGGTGCCTGAATAGCGGGCCCCGGACTCGTCGGCCAGGTATTCCCGCGAGCGGGAGATGGCCATCTGGATGAGCATGGCCGCCACGGGCGCCACGAAGGCCAGGGCCAGGGCGGCCACGGGGCTGCCGTCCTCGTCGTCCCGACCGCCCATGCCGAACAACGCGCCCCACTTGATCATGCTGGCCACGTACATGATCACCGAGGCCAGGACCCCGGCCACGCTCTGAATGAGGATGTCGCGGTTGGCGATGTGCCCCATCTCGTGGGCCAGGACCCCTTTGAGCTCCTCGGGGGTCAGAAGGCGCATGATGCCCTCGGTCACGGCCACCACCGCATGCCGCGGGTCGCGGCCCGTGGCGAAGGCGTTGGGCGCCTGCTGGGGGATGAGGGCGATGCGCGGCATGGGCACGCCCGCGCGCGCCGCCAGGTCCGCCACCATGGTGTGCAGGGCCGGGGCGTCGCCAGGGCCCAGGATGCGGGCCCGGTACATGGACAGCACCAGCTTGTCCGAATACCAGTAGCTGCCCACGTTCATGACCATGGCCAGGATGAAGGCGATAACCAGCCCGGACCGGCCGCCCATGGCTCCGCCCAGGAGCAGGAGCAGGCCGGTGAGCAGGGCCAGGAGAAAGGCCGTGCGCAGTTGGCTCGTCATTGTCGTCTATCTCCCAATGCGTATGTGCGGATTGTCTGTTGCGGGCCCCTAGTCCGGGGCCTCGACGCTGATGCGCCGGGAAGGGCCGCTCCCGCGACGGGGCACGGTGACCACCAGCAGGCCGTCCCTGAACACGGCGGACGCCAGCTCGGGGTCCACGCCCCGGGGCAGGGAAAAACGGCGCAGGAAGGGGCCGTAGCTGCGTTCCAGGATGTGGTACACTCCGCCCTCGACGTCCTTTTCCTGGCGGCAGTGGCCGGAAACCACGAGCTCGCCCCGGTCGCATGCCAGGGACACGTGCTCGCGCCCCACGCCGGGCAGCTCCACCTCGATGACCAGGCCCGCCGGGGTCTCCAGCACGTTGGCCCGAGGCCGGTGCGCTCGTGCGGCCTCGCGCGGCGATCCCTGGTCTGGCATGCGCTCCAGTTCCTCGTCCCACTCGTCCGTGAGCTTCCAGGGATTCCAGTCGTACTTGGCCATGTCGCCCTTCCCGTGCTCTCTCGCGCGGGGCCCGATGCCCCGTCCAGCGCTCAAAATAGTCATTCCCCCCCGTGTGTCAATGCCGCGCGGCCCTTGCCAAGGAGCGCGCCCGGGGCTACAAACAGCCCCGCCCACCATCCACCGCAACCCAAAGGCTTCACCATGACCATCCATCGCGACCTCATCGACGCCGCCCTCGCCGCCATCCGTCCCGTGGACCCGGCCCTGGAACCCGCCGCCCGCGCGCACCTGGACGACCTGACCAAGCCCCAGGGCAGCCTTGGCCGCCTGGAGGACATCGCCGCCCGGCTGACCATGATCGCGGGCGGGCCCCCCCCGGCCGTGGATCCGGCCCGCGTGTTCACCGTGGCCGGGGACCACGGCGTGGCCAGGACCGGGGTCAGCCTCTTTCCCCAGGAGGTCACGCGCCAGATGGTGGCCAATTTCCTGGCCGGGGGCGCGGGCATCAACGTGCTGGCCGCCACCTCCGGGGTGGAGGTCGTGGTGGTTGACGCGGGCAGCGCGGGCGGCCCCTACGAGCCGCACCCGGGCCTCATCGACATGAAGGTGGCCGAGGGCACCGAAGACCTTTCCCAGGGCCCGGCCATGACCCTGGAGCAATGCGAACAGGCCCTGGCGGGCGGCATCCGCCTGGCGGACCTGGCCGCGGCCGACGGCGTGCGCGCCGTGGGCACCGGGGAAATGGGCATCGCCAACACCACCCCCTCCACGGCCCTGTACTGCGCCTATCTGGACGCTAGCCCCGAGGAGATGACCGGCCCGGGCACGGGCATCGACAACGCGACCCTGCGCCTGAAACAGGACGTCATCCGGCGCGGGCTGGCGGCCAACGCCGAGGCCGTGGCCGGCGGCGACCCCGTACGCATCCTCGCTGCCCTGGGCGGCCTGGAGATCGCCTGCCTGGCCGGGCTGATCCTGGGCGCGGCCAAGAACCGCCAGGCCGTGGCCGTGGACGGGTTCATCTCCACGGCGGCGGCGGTGGCCGCCTGGAAGATCTGCCCCGCCACCCGGGACTACATGTTCTTCGGCCACGCCTCGGCCGAACCCGGGCACGCCAAGGCCGTGGCCGCCATGGACGCCAAGCCGCTGCTGGACCTGGGCCTGCGCCTGGGCGAGGGCACGGGCGCTGTCATGGCCCTGTTCCTGATGCGCTGCGCCGCCAACATCTACAACAACATGGCCACCTTTTCCCAGGCCGGGGTCAGCGACGGCAGCTAGCGGACTGCCCGGAAGCGCACGATCGCTTCGCTGCCGCGTCGCTCCGCTGCTGCGAAAAATTCAAACCCTCGCGTACTCCCCGTGCGCGAGGGTTTGAATTTTTCTAGCGCCGTGCACTCGCACACTTCTGACCAGTCCGCGTCCTTTTCCGCATCTGCCGGCCCCGGGTTCACCCCCGGACGCCGCGCTTTGACTTTTCCTTGAAGCGCGCTAGGATCGGCGCGTCCCTTGCGCACCAATCTCTCCCGGGGGTCCCTGAATGCCGCGACAGAACCGAGCCGCCTCCCCTCGGAGCACGGCATGAAACGCATCCACATCTCGCCGCTGTTCATCATTCCCCTGCTGGTGGCCGGGTGGGTCGGGTTCGCCGCGCACAACTCCCTGCGCAAGGCCGACCTCATCGACGCCTACCTGGACATCAAGCTCCAGGCCCTGCAGATGGCCCTGCAGGACAACGAAACCGAACTCATCGCCCTGTCCAGGCCCGGGCATCCGCATCCCGCCGTCTTCGAGCTGCGCAATAGGTTGGATACGCTCACCAATTCCAAAATGGTCCTAGCCCTGGACGGCATCCCCCTGTACTCCTCCCTGCCGGACTTCCCGGACCCGGCCCCCGGCATGGGCCTGGCGCAGGTCTTCCAGGCCCGGGACGAAGCCGCAAAATACCACCAGCTGCTGCAGGGCGCGGTCCAGGCCGGACACGGCAGGACGCACTTCAAATGGTCCGGGAAGCAGGGCATGGAATATGCCGTGTGGACCAGCGTCGCAATCGGTGATCATCTGCTCTTCGCCCTGCTCAGCACCCCCGAAAACACGATCATGCACTCCTACAGCGCCATCTCGCACATCGGCAGCGAGATCGCGGTGCTCACGGCCAGCTCCCTGCTCTACCTGGTGCTCATGTTCGTGCTCTTGCGCCAGGGCCGGGAAGCCCTCAGGCGCAGCGAGGTGCTGGAGCTCACCGTGGCCGAGCGCACCGGGGAGCTGACCCAGGCCAACAGCAGCCTGATGTCGGCGCTGGAGCGCCGCAAACAGGTGGAGGAGGCCCTGCGCGCCAGCGAGGAAAAATACCGGCTGCTGGTGGAGCACCAGAACGACGTGCTCATCAAGGCCGACCTGGGCGGCCGCCTGGAATTCGTGAGCCCGTCGTATTGCGACCTCATCGGCAAACCCGAGCGCGAGGTCCTGGGCACGCGTTTGGAGGACATCATCCACAAGGACGACCGGTACAAGATCCTCGACGCCATGGAAAACCTCCTGGCGAAACAGCCCCACACCATCCAGGCCCAGGTCCGCACCCACACCCGGCGCGGGGTGCGCTGGCTGTCCTGGGCCGGCAAGGCCGTGCCCGACGGCGAGTCCGGCGAGCTGACCAAGATCGTGGGCGTGGGCCGCGACGTCACGGACATGGTCCTGGCCGGGGAGCGCATCGCCAACTCCCTGGCGGAAAAGGAGCTCCTCCTGCAGGAGATCCACCACCGGGTGAAGAACAACCTGCAGATCGTGTGCAGCCTCCTGGACATGGCCAGCCGCCGCCTGCACTCGCCCCTGGACAAAGAGCTGTTCCAGGACCTGCACTCCAAGATCGAGGGCATGTCCCTGATCCACTCCCAGCTCTACCAGAGCGAGCAGTTCGACCGTATCGACATGAGCGACTACGCCGCCGCCCTGTTCCGGCAGCTGGCCAACATGTACGGCATGGACAACCTCACGCCCCAGCTGGACACGGACCCCGTGCTGCTGTCCATCAACCAGGCCATCCCCTGCGGCCTGGTGCTCAACGAGATGCTGACCAACATCTTCAAGCACGCCTTCGACGACCAGGGCGGGACCGTGCGCCTGGTGCTGCGCCGGGACGGGGACCAGGTGCGCCTGTCCGTGTCCGACGACGGCAAGGGCCTGCCCGAGGACTGGGAACAGCGGGGGGAAAAGACCATGGGCGTGAAGCTGATGCGCAACATCGTCCAGTTCCAGCTGGGCGGCGAACTCACTGTGCGCACGGGCGGGGGCGGCGCGGCCTTCGACATCACCTTCCCCTGCGGCAGGAGCTGATCCGGGGCCGATCCGGCCGGTTCCCTTGGCGGCCGGACTGTGCCATAGGTGGACCACAACCCGCGAGCGCACAACCAGCGAGGTGAAGACGTTGGACGATTCGTACCGCAATCTCTGCATCTTCCACGTGCTCGACGGCCTGCGCATCGGCCTGTCCCACTATTCCCAGACCTGCCGAGCCGCCCTGCTCTACGCCGTGGAGCCCGAAGACCCGGTGCGGGTCTACGACCCCCAGGGACTCTTGAGGGACCACGAGCCCATGCTGCGCAAAACCTTCCTGGAGGCCGACGCCTGGCGCGAGGCGGCGCTGGGCGTGCCCTACCTGCCGCCCTACGAACAGATTCCCACCACCCAGCTGGACCTCGCGGGCCTGGTCAGCTTCGCCAGCCGCTCCCAGAGCGTGTTCTACCAGGCCTGGTTCACGGAGCACCACGCGGACATGTGCTCCACCGGCCCCACGGCCAGCTGGCTGGAGCACGCGGCCTGGCTCCTGTCCCAGAGCATGGCCTCGGAGAACGTGCCCATCGTGGAGACCGTGGGCAACGAGCTGCAGAACTGGACCATCCACGCGGTGCGCAACCACATCGTGGACATGCGCAGCGCGGAGATCGGCATGGACACGCGCCTGCGGGTCTATCCCATCCTGGAGGCGGTGCTGGGCATCTCCAAGACCCCGGAGGAAGGGGTCTGGCCCCGGGGCCGGCTGGCCTTCGTGGAGCCCGCCCTGATGAAGAACGTGCGCTTCCTGGCCCGCTTCCCGGAGAACGAGCGTCCCATGCTCGGCAACTACAAGCACGTGCGCAAGATACTGCAGGCCGCAGAGCACGCCGGGCGCTGCCTGGTGTCCGACGGCCAGGCCATCGTGGGCATCGCCATCGGCCGGTTGCCCGGCTCGCGCATCGTGGCCGACTTCCACGGGGGCCACGGATTCCTGCGCCTGGACAACAACACGGTGTGCAGCTTCTCCGAGGGCAGCTTCAACTCCTCCAACCGCCTAGCCAACCTGGTCCAACTGGAGGAGATGCTCCTGGAAACGGACATGGACTTCAGCGAGCGCAACTGCCTGTTCCGCATCATCACGTCCATCGTGCACAACTCCCAGGAGCACAAGCACGGCAGCACCATCGTGGTGGACTTCCAGCCCCGACCCACGGCCATCGCGGGCCAGTATCTGGAACAACCCCTGGACCTGGAGCAGCCCCACCTGCTGTCCCTGGCCCAGGCCCTGGCCAAGGTGGACGGGGCCCTGCACATCGGCCTGGACCGCAGGCTGCACGCCTTCGCCTGCCTCCTGGACGGCACGGCGGTCTGGGGCGAGGACCGCGCGCGCGGGGCGCGCTACAACTCGGCCCTGCGCTTCACCTCGGGCCGCGACGACGTGGCCGTCATCGTGGTCTCCTCGGACCGGCCCGTGTCCATCATCCAGAACGGCGTGGAGCTCACGGCCACCTGCCTGCTGCCCCCCAAGTACGCCTGTGTTGAAACGCCTCCCCTCCTCTCCAACTGGATCACCTAACGCAGGCCGCCCCAAAGCAGCGATCTGCCGCGTTGCTGCGAACAATGCAAAACCTCGCGTACGGGGAGTACGCGTCGGTCTTGCATTGTTCTTGCGCCTTGCATCTCACCACTTTGGAACGGCCTGCGGGCGCAGCGGCTGTTCAGCCTTCGGCCAATTACAAAAAGAGAAGGCCCCGCCCCTTGCGGGGCGGGGCCGACCCGCCGGAGGATTCGGTGGCGGGCCTACTGGGAAACGGTTTCGCGCCAGGCGGCCAGGTCGGCCACCGTGCACACGGGGTAGCCGCGCTCCTGGGCGAACTCCACGATGCGCGGCAGCCGGGCCATGGTGCCGTCCTCGTTGGTCAGTTCGCAGAGCACGCCGCAGGGATCCAGCCCGGCTAGGCGGCAGAGATCCACGGTGGCCTCGGTGTGGCCGCGCCGCTCCAGCACGCCGCCGTCGCGGGCGCGCAGGGGGAACACATGGCCGGGGCGCGAGAGGTCCCCGGGCCCGGCGTCCTCGGCCACGGCGGCCAGCACCGTGGTCCGGCGGTCCGCCGCAGACACGCCCGTGGTCACGCCCCGGGAGGCCTCCACGGACACGGTGAACGCGGTCTGGTAGCGGCTGGTGTTGTCGCGCACCATGGGCGGCAGGCCCAGGCGGTCGGCCCGCTCGCCCGTGAGGCAGAGGCAGACGATGCCGCTGCATTCGCGGATGAGGGTGGCCATCTGTTCGGTGGTCAGGGACCCGGCCGCGAAGATGAGGTCGCCCTCGTTTTCGCGGTCCTCGTCGTCCGTGACCAGCACGCCCTGGCCCCGGCGCAGGGAATCCAGGGCTTTCTCCACCCGCTCGCGCGGGTCGCCAAAGGAATCGAGAAGGGACTGATCCATGAGGATGCTCCTTGTTCGGAGGTCATGAATCAGGGCGCGGAAACGGTCCGCAACGCTGAAGGCGCGCGCGGCGCATGCGGCGCGCACGAACGCCGGGCGGAAGCCCGGGCGCAACGGACCGTTGTTCCTCTTCCATCCGGACTGTCACCGTCGGCCCCGGCTTCTCACCGGGTCTGCTGACCCTCCCACCCGATGCGGGAAGCGCTCGCGGGCTCCCCGGCCTCAAGCCGGGATACCGCCGGTGGGGAATTGCACCCCGCCCTGAGGAAACAAACGGGGTTGTTTTCCTCCTCTTGGGGGCGAATGTCAACGCAGGAAAAAGGTAGGAAAAAGGAATGAATCCAGATGGCTGCTCCAATGCCTGCGGCCGCGCGTTCCGGGACGGCCCGCTACAGGGCCGCGTGGAGCAGGAGATTGTCGCGGTGCACGGCCTCGGAATAGGGGCAGGAGCCCAGGGCCCCGGCGATCTCGGAGCTCTTGAGCCCGGCGATGCGCTTGAGGTCCGCGGCCTTGTAGTTGGTCAGGCCCACGCCCAGGTCGCCGCTGGGGCCCTGGATGCGCACCAGGGCGCCGGCCCCGAAATTGCCGCGCACCTCGCGGATCCCGGCGGGAAGCAGGCTCTTGCCGCGCTCGGCCAGGGCCGAGGCGGCCCCGGCGTCCACCACCAGCGCGCCCGTGGGCTGGTTGTTGTAGGCCATCCAGAACTTGCGGCTGGAGATGTGCTTGGCGTCGGGCACCACCCAGGTTCCCAGCTCCTCGCCGTCGAAGGCCCGCTGCAGGCCGAAGAACTCGCGGCCCGAGAGGATCAGGGTGGGCACGCCCAGCTGGGCGGCGCGGCGCGCGGCCTTGAGCTTGGAATACATGCCCCCGGTGCCGTCGGCGGTCTTGCCGTCGCAGGTGGCGTCCAGGTCCAGGTCGCAAATGTTCTCGATGACGTCCAGACGGCGCGCGCCGGGGTTCTGGGCGGGGTTGGCCTCGTAGACCCCGTCGGCCGAGGTCAGGTTGACCATCAGGTCCGCACCCACCAGGTTCACCACCAGGCTGGCCAGGGCGTCGTTGTCCCCGAACTTCAACTCGTTCACGGACACGGTGTCGTTCTCGTTGACCACGGGAATGACCCGCCACTTGAGCAGGGTGCGGAAGGTGTTCAGGGCGTTGAGGAACCGGGAGCGGCTCTTCAGGTCGTCGCGGGTGAGCAGAATCTGGGCCGAGACCTTGCCGTAGCGGGCGAAGGCCTCGTCGTAGGCGTGCATCAGCCGGCTCTGGCCCACTGCGGACGCGGCCTGGCGGGCGGGCATTCCGTCGATGTCCCCGGGCACCACGCGGCGGCCGGCGGCCACCGCGCCCGAGGACACGAGCACCAGGTCCACGCCCCGGTCGTGCAGGCCGGCCATCTGGTCGGCCAGGCGGCTGACCACGCGCAGGTCCAGGCCGTTCTCGCCCGTGAGCACGGCGCTGCCCACCTTGACCACCACCCGCTTGGCCTGGCGCATGACTTCGCTGCGCTGTCCGCGTCCATCCATGGCCCGCCTCCGTGCCTGCTACTGGTCTTCGGCCTCGTCCGCGCCGTCGTCGCGGCTTTCGCGGAACAGGGTCCACATCACGTCCACCAGCTGGTCCACGCCCTCGCCCGTGAGGGCGGAGATGAAGAACACCCGGCGTCCGTCGGCCTCGGCCCTGGCGCGCAGGGCGACGAGATCGTCGGGGGCCACTATATCGATCTTGTTGACGACTTCAAGCTGCGGCTTTTCGGCCAGCTCGGGGCTGTAGCGCGCCAGCTCCTCGTTGAGCAGGGCGTATCCGGCCCAGGGGTCCTCGAAGTCCATCTCCTCGGCGGAGAGGATGTGCAAGAGGAAGCGGTTGCGCTCCACGTGCTTCAAAAAGCGGTGGCCCAGGCCCAGGCCCTCGTGGGCGCCCTCGATGAGCCCGGGCAGGTCCGCGACCACGAAATGCTCGCCCACCTCGTCCACCAGCACCCCCAGGTTGGGGACCAGGGTGGTGAAGGGGTAGGCCGCGATCTTGGGCCGGGCCGCGGAGATGCGCGAAAGGAAGGTGGACTTGCCTGCGCTGGGCAGGCCCAGGAGCCCCGCGTCGGCCAGGATCTTCAGCTCCAGGCGCAGGTGCTTTTCCTGGCCCGCCTCGCCGGGCTGGGCGAAACGTGGGGTGCGCATGGTGGCGGACTTGAAATGCTCGTTGCCCTTGCCGCCCCGGCCGCCCAGGCAGACCACGGAGACCTTGCCCTCCTCGGTCAGGTCGGCCACCAGGGTCTCGCCGCCCTCCTCGTCCTGCTCGTACAGGAGCGTGCCCACGGGCACGTCGATGACCAGGTTCTCGGCGTTCTTGCCGTGGCACTGCTTGCCCATGCCGGGCTGGCCGTTGCGGGCCTCGTACAGGCGCTTGAGGCGGAAGTCGTAGAGGGTGAGCAGCTTGTTGGACGCGCGGAAGGCCACGTCGCCGCCGTCGCCGCCGTCGCCGCCGTCGGGGCCGCCCTTGGGCACGTGGGCCTCGCGGCGGAAGGACACGCAACCGTGCCCGCCCTTGCCCGAGCGCACGGTTATCTGAGCCTCGTCAACGAATCGCATCGCGCCTCCGGGGGTCGTGGAACACAAAAAGGCGGACAGCGCCTGCGCACTGTCCGCCCTGGCTGATCTTTTCCAATATGCGTCAGGCCTCGGCCGGCACCACGAGCACGCGGGTCTTGACCTGCTTCTTGCGGGAGTACTTCTCGAACTTCACCTGGCCGTCCACCAGGGCGAAGAGGGTGTAGTCCCTGCCGATGCCCACGCCCGGACCGGGGTGGAACTTGGTGCCCAGCTGGCGCACGATGATGTTGCCCGCAACGACCTGCTGGCCGCCGAAGCGCTTCACGCCGCGTCGCTGTCCCGCACTGTCGCGTCCGTTCTTGGAGCTTCCGCCCGCTTTCTTATGAGCCATTATGCGTCTCCTTCAGGTGCCTTAGGCCTGGATGGCCTTCACCTTGATGGCGGTGTAGTCCTGCCGGTGGCCCTGCTTCTTCATGGAATCCTTGCGGCGGCGCTTGTGGAACACGATGATCTTCTTTTCGCGTCCGTGCTCGACCACCTCGCAGGCGACCTTGGCGTTCTCGACGTAGGGCTGGCCAACGTTCACGTCGGCGCCCTCGCCCACCAGAAGAATCTTATCCAAGACCAGTTCCGAGCCTGCCTCGGCCTGGATTTTCTGAACCTTGATGGTGCGGCCTTCCTCAACGCGGAACTGCTTGCCGCCCGTCTCGACTATTGCGTACATGAATTTACCTCCAAAGAAAGAGAAAGGGTGTTTACTTGATGGGCCCCGGGTAAGTCAACCCCGAGCGGCGACTTTTTTGTTCCCCGCCCGCGCCGCGCGCCGGGAGCGCCGCGAAAAAATCAGGCCTCGCGCGCCGTGCGGGCCAGGACCAGGGCCTCCACGCGCCCGGCCCCCGCGCGCCTGAGGGCCCCGGCGCATTCGCGCAGGGTCCCGCCCGTGGTCATCACGTCGTCCACCAGCAGCACCCTCGCCCCCTTGACCAGAGCGGCCTCGGCCGCGAAGGCCCCGCGCACGTTCTCCCTGCGCCGAGCCGCGTCCAGGCTCATCTGCGGCGCGGTGTGGCGCACCCGCGCGAGGGCCCTGGGGACCAGGGGGCGGTCCAGGCGGCGCGCCAGCAGCCGGGCGGCCTCCAGGCTCTGGTTGAAGCCGCGCGAGAGCAGCCGCCGGGGATGCAGGGGCACGGGCGCCACCAGGTCCGGGGCCTCGGCCCCGCCCCGCTCCCAGGCGGCCAGGGCCAGGGCCTGCACCAGGCCGCCCAGGCCCAGGCGGTCGTTGAACTTGTAGTCCGCCAGCAGGGACTTGAGACGCCCCGCGTAGACGCCGTGGAAATAGAGCGCCTCCCAGGGCGGCGGGTCGCGGCGGCAGTCGCCGCAGACCGTTGGCCCGGCCAGGGGATCCGAGGCCACGGCCCCGCAGCGGGGGCAGAAGCCGCCCGTGCGCGGTGCCAGGGCCTGTTCGCAGGCCGGGCAGAGGGTCGGCAGGGGCCCGCGCCCCGCGCCCCGGACCACGGCCCCGCAGGCGTGGCAGCGCCCGCCCAGCAGGCGCAGAAGCCAGGACGCGCCGGGCGGCAGCCCCTTCACGGCGCTACCCGGCGGCCCGGCGGCCGAGATCCACCAGGGCCTCGCGCAGGTCGGGATGCGCGGCCAGCTCCCCGGCGCCCTCCAGGCCCTGCAGGGTCAGGGGATTCACGATCTCGAAGTTGAACACGTCCAGGAAGTATTTCAGCGTCAGCAGGCTGCCCTCGAAGAGCTTGTCCCCGCGCGGCCGCCCGGCCACCAGACAGACGTAGGCGGGCCGCCTGGGCAGGTCGGCGAGGACCGGGTCCCCGGCCTGCTTGCGCAGCCAGAAGCTCTGGGTGCGGTCCACCAGGCATTTGAGCTGCGCGGGCAGGTGATAGAAGAAAATGGGAGCGGTGAGGAACAGGTACGGGGTGTCCATGAGCGCCTGGAACAGGACGCCGCTCTGGTCGTGGGCGCCGAGATAGCACAGGCCGTCGGGGTCGTGCTCGCATCGGTAGCAGGCCTGGCACGGCAGGACCTCGAAACGCCGCAGCATGGTCACCGGAGGACGCACCCCCAGGGCCTCGGCCACGCCCTGCGCGAACATGGCGGCGGCCCTGTCGGAGTTTCCCCCGGGCCGGGGGCTGGCGGAAATGACCGCCGGCAGTTCCACGCTCATGGACTCTCCTTGCGCGTGAACAGCACGCGCATGTACCCTTCCCGGCCCTGGACCTCCATGGCCCAGGCCGTGTTCATGGCGGCCTGGTCCTCAAGGGAGGCCACTATGTCCTCCCGCACCAGGGCCTCGACCTCCCGGGCCTTGCTGAGGCGGAGGTACCAACCTACCTCCATGCCCACGCCTCAGCACTTGCCCCTGAGGTCCAGAAAGACCCGCTCCCCGATCACATCCAGCCTCCGCTGGCCCGGAAGAACGGGTTGTGCAGGCGCTCGTCGCCCACCGTGGTCTCGGGCCCGTGCCCGGAATAGACCACTGTCTCGTCGGGCAGGGTGAATATCTCCCTCCTCACGCTGGCGAAGAGGTCGGATTCGCTGCCCCCTGGAAAATCAGTGCGCCCGATGGAGCGCCGGAACAGGAGGTCGCCCACGAAGACCACGCCCTGGTCCGGGAAATACAGGGACAGACTGCCCGGAGTATGCCCCGGGGTGTGCAGCACGCGCACGGCCTGGCCCAGGAACTCGGCGTCCCCGGCGGGCAGGTCCCGGTATTCGAAGGGCTCCACCTTGGGCAGGCCCATGAATCCGCCGCCGCCCACGCCCGTCTTCAGGGTCGGGGCGTCCATCTCGCTGACCAGGACCGGCGCGTCCGTGGCCCGGGCCAGGGACGCTGTTCCGTAGATATGGTCGCAGTGCAGGTGGGTGATGATGATCTGAGTCAGCTTCAAGCCCAGGTCGCCCAGGGTGTCCAGCACCACGGCCGGGTCGCCCCCCGGGTCCACGAACACGGCTTCTTTACCGTCGGTGAGCAGGTAGCCGTTGGTGGACAGCGGGCCCAGGGTGAATGTGCGGATATCCAATTTAGAATTCCTCCAGCATGAGTTCGGCAAGGGGGCGGCGCGACGAGGCTCCGGGAGCGGCGGGCCGCCCCACGGCCAGCACGGCCATGAGTTCCAGCGCCCCGGGGTCCCGGCCCATGGCCTCCGTGGCCTGCGGGGCCTGGTTGATGATCTCGCCCAGCCACACGGCGCCCAGGCCCAGCGCGTGCACGGCCAGGAGCATGTTCTGGATGCAGGCCCCGGCTGCCTGATGGTCCTTGACCTCGTTGTACATGGCCTCGCGGTCCAGGAACACGGCGACGAGGGCCCCGGCCCCGCGGACCACGGCGGCGTACTTGGTGCACGCGGTCAGCTTTTCCACGCGTTCGTCTCCGGGCATGACCACCAGGAAGCGGCAGGGCTGGTTGTTCATCCCGCTGGGCGCCCAGCGCCCGGCCTCCAGCACCTCGGCCAGGTCCTCGCGCCGCACGGGCTCGTCCGTGAACTTGCGCACGCTGCGCCGCTGGCGGATGGCCTGCAATACGTCCATATCACCGTCCTTCATGGTCCGCGTTCCTCCATGTGCATGGCGCGCAGTGTACCGGATTCCCCATCGGGAACCAAGTACGCTTTGCGCCTCCTGAAATTTTGGCCGTTTCGGCCTCGCTGATATTTTTTGGGTCTCACCCCGCCCCTGGGACAAGCCGAATTTTCTTGTAACAGCCCTTAACTCTTCTTAATTCTTGTTGTCATAAATACCAGGCATTGATATATTAATGGGTAGACATTTTCATCAGCCAGCCCTTGTCCGGAGACCCGCATGAACCCCATTGGTCACATAGTCAACGCCAGCGGTCAATTGCACGCCCAAGCCGAGGACGGTGCCCGCGCCCTTGAACCCGGCAGCCCCATCTATGCGGGGGACGTCCTCGTCACCGGGCCGGACGGCAAATTCGAAGCCAAATTTCTCGACGACTCGGTGCTCGCGCAAGGGCCGGACGCCAAGCTGACCCTGGACGACTACGTCTACGACCCGGCCCGGCCCTCGGCCGCCAGCCTCATCGCCAGCCTGTCCGAAGGCACTTTCCGCGTGGTCACGGGCAAGATCGCGGACCAGAACCCCGACGCCGTGGCCCTGAAAACGCCCCTGGCCTCCATCGGCATCCGGGGCACGGGCGTGGACGTGCACGTGGGTGCCGACGGCGAACGAATCGGACTCTTCAACTACGACAACCACAGCGTTGTGGTCACGGGCGCGGGCGGGGTCAGCCAGACCATCCCGGGCCCGGGCCTCATCGTGGGCGTGCCCCCCTCGGGCATCCCGGCCCCGCCCCGGCCCTACACTCCGCAGGAAATCAACATGTTCCAGACCGCCGCGCCCATCCTCTCGGTGCCGGGCCTGCAGGAACTCTCCCCGGCCCAGGGCCAAGAGGCGGGCGAGACCGGGGAAGGCGGCGAAGGCGAAGCGGCCGGAGAAGGCGAGGGCGGCGGAGAGGGTGAAGGAACCGGCGAAGGCGAGGGAGAAGCCACCGGCGAAGGCGAAGGCCTGGGTGAGGGAGAAGGCCTGGGCGAAGGGGAAGCCCAGGAAGGCGGCGACGGACTGGACGACGCGGACGGAGCAGACGGGGGCCTCGGCGATTCCGGGCTGGACGGTGGTGCCGCCGGGGACGACACGATGTTCGGCGGAGGGGCCGACCCCTTCGCCTCGGGCGACGCGTTCGGTTACGGCGACGACGGCCTTTCCGGCGGCGAAGACGGCGGCCTCGCGGGTGCCGGGAGCGGCAGCGACCCGGGGGGCGACGGCCTGCTCTCGGGCCTGGGCTACGTGGCCGACACCGGAGAGGCCGACGCCGGGGACGATGACGACGACGAGGACTATACCACCCTGTTCGGCGACGGGGACGAGGATTTCGACGCCGCGGCATACACCTTCCTCATCGGCACCGGCGACAGCGAAACCCTCACGGGCAGCGCAGACCAGGACGCCATCATCGGCATGGAAGGCGACGACCTCCTGGAAGGCCTGGGCGGAGACGATTTTCTCATCGGCGACTACCCGCCCAGCCCCGACTCCTCCGTTCCCGACACCGGCATTTTCGACGACGCCCTGTTCAGCGACACCAACTATGGCGGCAACGACACCATGGTGGGCGGCGAAGGCGACGACGATTTCCTGTCCGGCGTGGGCGACGACGTGATCATCGGAGACTTCCTGGCGGCCCAGGCCATGGGCTACGAAAACACGGTGATATTCGAGCGCCCAGAGGACCTGGCGGGCTATACCTGGGGGCCCACGGGCGTGACCGTGGACCTGGACGTGGGGCTGAACGACCAGGGCCAGTCCTCGGTCCTCGACGACATGGGCTATACCGGGACCTACGGCACGGCCATCGACGAATGGGAAAACGTGGACACCCTGGTGGGCATCCAGAACGTGGTGGGCTCGTACTACAACGACGACATCACCGGCAGCGGCGAAGACAACGAACTGGACGGCCAGGAAGGCGACGACACCATGGCGGGCGAGCTGGGCGACGACCTGATCACCGGCGGCCTGGGCGACGATGTGCTGTACGGCGAAGACAACAATCAGGAAAGCAGCCTGACTGGCGGGGGCGACGACACCATATCCGGCGGCGACGGCAGCGACTACATCAACGGCGGCTACGGCGACGACTGCCTGTACGGCGGAGCGGGCCAGGACTTCATGTACGGCTGGTACGGCAACGACCTCATGGCCGGCGGCGACGACGACGACGATATGAACGGCGGCGAGGGCGACGACACCCTCTCCGGCGAAGCGGGCGACGACATGCTCATGGGCGGCGAGGGCGCGGACCAGATGGACGGCGGAGACGGCGGAGACGCCCTGTTCGGCGACCTGGGCGACGACAGCCTGGACGGCGGCCTGGGCAACGACAGCCTGGACGGCGGCGAGGGCGACGACGTCCTGCGCGGCGGCGTCGGGGCCGACACCCTGGCGGGCGGCAACGGCGCGGACAGCATGTACGCCGGCGACGACACGGACGTGGACGTGTTCTACTGGTCGACCCCGCAGGAAGAGAAATCGTCCTCGGAATACGTGTTCGACTTCGACAGCGGCGAGGACAAGCTGCAGTTCACGTGCACGGAAACGGGCCTGAGCGAGGGCTATCTCACGGACGGCGTCACGTTCTTCTCGGGCCATTACGGCGGTGCCTACGACGGCACCGCGGGCAACGACACCAACAGCGCTGTGTTCGTCTACGACCTGGACAACCAGACCCTCTACTACGACTACGACGGCAACGGCTCCGACACCGGCACGGCCGTGGCCGTGTTCACCGGCAGCGACAATCCCCTTGCCTCGGACATTGAGATCGTCACATACTAGAGACTGGCAGGTGACGGCCGAGACCGTCTGCAAAGCGCAGAATTTCAAATGCAACGGCCCCGCGTAAGCGCGGGGCCGTTGCATTTTTTATGTTCCCAAATGCGCCGACCCTCCATCTCCTTTCTTCAATTCCGGCTCAGCCTCCCGCATCTCCGGCCAACTTTATCAATGTAACTAAACATTTCTTAATCTAATTTACCCAATTCCAAAATTTCCAATTGTCCCTGTCGCCTCCCGCGTGGTATCGTAGTAAGATCCAGAGTCCTCTATATCATCCATTGGAGGTCCATATGGATCCCATCGGCCAAATCGTAAACGCCAGCGGCCAGTTGAGCGCCCAGTCCGCGGACGGCGTCCGCGCTCTCGAACCCGGCAGCCCCATCTATGCGGGAGACGTGCTCGTCACCGGCGCGGACGGCAAGTTCGAGGCCAAATTCCTGGACGACTCGGTGCTTTCCCAGGGCCCGGACTCCACGCTGACCCTGGACGAATACGTGTTCAACCCGGCCGAACCCTCGGCCGCCAGCCTCATCGCCAGCATGTCCACGGGCACCTTCCGCATGGTCACGGGCAAGATCGCGGATCAGAACCCCGACGCCGTGGCCCTGAAGACGCCCCTGGCCTCCATCGGCATCCGGGGCACGGGCGTGGACATGCAGATCGGCCCCGACGGCGAGCGGGTCGGCATCTTCAGCTACGACGGCCACAGCGTGGTCATCACCGGCGCGGGCGGGGTCAGCCAGACCATCCCGGGCCCGGGCCTCATCGTGGGCGTGCCCCCCTCGGGCGTCCCGACCCCGCCCCGGCCCTACACCCCCCAGGAAATCCAGATGTTCCAGTCCGCCGCGCCCATCCTCTCGGTGCCCGGCCTGCAAGAGCTTTCCCCGGAACAGGGCCAAGAAGGCCAAGGCGAAGGCGCCGGCGAGGGTGAAGGCGAAGGAGAAGGCCAGGGCGAAGGCGAGGGAGAGGGCGAAGGCACCGGCGAAGGGGAAGGCGAGGCCGCTGGCGAAGGCGAGGGCCTTGGCGAAGGAGAAGGCCAAGGCGAAGGCGATCTCGGACTCGGCGACGCCGCCGGAGACGGCCCGGGCGAAGGGGACCTGGGACTCGGCGACGGCACGGGTGAAGGCGAAGGAGACCTGGGCCTTGGCGGAACCGGGCTGGGCGACACGGGCTTCGGCGATACCGGCTTTGGCGAAGGCACGGACCCCTTCGGTTCCGGGGACATCTTCGGCGGCGACGGCCTCGGGGATGACGGGACCGGCGGCGACACCCAGGCCGGCGGCGCCGGGGACGGCACCGCCCCGGGCGAAAGCATACTGGTGGGCTCCATCGTGGACCTGCTGGGCTACGTGCCCGACTTCGATCCCGACGACGATGACGACGACGACACCCTGTACGGCGGCGGCGAAGGCGATTTCGACGCCTCGCTGTACACCTTCACCATCGGCACCAGCGCCAGCGAGACCCTCACGGGCAGCGAAGCCCGCGACGCCCTCATCGGTTTGGAGGGCGACGACCTCCTCGAAGGCATGTGCGGGGACGACTTCCTCATCGGCGACTACCCGCCCAGCCCCGAGGGCAGCGTACCGGACACGGGCATCTTCGACGACACCCTGTTCAGCACCGTTGGCGGCAACGACACCATGGTCGGCGGCGACGGCGACGACGAGTTCCTGTCCGGCAAGGGAAACGACCTGATCATCGGCGACTTCCTCGAGTCCTCGGGCTACGAGAACACGGTGATCTACGACCGCCCCTGGGACATCTCGGGGCACACATGGGGCCCGACTGGCGTGACCGTGGACCTGTACGCGGGCACGGGCGACAACTTCCTTTCCAACTACTACGCATACGGAGGGGCCTACGGCACGGCCACGGACGAATGGGGCGACACGGACACCCTGGTGGGCATCCAGAACGTGGTGGGCTCCTACTATAAGGACAGCATCTCCGGCAACGACGAGGACAACGAACTCGAAGGCCTGGAGGGCGACGACACCCTCACCGGCAACCTGGGCGCCGATCTGATTTCCGGGGGCGAAGGCGACGACTCCATGTTTGGCGACGACGCGGCCAGCGCGGAAACGAGCGGAGGCAACGACACCATCTCCGGCGGCGAAGGCAACGACACCATCGACGGCGGCTACGGCGACGACTGGCTATGGGGCGACTCGGGCGTGGACTTCCTTTTCGGAGGCTACGGCAACGACATGCTCGGGGGCGGAGAGGACAACGACCACATAAATGGTGACGCGGGCAACGACACCATAAGTGCCGACTCGGGCGACGACGACGTGTTCGGCGGCGACGGCAACGATCTCATGTCCGGTGGCGACGGCAACGACATGATGAGCGGCGGCTACGACGACGACACCATATACGGCGGCCTGGACGACGACTACATAAGCGGCGGAGCTGACAACGACGTCCTGGAAGGGGAAGAGGGCGACGACTGGATTGAAGGCGGCGCGGGCGCGGACTACCTCTCCGGAGGCGACGGAAAGGACACCCTGTCCTACGAAGGCTCCTCCACCGGCGTCATCGTGGCCCTGGATTACAACTCCGTATCCAACGGAGACGCCACCAACGACACCATCACCGGATTCGAAGGTGTGGCGGGCTCGGCCTACGGCGACACCATCACCGGCGACGACCTTGGCAACGTCATCGAGGGCGGCGCGGGCGCGGACGACATGAACGGCAACGGAGGCTCGGACACCCTGTCCTACCAGACCTCCGACGCCGCCGTGAACGTGAACCTGGGCGCCAACACGGCTTCCGGCGGGCACGCGACGGACTCCCTCGCCGGGAACGACACCATAGCCGGGTTCGAAGGCGTGATCGGCTCGGCCCATGATGACACTCTCACCGGCAGCACGGGAGCCGACTATCTGGAGGGCAGCATCGGCGCGGACACCCTGGACGCGGTGAACGACACGGCCGCGGACACCTTCTATTGGGCGGCCGCGAACCACGGCGGAGACATCCTGTTCAACTTCCACAGCGGCGAGGACAAGCTGGTCTTCCAATCCGACGGATTCGGCGGCCTGGGCACGGGCTCCGTCACCTTCATCTCCGGCAACTACAGCGGCAGCTTCGGCGGCACGGAGGGTTCCGACAGCGACCCGCTGTTCGTGTACGACACCTCCAACAATACGCTTTACTATGATTCCAACGGAGTCGACTCGGGAGGAGTCTCGGCAATCGCCGTATTCTCCTCAAGCGACGCTCCCGTGGCCACGGACCTGGAATTCGCCCTCTAGCGCCACGCATCCGCAACGCTTCGGCACAAGGCGGCCCCTGAACAGGCGGGGGCCGCCTTGTCCGTCCGCCTCCTCGCCCTCCCCACGTCCTCCACACCCTTTCCCCTGCCGCTCCAGCGGAGTTCATTTCGACCCCTGACGTATCATTTCCATTGTTGAACCCCGCCCGGCGTGATATCATTACACCAACTCCATCTCTCCACCCCAGTCGCCGGAGGCCCGTATGGATCCCATTGGTCAGATCGTCAACGCCAGCGGCCAGTTGAGCGCCCAGTCCGCGGACGGCGTCCGCGCTCTCGAACCCGGCAGCCCCATCTACGCGGGAGACGTGCTCGTCACCGGCGCGGACGGCAAGTTCGAGGCCAAATTCCTGGACGACTCGGTGCTTTCCCAGGGCCCGGACTCCACGCTGACCCTGGACGAATACGTGTTCAACCCGGCCGAACCCTCGGCCGCCAGCCTCATCGCCAGCATGTCCACGGGCACCTTCCGCATGGTCACGGGCAAGATCGCGGATCAGAACCCCGACGCCGTGGCCCTGAAGACGCCCCTGGCCTCCATCGGCATCCGGGGCACGGGCGTGGACATGCAGATCGGCCCCGACGGCGAGCGGGTCGGCATCTTCAGCTACGACGGCCACAGCGTGGTCATCACCGGCGCGGGCGGGGTCAGCCAGACCATCCCGGGCCCGGGCCTCATCGTGGGCGTGCCCCCCTCGGGCGTCCCGACCCCGCCCCGGCCCTACACCCCCCAGGAAATCCAGATGTTCCAGTCCGCCGCGCCCATCCTCTCGGTGCCCGGCCTGCAAGAGCTTTCCCCGGAACAGGGCCAAGAAGGCCAAGGCGAAGGCGCCGGCGAGGGTGAAGGCGAAGGAGAAGGCCAGGGCGAAGGCGAGGGAGAGGGCGAAGGCACCGGCGAAGGGGAAGGCGAGGCCGCTGGCGAAGGCGAGGGCCTTGGCGAAGGAGAAGGCCAAGGCGAAGGCGATCTCGGACTCGGCGACGCCGCCGGAGACGGCCCGGGCGAAGGGGACCTGGGACTCGGCGACGGCACGGGTGAAGGCGAAGGAGACCTGGGCCTTGGCGGAACCGGGCTGGGCGACACGGGCTTCGGCGATACCGGCTTTGGCGAAGGCACGGACCCCTTCGGTTCCGGGGACATCTTCGGCGGCGACGGCCTCGGGGATGACGGGACCGGCGGCGACACCCAGGCCGGCGGCGCCGGGGACGGCACCGCCCCGGGCGAAAGCATACTGGTGGGCTCCATCGTGGACCTGCTGGGCTACGTGCCCGACTTCGATCCCGACGACGATGACGACGACGACACCCTGTACGGCGGCGGCGAAGGCGATTTCGACGCCTCGCTGTACACCTTCACCATCGGCACCAGCGCCAGCGAGACCCTCACGGGCAGCGAAGCCCGCGACGCCCTCATCGGTTTGGAGGGCGACGACCTCCTCGAAGGCATGTGCGGGGACGACTTCCTCATCGGCGACTACCCGCCCAGCCCCGAGGGCAGCGTACCGGACACGGGCATCTTCGACGACACCCTGTTCAGCACCGTTGGCGGCAACGACACCATGGTCGGCGGCGACGGCGACGACGAGTTCCTGTCCGGCAAGGGAAACGACCTGATCATCGGCGACTTCCTCGAGTCCTCGGGCTACGAGAACACGGTGATCTACGACCGCCCCTGGGACATCTCGGGGCACACATGGGGCCCGACTGGCGTGACCGTGGACCTGTACGCGGGCACGGGCGACAACTTCCTTTCCAACTACTACGCATACGGAGGGGCCTACGGCACGGCCACGGACGAATGGGGCGACACGGACACCCTGGTGGGCATCCAGAACGTGGTGGGCTCCTACTATAAGGACAGCATCTCCGGCAACGACGAGGACAACGAACTCGAAGGCCTGGAGGGCGACGACACCCTCACCGGCAACCTGGGCGCCGATCTGATTTCCGGGGGCGAAGGCGACGACTCCATGTTTGGCGACGACGCGGCCAGCGCGGAAACGAGCGGAGGCAACGACACCATCTCCGGCGGCGAAGGCAACGACACCATCGACGGCGGCTATGGCGACGACATGCTCTGGGGCGACTCGGGCGCGGACTACCTCAACGGAGGGTACGGCAGCGACCTCATGGGCGGCGGCGAAGGCACGGATGAACTTTCAGGCAACGCCGGCGACGACACCATGTCCGGCGACATGGGCGACGACATGCTCTTCGGCGGCGAGGGCGCGGACGTCATGTCGGGCGGCGACGACAACGACGTCCTGTACGGCGACGCGGGCAACGACGTGATGAGCGGCGACACGGGCGACGACGTGCTTGACGGCGGCGACGACAACGACATCCTGTACGGCGCATCGGGCGCCGACAGCCTGATCGGCGGTCTGGGCCAGGATACGATATTCGCGGGCGACGACTCGGACGCGGACACCCTCTACTGGTCACAGGGCGCCGAGGGCGGGGACTACGTATTCGATTTCGAATCCGGCGAAGACAAGCTCACGTTCCTGCAGACGGCCTTCGGCAACCTGAACGCCGGGCAGATCGACAGCGCCCGCTTCCTGTCCACGGGCCTGAGCGGCGCCTTCAGCGGCAACCAGGGGGCGGACACCATGCCCCTGTTCGTCTACGACACGGACACGGGCCAGCTCTACTACGACTCCGACGGCAACGGGTCGGGCACCGGAACCCTCATGGCCACCTTCGACGGCGCTCCGGGCCTGCAATATTCGGACATCGAAATCGTGACCTGACCGGACGGCCCGACGGCCTGCCGGACAAGACGGCCCCCGCCCTCCCGGGGGCCGTTTTCGCGTCCGCGCCCCTGCCCCGCTTGAACTCCTGCCTGGGCCGGGGTATAGCCTCGCCATGAAAGTGCACGCCAGCCTGCTCACGGACCACGGCCCCCGGCTCACCCGCAGCGACCTGCTGACCTACGAGCATCTCTTGGGCGACGAGATCGCTTCCTTTTTGCCCCATTCCTCCTACAGCCTGTATTTCCCCAAGACCCTGGACAACGGGGTCCTGGCGGAGCTGGGCCAGGGCCGGGCCGTGTGCCTGCCCGAGGAAAGAAAGGTACTCCTGCCCCTGGCGCTGAACGGCGACCTGCTGGGCGTGTTCGTGGCCCGGGGGGCGCGCGTCACCGCGCCCAAGACCATGCCCCCGCTCCTGGCGGCCATGGCCCGCATGTGCGTGGAAAAGCTCCAGCTGTACAAGATTTCCGTCACCGACCCCCTGTCCGGCCTGGGCACGGCGGACCTGCTCTCCCGGGCCATGGCCCGGGAGATCGAGCGCATCGGCCAGAGCCTGCGCCCGGACACCGAGCCGCGCCTGGGGCCCGGGGACCCCGGGTTCTCGGCCTGCTTCGGCCTGGTCCTGGCGCGCCTCACGGACCTGGAGCCCTGCGCCGAGAAGTACGGCCCGGCCTTCGCGGCCCGGGCCGTGACCCGCGCGGCGGAGCTGGTGCGCGGGGCCGCGCCCGAGCAGGCGCTCTGCGCCCGCGCCGGGGACGACGCCCTGGCCGTGCTCCTGCCCGGGGCCACGCCGGCGGCCTGCGCCCAGGCGGCCGAGGCCCTGGCGGGAGCCCTGGCCGGGCTGCAGGTGGAGGACCCCATCCTGGAGGGCATGGTGCGCCCGGGCTGCAGCGTGGGTTCCGTGGCCTACCCCCAGGACGCCGACGGCCCCACCCTGCGCAGGACCGCCGGGGAACAGGCCGCCCTGGTGCTGCGCAAGGCCGCGCGCGCGGCGCGCGCCGGGGACGGGATCAATGGCCGGGCCTTCGCCTTCTCGCGCATCGTGGCCGAGGGCGGCGGCGTGCTGGAGGCCCTGCCGCTTGGCCGCGTGCGCATCGACCTGGGCACCAGCGTGGGCGCGCGCGAGGGCCAGCGCTTCCTGGCCTGGTCCCCCGGCACGGACGCGGACGCCCCGCCGTCCTGCAAGGGCGAGATAGCCCTCATCCAGACGGGGCGCGGCCGCTCCCTGGCCGAGATCACCCACCAGACGGACCCGACCTGGCCCATCGCCAAGGGCGACCGCCTGACCCTGGTGCGCGACACGGACCCGGCCCCCAAGGTCGAGGCCAACGGGGACAACGGGGCCGACGCCCTGACCGGGCTTTTGGGCTACCGGGGCTTTCTCAAGCACCTGGCCGCAGAGCGCGACTCCTGGGACAATTTCTGCCTGGTGCTGATGCGCCTGGAGGACGGGGAAGGCGGCTCGGCGCGCGGCACGGAAACGCGCCTGCGCGAGCTGGCCTCGGCTTGCAAGGGCGTATTCGGCGACGGGGCCGTGGGCGGGCGCATGAGCCTGGGCGGGCTGGCCTGGGCCCTGCCCGGCATGACGGGCAAGAAGGCGCGGGACATCTGCCTGCGCATGGTCCAGACCCTGCCCGATGACTTTCCGGCCCCGGCCGTGGGCGTGGCCCACTTCCCCTGGCTGGGGTTCACGCGCTCCCAGGCCCTGGACAACGCGCACAAGGCCCTGGAATACGCGCGCCTGCTGCCCGCGCCCCACGTGGGGCTCCTGGACTCCGTGGCCCTGAACATCCACGCGGACAGGCTCTTCGCCCAGGGGCGGCTCTTCGACGCCATGGAGGAGTACAAGCTGGCCCTGGTGGCGGACAAGCGGAACACCACGGCCCGCAACTCCCTGGGCGTGTGCCACGCCCGCTGCGGCGACCTGGGCGCGGCCAAGCGCCAGTTCAAGACCGTGCTGGCCCACGAACCCGGGGACGTGTTCGCCCTGTACAATTTCGGCTACGCCTGCCAGCGCCTGGGCCAGACAGGTGAGGCGCGCGAGGCCTACAAGAAATGCCTGGCCGCCGATCCGGCGCATGTCTTCAGCCTGATCCGCCTGGGCCAGCTCTCCCAGGGCAACCGCCGCTTCGCTGACGCCAAGCGCTGGTTCGAGAAGGCCGCCACCCTGCCCGGGGGCGAGGGCTTGACCCGGCGCTACCTGGCCAACCTGGCGCTGGCGCGCGGGGAGGCGGAAGAGGCCCGCGAGCACCTGCACCAGGCGCTCATCCACGACCCCCGCGACGCGGCCTCCCTGTCGCTCATGGCCCGCATCTACCTGGACGGCGACGAGGACCCGGAAGTGGCCGAGGTCCTGGCCCGCCAGGCTGCGGCCCTGGCCCCCGAGCACGCCCCGTTCTGGAAGCTTCTGGCCCGCGCGTTGACCGCGCGCGGCAAGGAGGACGAGGCGGCGGCGGTGCTGGAGAGAGCGGAATCCTTATAATCGTCAGGCTGCCCCGTAACACGCGGCGGATTCACCACGGCGCGGCCCCTTTTCCCGTTTTTTGAATCGACACGCCCACGCGCAGACGGCTCAAAAGTGTGCCTGTGCAAGGCGCGAAAGGGCGGCAAGCCCGACGCGTATCCCCATACGCGAGGGTTTGCCGCCCTTGAAGCAACGCCGCAATGGTGCGCTTTTCAGCCGTCTGCTATAGCCAGCGCTTTCTCGCAAAATAGACCAGCATCCCCACGCCTATGACGGCCATGGCGCCCAGGCACAGGAAATAGCCGAAGCGCCATTTCAGCTCAGGCATGAACTCGAAATTCATGCCGTAAATCCCGGCCACGAAGGTCAGGGGGATGAAGATGGTGGCCACCACCGTGAGCACGCGCATGACGTTGTTCATGCGCATGCCCGCCAGGGAGATGTGCGCGTCCATGATGCCCCCGAGCACGTCGTGCAGCACCTTGGCCGCCTCCACCGCGTGCAGGGCGTGCTCGGCCACGTCCTCCAGGTACGGCGCGGCCTCGCCCGTGATCTCCTCCGCCTCCCCGCGCTTGAGCGCGCCCAGGACTTCCTGGGTGGGCAGAAGCACGTTGCGCAGAAGCAGGATGCAGTCCCGCCGGATGCGGTAGGCCTCCAGCAGGCCCTCCTCCTCATGCCTGCCAGCCAGGCGGGATTCGAGCTCCTCCACCTCGGCCGAGAGCATGCCCAGGGCGTCCATGGCCCCGTCCACCAGGGCGTCGAACAGGGCCACGGCCAGGTACTGGGGCCCGCCCGCGCGGATGCGCGGCGCCCCCTTGCGCAGGCGCGCCAGCACCCCGGCCCAGGCGTCGTCCTCGCTCTCCTGGAAGGCCAGCACGTAGTTCTCGCCCCAGAGGACGCTGACCTGCTCCTCCTCCAGGCGCTTGTCGCCCTGCTGGTAGATGACGTTGCGCAGGGTCACGAAGCGGGCGTCGCCCTGGTCGTTGAGCTTGGGGCGCTGGGCCCCGCTGACCACGTCCTCCAGGATCAGCGGATGCAGGCCGAACCAGCCGCCCACGCGGCGCACCACCTCGGGCTCGTGCACGCCCACCAGGGACAGGAAATGCGTACGCCCGAAGTCCAGGACCGGGGCCTCGCCCGCCGTGTCCAGCACGCGCTCCTCGAGCCCTTCGGGGCCGTAGGCCAGATGCGTGAGGCTGGGGGTGAAGGACCGGCTGCGGCCCAGGTATTCCAGGGTGCCCGGGGCCGCGTCGCGCCGAAGGCCCAGTTGTTTGAAGAGATCAAGCATGGTTTTTCTCCCGCGCCATGAACAGGGTCCTGGTGGGATAGGCGAAGGCCACCCCGCGCTCCTCGAAGGCCCGCACGATGCCCAGGTTGATGGCCTGGAGCACGTCCATGTAGATGGTGTAGTCCGCCGCCTCCACGTAGAAGACCACCTCGAAGTCCAGGCTGGACGCGCCGAAGCCCTGGAAATGCGCGCGGTCGAAGGTGGCGCGGTCCGTGGCCTCCACCACCTCGCGGATCACCCCGGGCAGGGCCTCCAGGACCTCGGCCGGGGTCTGGTAGACCACGCCCAGGCCGAAGCAGACCCGACGCCGGGTCATGCGCCGGTAGTTGCGCACGCGCGAGCCCGTGAGGTCGGAGTTGGGCAGCACGATCTGTTCCCCGCCCAGGCTGCGGATGCGCGTGGTCTTCAGCCCGATGTGCTCGATGGTGCCCATGTGCTCGCCCATGGTGATGAAGTCGCCGATGCTAAACGGCCGGTCGAAGAGGATGGCGAAATAGCTGAACAGGTCGCCCAGCACGGCCTGGGCCGCGAAGCCCACGGCCACGCCCGCCACGCCCAGCCCGGCCAGCAGCGTGGAGACCTTGAAGCCCATGTTGTCCAGCAGGAAGACCCCGGCCAAAAGCCAGGCCGCGGCCTTGACCACGGGCAGGAAGGCCCTGCTGCCGTGCTCGGCCAGGGACGTGCCCCGGCGCTTGAGGGACAGGTCCAGGCCCAGGCGCAGCAGGTTGAAGCCCACGGAGATGGCCACAAACGTGGACAGGCAGAGGAGCAGCGTGAGCAGCGGCCCGTGCAGTCCCGAGGGGAACGAGATGCGCGTCATCCCGGCGAACAGGCCCAGGCCCCAGGCCAGCCACCAGATGGAGCTGTCCAGGGCGGCGGCCATGGCCTCGTCCGGCTCCACTCCCTTGGCGCGGCACCAGCGCGTGAGCACCGCGTGGTACAGCCAGCCGCCCACGCGCACCAAGCCGAAGCCAGCCACGAACAGGGCCGCGGCGGCCAGCCAGGCGTCCACTCCGGCGCCTGCGGAAGAATCCCAGGGCATTGTTTCTCTCCTTGGTTCACTGTCCAACCTTTCGTACCACGGCCCCGGGCCCGCTGACCACCCCGCCGCGCGGGGCCCGCTCCCGCAGGCAAAAATCGTCCCCCAAGCGCTTGACTCCGGGGCCGCTCGGGCATAGCTTCAAATAAACATATGAGCAATTGTTCAACTGAAATCAATTAACCGGAGCGAACATGGCCGACGACACGTGCGAAATCCACGGCTTGCATCCCGAGGCCCTGGAGCGGGTCAACGCGCAGATGCCCGGCGAGGAGGCCATCATCAGGCTGGCGGAGATATTCAAGGCCCTGGCCGACCCCACGCGGGCGCGCATCCTCTACGCCCTGGGCCTGGAGGAGTTGTGCGTCTGCGACCTGGCGTCGGTCACGGGCATGAGCTCCTCGGCCGTGTCCCACCAGCTGCGGCTGCTGCGGGCCTCGCGTCTGGTGCGCTACCGCCGCCAGGGCAAGATGGCCTTCTACACCCTGGACGACGACCACGTGCGCAGCCTCCTGGCCCAGGGCCTGGAACATGCCCTCGAATAACGAAACCGGACAAGGACCAAAATGACATACATCACTGATTTCCTGCTGCAGACCTGGATTCTGCTCAACGAGGCGGCGCCCTGGGTGCTCCTGGGCTTCCTGGTGGCCGGGCTCATCAAGGCCCTGGTGCCCGACGATTTCATAGCAAAACACTTGGGTAAACCGGGCATGGGGTCGGTGCTCAAGGCCTCGGCCCTGGGCGTGCCCATTCCGCTGTGCTCCTGCGGCGTGGTGCCCGCCGCAGCCGGACTGCGGCGGCAGGGAGCGGGCAAGGGGGCCACGGCCGCGTTCATGATCTCCACCCCGGAGACGGGCGCGGACTCCATGGCCGTTACCTGGGCGCTCCTGGACCCGGTGATGACCGTGGTGCGGCCCGTGGCGGCCTTCATCACGGCCATGGCGGCCGGAGCGGCCATCAATCTCTGGGCGGATAAGGACAAAAGTGGGAACGAGGAACTTAATCAACCCGTTCAATCGTGTTGCGGTGGGAATTGCTCCTGCGATTCGGCTCCCGCAGCGCCATCCCTGGGCGCGCGCCTGCGCGGCGGCCTGGAGCACGCCTTCGGCGACATGCTCCAGGACATCGGCAGGTGGCTGATCCTGGGCCTGATCCTGGCCGGGGCCGTGTCGGCCTTCGTGCCCGACGACTTCTTCCACGTCTGGCTGGGCAACGAATGGGCCTCCCTGGGCGTGATGCTCCTGGCGGGCATCCCCCTGTACATCTGCGCCACCTCCTCCACGCCCATCGCCGCCACCATGGCCCTCAAGGGCCTGTCCCCGGGCGCGGCCCTGGTCTTCCTGCTGGCCGGGCCCGCCACCAACGCGGCCACCGTGGCCGTGGCCTCGCGCATCCTGGGCAAACGCGCCACGGCCATTTACGTGGCCGCCATCGCCCTGTGCTCACTGGGCCTGGGCTGGCTGGTGAACCGGCTCTACGCGGCCCTGGGCCTGGACGTCACGGCCTGGGTCCTGGGCGCGGACCAGGAGGCGGTGACCTGGTTCAGCATGGCCTGCTCCGTGCTGCTCCTGGCCCTGATCCTGCGGCCGTCAGGCGGACACACATCCCACCAGGAATCTTGTTGCCAGACAAAGAACAATGGCGACAAGCACATTCATGGACATGACTTCGTGGTAAAATAAGCAGCTCTTCACGACACAAGGCGCCCAAAAAAGGCGGCATAGGCTCGAAGTCCATGCCGTCTTCCATTTTTCACGGCATGTTGTAGCGCCGTTCAGCGCTCCCACCGATTCCCGCCTAACAGGACGCTCAGGGCATGCGGATCAGGTCGCTGTGCGTGAGGGTGATGCCCCTGCGCGTGCCCGGGCCCGTGAGCAGCAGATGCACCGAGGCCTGCTCCACGTACGGGTCCGCGGCGGACAGGCAGTCCACGGGTAGGAGCACCTTGAAGCCCCTGAACCCGGCGGCCGTGGCCGTGTGCAGCACGGCCCCGTGGGCCGCAGTGCCCGTGACGATGACCGTGGTCACGCCCCTGGCGCGCAGGATGCCCTCCAGGTCCGTCTTCCAGAACTTGTCCACGCTGGAGGCCACCACGGGCTCCCCCTCCTGGGGCAACACCGGGGCCAGGATGGGCGTCCGCCTGGGCGTCAGGCTGTAGACCACGGGCAGGCCGGCCTTGCGCGCCCGCCGGGCCAGGTCCGCGATGCGCGGCACCGTGTCCAGGCAGCGGGGCCGCCGTTCGGCGTTGCAGGTCAATTCCTCGATGTCCAGGATGAGCAACGCGGTGGTCGCGGGGTCCGCGACGATCTCCTGCAGCTCCGGCGCGGCGGGAGGCTCGACCTGCCCCCACATGGCGTCGATGGATTGGGCCCGGGCCGGGGCGGCCAGCCCCAGCAGCACGGCAAGGATGCAAAGCGCTCGTTTCATGGCTCGTCCCCCTCTACAGAAGTCCGCCTTAGGCTACACCAAGCCGGGCCGCCCCGCCATCCGGAAAACGAAAACGGCCGCGCCCCGGAGGGCGCGGCCGTGTGAATCCGTCGTGGGGAAACCCGTCAGGCCAAGAGTTCCCTGAGTTTGTCCAGAGCGGCCTTGATCCCCGAGGGGTCGGTGCCTCCGGCCTGGGCCATGTCCGGCCTGCCGCCGCCGGAGCCGCCCACCTCGGCGGCCACGGGCTTGATGAGCGCCGGGGCGGTGAAGCGGCCGTGCAGATCCTTGGACACGTAGATGGCGATGCAGGCCTTGCCTTCTGCGTCGGCGGCCAGGCAGGCCACGCCCGAGGGCAGCTTGGAGCGCACGTCGTCCATCAGGTTGCGCAGGGCGCCCATGTTCGGGGCGTTGACCTGGGCGGCCAGGACCTTGATCCCGCCGATCTCGGCCACGCCGTCCATGATGTCGCCGCCGCCCGCGCCCGAGGCGGCCTGGGCCCCGACCTTCTCGATGTCCTTCTTGAGCTTCTTGACCTCTTTCTGCAAGGCGTTCACGCGCTCGGGCAGCTCGTCCGGGCTGCCCTTGAGCACCTCGGCGGCCTGCTCCGCGCTCTGGCGCAGCCCCTGGAAATGGGCCAGCGCGTTCCAGCCCGTGGCGCCCTCGATGCGCCGCACGCCCGCGGCCACGCCGGACTCGGAAAGGATCAGGAACGGACCGGCCTGGCCCGTGGATTTCAGGTGCGCGCCGCCGCACAGCTCGATGGACACGCCCGGAACCTCCACCACGCGCACCACGTCGCCGTACTTCTCGCCGAACAGGGCCATGGCCCCCTTGGCAACGGCCTCGTCGTGGGACATCTCGGCGATGGCCAGCGGCACGTCCGCCAGCACGGCGGCGTTGACCTCGCGCTCCACGGCCGCGCGCTCCTCATGGGTCAGGGCGGCGATGTGCTGGAAGTCGAAACGCAGCCTGTCCGGCCCCACCAGGGAACCGGCCTGCTTGACGTGGTCGCCCAGGACATTGCGCAGGGCCGCGTGCAAAAGGTGGGTGGTGGTGTGGTTGCGCTCGGTGGCCCGGCGCAGGTCCTCGTCCACCGCGAGGTGGACTTCCTGGTCGGGCAGGATTTCGCCCCTGGTCCCGGTCACGGCGTGCACCACCAGGCCGGGAGCGGGCTTCAGGGTATCCGTGACCCGGGCCTCGCCCGAGGGGGAGACGGCCAGGCCCTGGTCGCCCATCTGGCCGCCGGACTCGCCGTAGAAGCTGGTGGCGCCGGTGACCAGATAGCCCTTGCCGCCCTCGGCGATGCGCTCCACGGGTTCGGCCTCTTCGCCGAGGAGCGCCACGATGCGCGAGTCGCAGGAAAGCTCGTCGTAGCCCGTGAATTCCGTGCGCAGGCCCTCCTCCAGGAGCGCCTGGAAGCGGGTGGCCAGGGTCTGCTCGCCGCCCTTCCAGGCGGCCTTGGCGCGGGTCTTCTGCTCGCGCATGCGTTCCATGAACCCGGGCTCGTCCACGGAAAAGCCCTGCTTCTCGGCCACGTCGCTGATGATGTCCAGGGGGAAGCCGTAGGTGTCGTACTGGGTGAAGGCGAAGTCGCCCGAGACCACGGTCTCGCCGGCCCCGCGCATGCGCGCGAGCTCGTCCTCCAGGGACGCCAGGCCCTTGTCCAGGGTCTTGGCGAAGCGTTCCTCCTCGCCGCGCACCACATCGGTCATGAAGTCCTGGTTCTCGGTGAGCTCGGGGTAGTGGCCGCCCATGACCTCGACCACCTTCAGCGCCACCTTCCAGAGGAAGGGCTCGTCCCGGCCGATGAGCTTGCCGAAGCGCAGGGCCCGGCGGATGAGGCGGCGCAGCACGTAGCCCCGGCCCTCGTTGGAGGGCAGGATGCCGTCGGCGATCATGAAGGCGATGGACCGGCCGTGGTCCGCGATGACCCGAAGGGCCGTGTCCGCGTCCTCGCCGTCCTCCTTGTACTTCACGCCCGCCAGCTCGGCGATGTAGCCGATGATGGCCTGGAAGAGGTCCGTGTCGAAGTTGGAATACACGCCCTGGCAGACGGCGGCGATGCGCTCCAGGCCCATGCCCGTGTCGATGGACGGGCGCGGCAGGGGCGTGCGCGCCCCGCTTTCGTCCTGGTTGTACTGCATGAACACCAGGTTCCAGATCTCCAGGAAGCGGTCGCAGTCGCACTTGCCGATGCCGCAGTCCGGGCCGCACTTCATGTGCTCGCCCTGGTCGATGTGGATCTCGGAGCAGGGGCCGCAGGGGCCGGTGTCGCCCATGGACCAGAAGTTGTCCTTCTCGCCCAGGCGGTAGATGCGCTCGGCCTCGATGCCCGTGACCTTCTGCCAGAGGTCGAAGGCCTCGTCGTCGTCGCGGTAGATGGTCACGTACAACTTTTCCTTGGGCAGGCGCAGGCGCTCGGTGATGAACTCCCAGGCGAAGCGGATGGCGTCTTCCTTGAAGTAGTCGCCGAAGGAGAAGTTGCCCAGCATCTCGAAGAAGGTGTGGTGGCGCGCCGTGCGGCCCACGTTCTCCAGGTCGTTGTGCTTGCCGCCCACGCGCAGGCATTTCTGGCTGGTGGTGGCGCGCACGTAGTCGCGCTTCTCCTGGCCCAGGAAGGTCTTCTTGAACTGGACCATGCCCGCGTTGGTGAACAACAGCGACGGGTCGTCGCGCGGGATGAGCGGGGAGGAGGGCACGACGGTATGGCCCTTGTCCGCGTAATATTCGAGGAATTGTGTGCGGATTTCAGCAGCGGTCAACACGATGGGGGTGCTCCTTGGGAGAAATGCGCTCGCGACGGTGATGGGGCGCGCAACCCGGCCGGGAGGCCCCGGCCGGGGCGTTGGGGTTCAAATACGCTAGTCCTGATCCGGGGCGGACTCGAAATCGTCGAGGTCGTAGGCGCCCGAGGAGCCGGTGCTCCCGGTCATGCCCAGGTGCTCCAGGACCTTGTCCTCGATGGCCTGGCGCAGGTCCTCGTTCTCGGCCAGCATGGCGCGGACGTTCTCCTTGCCCTGGCCCAGGCGCTCGTCGCCGAAGGAATACCAAGCCCCGGACTTGTCCACGACGCCCGCGTCCACGCCCATGTCGATGAGCTCGCCCTCGCGGGAGATGCCCGTGCCGTAGAGCACGTCGAACTGGGCCTCGCGGAAGGGCGGGGCCACCTTGTTCTTCACCGTGCGCACGCGGGCCCGGATGCCGTAGGCCTCCTCCTTGTCCTTCAGGGTCTGGATGCGCCGGATGTCCAGGCGCACGGAGGAGTAGAACTTCAGGGCGTTGCCGCCGGTGGTGGTCTCGGGGTTGCCGTAGCCCGTCATGCCGATCTTCATGCGGATCTGGTTGATGAAGATCACGGCGGTGCGCGACTTGTGGATGGTGCCGGTGAGTTTGCGCAGGGCGTGGGACATGAGGCGCGCCTGCCCGCCCACCTGGGTCTCGCCCATGTCGCCCTCGAGCTCGGCCTGGGGGATGAGGGCGGCCACGGAGTCGATGACGATGACGTCCACGGCGCCGGAACGCACCAGCAGGCTCGCGATGTCCAGGGCCTGCTCGCCATAGTCGGGCTGGGAAATGAGCAGCTCGTCGGTCTTCACGCCCAGACGGCGCGCGTAGTTCACGTCCAGGGCGTGCTCCGCGTCGATGAAGGCCGCCGTGCCACCCTGCTTCTGGGCCTGGGCGATGACGTGCAGGGCCAGGGTGGTCTTGCCCGAGGATTCCGGGCCGTAGATCTCGCTGACCCTGCCGCGCGGGATGCCGCCGATGCCCAGCGCCAGATCCAGGGCGATGGACCCCGTGGGGATGCACGGAATCTGGACGTGGGCGTCGTCGGAAAGCTTCATCACGGACCCTTGGCCGTACTTGCGCTCGATGGTCACGAGCGCCGTATCCAGGGCTTCGCTGCGAAGGTCCTCGGGGCTCTTCTGGGGACGGCGTGCCATATCTATACTCCTTAAAAGGTATTCCGGGCCAAAGACGATTCGACATAGCAGAACCCGGGCCGCCGGGCAACCGCGCTTGACAGGCCTTAGCCGGGCCGAGGCCGGGCTTTTGCCGGGCAGGGCGAGGCGCGCCTCAGCCCTTGCCAGAGTGCGCGAGGCCCTATATATGCCTCTGCCCATGAGCCACAGCAAGACCTATGACGCCCTGGCCCTGTTTTCGGCCGGGCTGGACTCCATCCTGGCGGCGCGCACCATCCAGGACTTGGGCCTGGCCGTCAAGTGCCTGCACTTCACGTCCCCGTTCTTCGGCGACGCGGACAAGGTCGCGCACTGGAGCCGGACCTACGGCCTGGACGTCGAGGCCGTGGACGTGGGCCGGGACTTCGTGCGCATGATGCGCGGGGGGCCGAAATTCGGGTTCGGCAAGTACTTCAACCCCTGCGTGGACTGCAAGATCCTGCTGCTCACCCGCGCCCGGGAGCTGATGCCGCGCTACGGCGCGACTTTCATCGTCACCGGCGAGGTGGTGGGCCAGCGGCCCATGAGCCAGCGCCCCGACGCCATGAACAGCGTGCGCAACGAGTCCGGCACCAAGGGCATCCTGCTCCGCCCGCTGTGCGCCAAGCGCATGGAACCCACGCCCATGGAGGAATCCGGGCGGGTGGACCGCGAGCGCCTGCACGATTTCTGGGGCCGCGGCCGCACGGCCCAGCTGGAGCTGGCCCGGACCCTGGGCATCAGCGAAATCCCCACCCCGGCGGGCGGCTGCCTGCTGGCCGAGCCCGCCTCGGCCCGGCGCTACGCCCCGGTGCTGGAACGCATGCCCGAACCCGGGCCCGAGGACTTCCACCTGGCCAACCTGGGCCGCCAGTACTGGGCCGGGACCCACTGGCTGGCCATCGGCCGCGACCAGGGCAGCAACCAGCGCCTGGCCGAACGCGTGGCCCCCGGCGACCTGGTCTTCGACGTCAAGGATTTCCCCGGCCCCCTGGCCCTGGGCCGCCAGTTCGCGGGCCCCTGGTCCGCCGAGGCCGTGGCCGACGCGGCGGCCTTCACCGCCTCCTTCTGCCCGCGCGCCCGCCGCGCCGGGGGCGAGGTGGACGTGGTGGTGCGCTCCGGGGACGAGAGCCGCGTGGTCAACGTCCTGCCCACCAAGGACACGGTCCTCCCCTGGACCGAGACAGCCTGGGAGGACGCCGCCCCGGTGCGCGACGCCCTGGACGGCCGCCGGGGCTGACCCCGGACCCGGCCTTTCCCGCGCACGCCCTTTTCTTCTCTCTTCCTATTTTTATTGACAAATCACTGTCTTTTGCATCCCCTGTCTTCTTCGCGCTTTGCGGCCGAATTCCGCTGGCGCGTTCCGCCCCAGGCGGAACGCGCCAGCGGAAGGAAGCGTCCGGGCCGGTGTCTCGTCACGAAATCTCCACCCAATCGCCCCGACACCAGACACGTTTCCCGACGCGAGGCGGGCTATGAAGACGCCTCTTTCGTCCGCACGGACGCAACAGCCCGGACCGGCCGAAGCGGCGCGCCCGCCATATCCAACCCAAGGAGGTCTCATGTCTTTGCGCCTGAAACTCATTCTGAGCATCATCCTGCCCGTGGTCCTGGCCCTGGGCCTGATCATCGCGCTGGTCTCCCAGCAGATGCGCGCCATGGAGCGCGAAGACTTCACCGCCTCCTCGCAAAAACAGCTGGAAATGGTCGACCGCTACGTCGTGCGCTTCATCGAAGACGCGCAGGAAAACGCGCTGATGCTCACGCGGCTGCCCAAGATAGTGAACGCCAAGGGCAACATCACCAAATACATGGCCACCACGGAGCCCGGCATCGTGACCGCCGAGGCCGCCGCGCCTTTCGAACGCGGCGTGATCCAGGACCTGGAGCGGGTGCTGACCACCCATCCGGACTACGCCTGCGTGTACCTCGGCACCGAGGACGGCGGCTTCGCCCAGTCCCCGGCCGATCCCCTGCCCGCGGGCTATGATCCCAGAAAGCGCCCCTGGTACCAGCAGGCCAAGGCAGCCCGGGGCGACACGCACCTGACCAAGTCCTACATGTCCACCTCGGGCGAGGCCGTGGCCAGCGTGGCGGCCAAGGTCAACGACCGCCAAGGCAAGTTCGCGGGCATCGCGGGCGTGGATATCAACCTCTCCACCCTGACAAAGCTCACGGACAGCATGCAGCTCGGCAAATCGGGCTACGTGATGCTGGCCGAGGCCGACGGCACCCTGCTCGCGGCCCCCGGGCACAAGAAGCTCAACTTCAAACGCCTGGGCCAGACCGGCAACCCCGGCGTGGACGCCCTGGCGGCCATGCGGGGCCACGGCGAGGTGACCATGGACGGCGTGGAGAAGCTGGTCACCGTGCTCGTCTCGCCCGCCACGGGCTGGCGCATGGCTTTCGTCATCGACAAGGCCGAGGTCTTCGAGGGCGCCACGCACACTATGAGCACCCTGCTCCTCCTGGCCGCGGGCCTGGCCCTGGCCCTGATCCTGCTGGGCTGGTTCCTGGCCAGCGGCATCGCCAAACCCATATACGCCATGGTGGCCGGAGCCCGGGCCGTGGCCGCGGGCGACTACGACGACGTCCCCGACGATTCCCGGTTCAAGGGCGAGATCCTGGACCTGCACCTGGCCATGAAGACCATGGTCCAAAGCCTGTTCGCGGCCCTGGACGACGCCAAGGCCCAGACCGACGAGGCCCACAGGCAGACGGCCCGGGCGGAGCAGGCCGTGGCCGAGGCCGAACGCGCCAAGGCCGAGGCCGAGCAGGCCAAGCGCCAGGGCATGCTCGACGCGGCGAGGCAGCTGGAGGACATCGTGGCCCAGGTTTCCTCGGCCTCCGAGGAGCTGGCCGCCCAGGTGGAACAGTCCAACCGGGGCACGGCCGTGCAGCGCGAACGCACCGGCGAGACGGCCACGGCCATCGAACAGATGAACGCCTCGGTGCTGGAAGTGGCGCGCAACGCCTCCCAGGCCGCGGAGAGCGCGGACAACGCCAGGGACGAGGCCAACCAGGGTGCCGAGCGGGTCCGGGAAATGATCGCGGCCGTGAGCCAGGTGCACGAGAGGACCATGCGCATGGAGCGGGACCTGGCCGCGCTGGGCAAGCAGGCCGAGGGCATCGGGAGGATCATGGACGTGATCACGGACATCGCCGACCAGACCAACCTCCTGGCGCTCAACGCGGCCATCGAGGCCGCCCGCGCGGGCGACGCGGGCCGGGGTTTCGCCGTGGTGGCCGACGAGGTGCGCAAGCTGGCCGAAAAGACCATGCAGGCCACCCAGGAGGTGGGCACGGCCGTGTCCAGCATCCAGGAAGGCACGCGCCAGAGCATCCAGGGCATGACCGACGCGGCCGCACTGGTGGAGAAAAGCGCCCGTCTGGCCGAGGGTTCCGGCAACTCCCTGGCCACCATCGTGGGCATCGTGGAGACCACGGCGGATCAGGTGCGGGCCATCGCCACGGCCAGCGAGGAGCAGTCCTCGGCCACGGAGGAGATCAGCCGCGGTGCCGACGAGGTCAACGCCATCGCCGAGGAGACCTCCCGAGCCATGGACGAATCCAGCCGCGCGGTGACCGGCCTCTCCCGGCTGGCGGGCAACCTCCAGGATCTGGTGGTGAACCTCAAGGAGCAGTAGCCGGCCCTCCCCTTTTCCCCGCCCGGCGCGCCGTTGGCGCGGCACAGCCTCACTGGCCGCCCTTGCCAGGGAGGCATATCGGTATTATTGATTGCTTCAACTCGACCAGAAACCAATGCATATTTGGAGGATACAATGTCCCGTTTCCAGACAGTAAGCATGCCCCGGGCCCGCACCGAGGCCTTGAACGCCTTCATGCGCGGGGTCTACCAGTGGATGACCCTGGGCCTGGCGCTGACCGCGGCGGTGGCCTTCTTCACGGCCTCCAGCCCGGCGGTGCTCAACGCCATCTTCGGCAACCAGATGATGGCCTGGATCGTGATCCTGGCGCCGCTGGGCTTGGTCATCGCCCTGTCCGCCGGCATCAGCCGCATGTCCGCCGGCATGGCCACGGGCATGTTCCTGGCCTACAGTGCCCTCATGGGCCTGTCCCTGTCCACGGTGCTCATCGTGTACACGGGCCAGTCCGTGTTCATGGCCTTCGCCACGGCGGCGGGCATGTTCGGGGCCATGACGATCTACGGCATGACCACCAAGAAGGACCTGACGGGCATGGGCAGCTTCCTGTTCATGGGCCTCATCGGCATCGTCATCGCCAGCGTGGTCAACATCTTCGTGGGTTCCAGCCAGCTGGACTGGGTCATCTCCGTGCTCGGCGTGATCATCTTCACCGGGCTCACGGCCTACGACACCCAGAAGCTGCGGGTCATGGGCGAGACCGCCCCGGCCGACGACGCCACGGCGGTCAGGCGCGGCACCATCCTGGGCGCCCTGACCCTGTACCTTGACTTCATCAACCTGTTCCTGATGCTGCTGCGCCTGTTCGGCTCGGCCAGGGACTAAGGGGCAATTTCCGGGGGGCGGCCAAAGGCCGCTCCCGGACGACGCCATGGCAGACCTTTCCGGACTCCAGCGCCGCCTGCATCCCCTGCTGCACGTGCCCGGCCGGCTGTATGCTGGGCTCATGCGCCTGCGCCGCCAATGGTACGAAAGCGGCGCGCTCCTCTCCCACAATCCTGAAAAGCCCTGCGTCAGCGTGGGCAACATCTGCTGGGGCGGCACGGGCAAAACCCCGCTGACCCAGTGGCTGATGCAATGGGCCCTGAACCGGGGGCTGACCCCGGCGGTGCTCACGCGCGGCTACCGCGCCGCGCCCCCGGAGCTGCCCTTTCTGGTCAGCGAGGACTCCACCCCGGCCCAGGCCGGGGACGAGCCGCTCCTTTTGGCGCGCTCCTGCCCCGAGGCCCTGGTGGCCGTGGACCCGAACCGGACCCGGGCCGCAAAATGGCTCTTCGCCAAGCACCACCCGGACCTGTACATCATGGACGACGGGTTCCAGCACCTGGGGATCCGCCGCAGCCTGGACCTGGTGCTGCTCCGCCCCCAGGACCTCACGGACGACTGGGACCGCGTCATCCCGGCCGGCCCGTGGCGGGAGGGCGAGGAGGCCCTGTCCCGCGCCTCGGCCTTTCTCATCAAGGCGCCGCACGACGAATTCCAGGCCCTGACGCCGCTCATCAAAGAGTACCTGAACCGCTTCCGGACCCCGGTGTTCCCCTTCACCTTCGCGCCCAGGAAATTGATGCGCCTGGACCGGGTCTCCCACGCGCGCGGGTTCGGGGACGAGCCCTACCTGCTGGTTTCGGGCGTGGGCGAACCCGAGCAGGTCTCGGCCACGGCCGAGGCCCTGCTGGGCCGCCCCCCGGAGCTGCACATGCGCTTCGACGACCATTACGCCTACAAGCAGCAGGACTGGGACTTCATCGCCAGCGAGGCCGCGCGGGTCAACGCTTCCCACGTGCTGACCACGGGCAAGGACGCGGTGAAGCTCATCCAGCTGGAAACCCACGACCTCTGGACCTTCGACCACACCCTGGACTTCGGCCAGGGTGTGTTCACCCGGCAGACCTTTCCCGAGTGGTGGGAGGATTCCTGGCCAATGCTCTAGCGCGCAGGCCGCCCCAAAACAGCGATCTGCTTCGTTGCTGCGAAAAATGCAAAACCTCGCGTACGGGGAGTACGCGTCGGTCCTGCATTTTTCTTGCGCCTTGCATCTCACTATTTTGGAACGGCCTGCGCCAACGGCGAAGCAACAAACAATCCAGCGGCCCAAGGGCCGTTTCTCCCCTTGGCGGGCCGCAATCAGATGACATTTCCGCGACAGGTGTTCATGACGCCCCTTTGGGCGTATCATGACGCCGACACACGCAAGAACAATTTCAATTGGAGCCAAAAATGGCACGCAAGAAAATGAAGAAAGACGCACCCGCGGGCGTGAACCCGCGCACGGTGCTGGCCGCCCTGAAACAGGCCGCCCGGCCCATGCGCCGCAACGAGATACTTTCCGCCCTGGCGGCGGGAAAAGCCGGCAAGCGCGACCTCAAGGCCGCTCTCAAGGTCCTCATGGACGACGGCAAGATCATCAACACCCGGGGCGGGGCCTTCGGCCTCACCGAGAGCATGAGCATGGTCACGGGCGTGCTGGAAATCCAGAAGCGCTCGGGCGTGGGCTTCATCATCCCCGAGGACAAGCGCCGCAAGGACGTCTTCGTCAACCGCCGCAACTTCGGCGACGCCTGGCACGGGGACAAGGTGGTGGCCGCCGTGATGCCCGCCCCGCGCAGGCAGGGCAAGGAGATGAGCCCCGAGGGCCGCGTGGTGCGCGTGCTGGAGCGCGTGCGCAAGTCCCTGCCCGTGCGCGTGGAGCGCAAGCTGGGCCCTGGCCTGTACCTCTCCCGGCCCACGGACCCGCGCCTGGCCTTCAACATGGTGGCCGACACCGCCGACCTCGCCGAGCCCCCGGCGGACGGCGACATCCTCTACGTGGAGCCCGGGGACAAACTGGACAACAAGCTCTGGGCGGGCAAGGCCACCCGCATCCTGGGCCAGGAGAACGACGTGGCCGTGCAGGAGCAGCTGGTCAAGGCCGCCCACGGCGTGCCCGGCATCTTCCCCAACGACGCCCTGCACGAGGCCGGGGCCCTGCCCGAGATGCCCGCCGAGGCCGACTTCGCCGGGCGCACGGACCTGCGCGACCTGCCCCTGGTGACCATCGACGGGGCCAAGGCCCGGGACTTCGACGACGCCGTGCACGTGGCCCGCGAGGGCGCGAACTGGCGGCTCACCGTGGCCATCGCCGACGTCTCGCACTACGTGCGCCCGGGCTGCGCCCTGGACAAGGAGGCCCAGAAACGGGCCAACTCCTACTATTTCCCTCAGTCCGTGGAGCCCATGTTCCCCGAGGCCCTGTCCAACGGCCTGTGCAGCCTGAACCCGGACGTGCCGCGCCTGGCCATGGTGGCCGAGGTGGTGGTGGGCCCGCAGGGCGAGGTGCGCGACGAGAAGTTCTACGCCGCGGTCATCAAGAGCCACGCCCGCCTGACCTACATGCAGGTGCACCGGGCCCTGGAAAAGGACGACCAAGCCGAACAGAAGGCCATCGGGCCGGAGCTCATGGCCATGCTGCGCGAGGCCGAGGCCTGCGCCCGGGTGCTCAACGCCATGCGCACGCGCCGGGGCAGCCTGGACTTCGACCTGCCCGAGCCGGAGATCCGCTTCAACATTTACGGCGAGACCACGGACATCCAGCCCCGGCCGCGCACCTTCGCCCACCAGATCGTCGAGGAGTTCATGATCGCGGCCAACGAGGCCGTGGCCCGGCGGCTCACGGACCTGAACCTGCCCTGCCCCTACCGCATCCACCCCAGCCCGGACGCGGAAAAGCTCAAGGGAGTGTGGGACATCCTGTCCCGCGCGGGCGTGGCCAAGGGCCAGCCGCCCAAGGGCGCCATCAGCCCCTCGGACCTGCAGGACCTGCTCACCGCGGCCCAGGGCACGAACATGGAGTTCATGGCCGGGCGGCTGGTGCTGCGCTCCATGATGCAGGCCATCTACCACCCGGTGAACGAGGGCCACTTCGGCCTGGCGTCGGACTGCTACTGCCACTTCACCTCGCCCATCAGGCGCTACGCGGACCTCATCGTGCACCGCTCGCTGAAGTCCGCCCTGGGCCTGGAGAACTCGCCCCGGCCCAAGCCCGCCACCCTGAAGAGCATCTGCGAGCACATGAGCGCCCGGGAGCGCGTGGCCATGGAGGCCGAGCGCGAGATATTGAAGCGCCTGACCATCCTCTTCCTGGAGGACAAGGTGGGCGAGGAATACACGGGCGTGGTCAACGGGGTCGCGGAATACGGCTTCTGGGTGGAGCTCAACGAGGTCATGGCCGAGGGCATGGTGCGCCTGTCCACCCTGGACGACGACTATTACCGCTTCGTGACCCAGCGCCAGGAGATCGTGGGCGAACGCACGGGCCGCCGCTTCCACCTGGGGCAGACCGTCAAGGTGCAGCTTTTCGACGTCAACCTGGCCCGCCTGGAAGTGGACCTGGAACTCCTGTCCTGATTCCGACGAGGCCGCGCCCCGCAAGGCGCGGCCTCTTTTTTCACGGCTCATGTGAATCGATTCACATAAGCCGTTCACCACCCTTAGGCACCCAATCGTTTCACTATTATTCTAACACTTTGTTTTTCAACGAAATAATTTTCTTACAATTTTTTGTCCGCGCCCGGGCGCCCGTCCGACCTATCTGAAAAACAACATATTGATTTAACAGAAATAATTCTGCAATCAGCCAACACCTGTTGCAGGGTTGCCATTGCATGTGAAAATTAGTACACGGGAACTGCGGGGCGCTTTCCGCCCCGGACGCATCATCTCAGGAGTTATCGGACATGGTTCACTTCATTTGCAACATCCCCTCTCTCATCGCCCTGAACCTGCTGGCCCTCGCCAACGGACTGCTCGGAGGCATCTTCGATCCGCTCTTTGAAGCGCAAACCGACAATTCGACTCGGCCCGGAAGCTTCTAAGCCGACGGGATTCCCCTTCGCCCGAAGCGCACAGCGACGGGTCCTCTATCCGGCCATGCCCGACAAAAACGCCCGGCGCCCCCAATACGGGGACGCCGGGCGCTTGGTGTCAAACTCTGAGTAAGTTTACTGCTTCTTGGCGTTGGCCGCCTGCTTCTTGCGCAGCACGCAGTACAGGCCCTCGCCCTTGACGGCGGGCTTGAAGCAGAGGTTGTCGGACATGCACTCGGCCTTGGCGCGGTCGCCCTCCTGCCAGCGCTTGACCAGGCCCGGCTCGCGGATCAGCGGCCTGGAGAGGGAAACGAGGTCGCAGACGCCCTCGTCCACAAAGGCCTCGGCCCGCTCGAAGGAGCGGATGCCGCCCACCAGGGCCAGGGGCGGGGTCAGGCCGCTCTTCTTGTACATTTTCGCGCCCAGGCGGTGATAGCCCTCCTCCTCGGGCTTGATCATGCCCATGCGGATGGGCACGTGCCGCCGCGAATCCGGCGTGCCGCCGGACAGCTCCACCGCGTCCACGCCCGCCTCGGCCAGGCGCGAACAGGCCGAGACCATGTCCTCGGCGTCGTAGGGCGTGACGGTCTTGAACTTGTCGAACATGTAGTCGTGGGCGTTGATCTTCACCAGCACGGGGAAGTCCGGGCCCGCGGCTTCGCGCACGGCCGCGTAGATCTCCATGAGCAGGCGCTCGCGGTTCTCGCGCGCGCCACCGTATTCGTCCTCGCGCAGGTTGAATATCCCGGACAGGAACTGCGAGATCAGGTAGCCGTGGGCCGCGTGCAGCTGCACGGCGTCGAACCCGGCCTCCCTGGCCCGGGCCGCGGCCAGGCCGAAGGCCCGCACCACGCCCTCGATGTCCCCGGCGTCCATGGCGCGGCAGGACCGCTCGTTACCGTAGGCGTCCGAGCCGGACGGGCCCAGGGGCCGGAGGCCCGTGACCTTCTCCAGAGCGCGCATGCCCCCGTGGGCCAGCTGGCAACAGATCAGCCCGCCCGCCTCGTGGGTGCGCCCGGTCATGCGCTTGAGGCCCGGGATCATGGCGTCGTCGTGGATGCCCAGCTGCCTGGGGCTGCCCTGGCCTTCCGGGGAGACGTAGGCGTGGCCCGTGATGATCAGGCCCACCCCGCCCTTGGCCAGCTTGGCCATGAGCGCGTCCAGGCCGGTGGTGCTTGAGCCGTCGATCTCGGCCATGCCTTCCCAGGTGGCCGAACGCAGGAAGCGGTTCGGAAGTTCCAGAGGACCGATGCGCAGGGGGTCGAAAAGCTTGGACATGCGGATTCCTTTGGCTTGCGGCCTACGCCCCGCAGGCCTCCCAGACGGTGACGTCGGAAGACAGGAGCAGGGGGCCGGTGATGGAACGGAAGGTGGCAATATGCTCCGAGGCGAGATGTTTTTCAAGGGCCTCGCGGGAGGCCCACTTCTCCACGAAGCACATCTCGTCGGGAGCCTCGGGCCTGACGTGGGGCACGTACTCCAGGCAGCCCTCCTCGGCCCTGGTGGCCGCCACCAGGGGCGCGAGGGCCGCCAGGATCACGGGCAGTTCCCCGGGGCGCGCGATGTTGCGCGCCACAACGGTGACCTGGCTCATGTTCAGCCCTCCCAGCGGTTGGCGTGCACCCGCTCGGGGCGATAGCGGTCCTTGGCCGTGGACGGCTGCTCCGTGGGGCCGACGGGGATGAGCGCCAAGGGCACGACGTTCCCGGGCAGGCCGAACAGCTCGCGCGCGCCCTGGACCCGCGCCTCGTCCGGATAGATGCCCGTCCACACCGCGCCCAGGCCCATGGCCCGCGCGGCCAGGAGCAGGTTTTGCACCGCCGCCGCGCAATCCTGGACCCAGAAGCCCGGGTATTTCTCCAGGCTCAGGTCGCCGCAGACCAGGACGGCGGCCGAGGCCTCGCGGATCATGGCCGCGTACTGGTGGAAATTCGGGACCTTGTCCATCACCGCCCGGTCCGTGAGAACCACGAACTGCCAGGGCTGGGCGTTGCCGGCGCTGGGCGCGGCCATGGCCGCCCGGAGCAGGGTCTCCATCTGCTCGCCGCTCACGGGCCCGCCCGTGAACTTGCGGATGCTTCTGCGCGTGTGGATGGCTTCCAATGCGTCCATTTTTCCTCTCCTTGTAGCTGGTTGCCGATTTCTGTCCCGCATAGTATCCAGTACTTCCCGAAAGGCAAGTAGGCACCTTCCGGCCCTGTAGTATCAAACAGGAAACCATCAACCGACACCGGCCCGGAGGCCCGCATGAGCTGCGAACTCAAACGCTGCGGCGACAAGGAATACTACTGCACCATGGAACTGACCCTGGCCGTCATCGGCGGCAAGTGGAAACCCATCATCCTCTGGCGCCTGGGCCGCGACGGCACCCAGCGCTTCGGCGAGCTCAAGCGCTCCATGCCCACCATCACCCAGAAGATGCTCACCCGGCAGCTGCGCGAGCTGGAGGCCGACGGCCTGCTGCACCGCAAGGTCTACGCCCAGGTGCCGCCCAAGGTGGAGTATTCCCTGACCCCCCTGGGCCGGAGCGTGATCCCCGTGGTGGGGGCCCTGTGCGACTGGGGCGAATCCTACGAGCGCCACGTGGCCGGGGCGGAAGGCCGCGCCGCGCCCGAAGCGGACCGTGTTGACACGGCTTCTGCGGCATCGTAGTTCAGTCCATAGTCCGCAATTCCACGACAATCGCGCACAGACGAGGGGCCCCCGGGGACCAGACATGGCCGATACGGAATACCCAATCCAGATCCAGCAGCTCGCCGTGGGCCTGTTCGTGCGCCTGGACATCGAGGCGGACAAGAACCCCTTCCGCAAGAACGCCTTCAAGATCAAGACCGAAAAACAGATCCGGGCCATCCAGGGCCTGGGCCTGGAGCACGTGGTCTGCGTGCTGGAGAAATCCGACCGCATGCCCCTGCCCCCGCGCGAGCGCGCCGGGGACCGCGCGGGCGGCCGGGGCGGTGCGGGCGAAACAGCGGGCCAGCCCGCCGCCGAGGCCCCGGACGCCCACCAGGGCAAGACCCCGGTGTCCGTGCAGCTGTTGGGCCTCAAGCGCGAGACCATCGAACGCAATAAGGGACGCCGCCAGCGCTTCCGCAAGGTGGAGCGCACCTACGACACCGCCATGAGCAGCGTGGTCACCATCCTGCGCCGGGCCTCGGGCCGCTCCTCCGAGGCCGCCGAGGAGGCCTCGCAACTGGTGGACTCCCTGGTCCAGACCTTTCTGTCCGAACGCGACACCATGATCAACCTCATGAGCTCCAAGCCCAGCGAGGAGGCCAAGAACTACCACGCCCTGAACGTCACGGTGCTGTCCATGATGGTGGGCAAGGCCCTGAAGCTCAAGAGCGAGGTGATGCACGCCCTGGGCCTGGGCGCGCTGTTCCACGACATCGGCAAAGGCCGCGTGCCCATGCAGGCCGTGGACAAGGTCAGCTCCACGAGCATGAACAAGGCCGCGGCCAAGTACTACAAGGAGCACCCCATCATCGGCGCGCGCCTGGTGGCGGACTTCTCCCGTTTCCCGGCCCTGGCTACGCGCGTGGTCCTGGAGCACCACGAAAGCCTGGACGGCAGCGGCTATCCCAAGGGCCTGTCCGGCGACGCCATCTCCCCCCTGTCGCGGGTGGTGGCCGTGGTCAACGCCTACGACACGCTCATCAACGAGCGCCAGGCGGGCAAGTCCCTCACGCCCCACCTGGCCCTGAAACGGCTTTACGCGGGCATGCGCGCCAAGCTGGACCCGCGCATCCTGGCCGTGTTCATCCGCAACATGGGCGTCTTCCCCCCGGGCACGGTGGTCAAGCTCTCCAACGGGCAGTACGGCATGGTCACCACCCTGAACCCCGCCAATCCCACGCGGCCCAGCGTACTCATGTACCACCCCGAGATACCCAAGAACGAGGCGCTGCTGGTGGACATGGACAGGGAAGAGGACCTGCAGATCACGGAAACCCTTCGGCCCGAGGAACTTCCGCGCGAGGTGTTTTCCTACTTGAGCCCCAGCCGGAACATAGCCTACTATGCGGAGGCCATGCTTGGCGCCTGAGGCCGGGCCCGACTTCATCAAGGAACGAACAGTGGCGTCAAAGGCCCAATCCTCTCCCCTGCCCCCGGTGCTGGACCAACTCTGGCGGTCCCTGCACCTGCCCTCGGACATCATGGACGTCCTGGGCGAACTCCTGGACCAGACCCTGGCCTTCCTGCCCGAAGCGGGGGAAGGGGACGCGGACACGGCCCTCGCCCTGTCACGCGCGGCCCACGTGCTGGCCGAGACCGCGGCCGCGTCCTCGGACAACGCCCTGGTCAAGAAGGCCCTGCAGGCCCTGACCGGGATGGGGCCCATGGGCGAAATCCTGGCCGCGTCCTTCCTGGACGCGGGCACCCTGCAGGACCCCAAGCTGAAGCAGATCCTGCTATCCCTGCCCGGCCATGTGCTGTTGGCCGTGATCAACCGCTACCTGTCCCGCCCCCGGGGCGAGGACACCAAGCAGGCGGCCTGGGCCGCCGAGACCGTGCACGGCCTGCAGGGCGAGGACCCCGAGGAGGTCCTGGTCTTTTTGGACGCCCTGGCCAAGGCGGACGAATTCCCGGCCTTCGCCGTGCAGCGCGAGCTGCTGCACGGGCGCTTCGGGTTCTGGCTGCAGGAGCTCCTGGCCCTGGAGCTGGACGCGGAGCAGGCCGCCTACATGGCGGCCACGGCCTCGCGCCTGTACTGGCCGCCGTTGCAGGGAAAGCTGCTCAGGCTCCTGAAATTCGCCCGCACGCCGGAGATTCCCGCCCTGTTCGGCCTGGTCAGCCCGGGCTGGGACGACCCCGGCGGCCGCATCACCAAGGCCGCGCTGCTGTTCTTCAAGCACAAGGACCCGCGCGTGCGCCTGGCCGCGGCCGGGGCCCTGATCCGCCTGGGCTCGCCCCAGGCCCCCCAGGCCCTGGCCTCGCTCTTCGCCAGGACCCCCGAGGCCCGCTCCGGGGTCCTGGGCCTGTGCCCGGGTCTTTCGGCGCGGGAATTCAGGCTCTTCGCCAAGGCCCTGCCCGCCAAGGAGCGGCCCGCCGCCCTGGCGGGCATTCTGGACGTGATCGCGCGCGTGGACCCGGAGCACGTCAAGGCGCGCCTGGGGGCGGCCAAGGGCCCGGCGGCCAAGGCGGCGGCCGAGCTGGTCAAGGGCCGCAAGCGCGCCGAGCTCCAGCCCGCCTACACCCCGGCCCCGCCTGCGCCGCCGCGAAAGCCCAAGGACGGCTCCCCGTCGCTCCTGGGCCGGGTCAAGCGCGCCATCGGCGGCGAAACCAAGGTCGAGGACGAGGCCCGCTCGGCCCTCAAGGCCCTGGGCCAGGGCAAGGATCTCAAGGGCGCGATCCTCAAGTCCGGGGACGCGCGGGGCCTTTCCTTTTCCAAGAATACGTTCACGGACTGCACCCTGGGCGCCCTGGACTTTTCGGGCTGTGCCTTCGCTGGTGTGCAATTCACGGGCTGCCGCCTGGCGGACCTGGATTTCTCCTCCGCCAGGATGAAGGGCGTGTCCTTCGAGGACTGCACCTTCACGGGCTGCCGCTTTTCCGGGGCCCTGCTGCAGGAGGTCGCCTTCTCGCACTGCGCCCTCACGCGCACCCACCTGGACGCGGCCCCCACCGAGGGCCTGCGCCTCACGGCCTGCAAATGGGAGCAGGGCTCCCTCTGGGGCGCGCGCCTGGAGGGGGCGGCGCTCGCCTCCTGCCTGTTCCGGCGGGTGGATTTTTCCCACGCGTCCCTGGTGGGCGCGTCCCTGGACGGCATGGAGTTCGAGGACTGCCTGTTCGCGCGGGTCTTCATCCGCGATTCGCGGGTGGCCAACGCCCGGTCCCAGGGCTGCGTGTACCGGGACTGCGCCGTGTCCGGCCTGTCCGGGGACGACCCCGGCCTGCTGCGCCAGGCGGAGCGCAGCGTGGACTCCCTGGCCGCGCGGGTGGCGGCCCAGGAGCGCCCTGCGCAGGTCCCGGCCGCCCTGGCCTCGGAGGACGGCCTGCTCCTGATGACGGCCGTGGCCGAATCCTGGCTCTTCGGGCGCGACCTCCTGCGCCGCCGCCGCAGGGCCCTGGCCGCCAACCTCCGCCGCCTGGAATGGTGCCGGGCCAAGCTCGGCCCGGAGCGCGGCAAGGTCCTGGGCATGCTGCCCGGCCTGGTGCAAGCCCCGGCCCTGCGCGACGGCGGGGAGACGCGGCCCGCGGCCCCCTGCGTGATCCCGGGCTACGCGCCCGGGTACACGGCCGCCAAGGACCTCGCGGCCCATTTCGGAGAATCCGCCGATCCCGGCGGCCAGGCCGGGGTGCGCGTGGAGGCCTTCTATTCCATCGGCAGCGTGGGCAGCATCGCCCAGACCAAGGGCTCCGACCTGGACATGTGGGTCTGCTTCGACGCCGGGGCCACGGACCCGCAGCAGGTCGAGGCCCTGCGGGACAAGCTCGCGGCCCTGGAACGCTGGGCCGAGGCCGAACACGGCATGGAGCTGCACTTCTTCGTCATGGACCTGGGCAAGGTCCGCGAAAACAATTTCGGGTTCAGCGACAAGGAGAGCGCCGGGTCCAGCCAGGCCCTGCTGCTCAAGGAGGAATTCTACCGCACGGCCGTGCTCCTGGCCGGACGCGAACTGGCCTGGTGGCTGACCCCGCCGGGGCTGTCCAAGGCGGCCTACGCCAAGGCCCTGGAACGCATCGCCCGCCGCCAGGAAGGGGAAATGGTGGTGGACCTGGGGGCCATGACGCCCATCCCGCGCGAGGAATTCTTCGGGGCCTCGCTGTGGCAGATCGTCAAGGCCCTGAAGAGCCCCTTCAAGTCCATCATGAAGTTCGCGGTGCTGGACAAGTACCTGGCCGGCGGCGACGGGGACGCGCTGCTCTGCAACCGCATCAAGAAATGCATGCAGGCCGGGCGCGCGGATTTCTGGAGCCTGGATCCCTACGCCGTGCTCTTCCGCGAGGTGGAGGCCCACTACGCGGGCGCGGGCAACGCGGACGCCCAAACGCTGATGCGCATGGCCTTCGAGCAGAAGACCGGCTACTCCGCCCAGGCGCGCACCAGCGGCCGCCAGGTGGACATGCGCGGCTACAGCTGGCTGGAATACTTCTTCCCCTACAGCGCGGACGCGCAGCCCGGGGGCCCGCCCGTGCCGGGCAGGGGCGACGGCCGACGGACCTTCGCCCAACTGCACGATCTGGGGCAGATGGTCACCCGCTTCATGTTCTCCACCTACGACAGCATCAGCAAGGGCGTGGCCGGGCTGGAAGGCGACGCGCACATCACGGGCCAGGACCTGACCCGCCTGGGGCGCAAGATATTCGGCCACTTCCGGCCCCGGCCCCAGAAGGTCATGCACGTGCCCTTCCTGGAGCGGCCCGGGGCCCTGTTCTCGGGCCTGGAAGTGCTCTGCGAGGGCCGGGCGGGCACGGCCCGCACCTGGCTGGTCTCGGGCAACCCCTCGGGCGGCGGCAAACTCCCCCCCGAGGAGCTGCACAGGGAGAAGCACCCCGTGACGCTCCTGGTCTGGCTGGTGGCCAACCACCTGTACACCGGGGGCATGACCCTCAGGGGCGCGAACCTCCAGGCCCCCATCTCCACGCCGGACCTGCGCACGCTCCTGGACGCCGTCCTGGAGCAGTTCCCGCCCAAGGCGGTGCTGGAGCCGGAGATCGAGGAGACCCTGCGCGACGAGGAGATGACCCGGGCCCTGGTGTGCGTAAACTTCCTGGCGGACCGCGAGCGCAAGGAGCTCCTGGACGCGACCCTGGTCTACTGCACCAACTGGGGGGAATTGTTCTGCGTCACCGAACCCAAGGGCCTGGACGTCCTGGAGCGGGACGTGATGGCCTTTTTGCAGGCCAACACCAAGGCCGTGGTGGCGCCGGACGTCCAGCTCACGGTGCATTATCCGCGCAAGTCGCAGGCCCCGCGCATCGTGGAAATCTGAGGATTTCGGACTCTACTTGCCGATGCAGAAGCGGCCGAACACGGCGTCCAGCACGTCGGCCGGGGCGATGTCCCCGGTAATCTCCGAAAGCAGGGCGCAGGCCGTCTCCAGGCGCACGCCCAGGAGGTCGTAGGGCACGCCCGCGCCCAGGTCCTCCTCCAGGGCCGCGAGTTCCGCCGTGGCCCCCTCCAGGGCCTGGGACTGGCGCAGGTTGGGCACGATCTCCCCGGGGTCGGGCTCGGCCCCGCCGCCCACGATGCGCTCGCGCATGCGGCGGCAGAGCCGCGGCAGGCCCTGCCCGGTCCTGGCCGAAACCTCCACGGTCTCGAAGCCCGCGTCCCTGAACCAGCGCACGCCCTGCACGTAGGCCCCGTCCAAGGGACCGGAGGCCAGGTCCATCTTGCTGGCCACGGCCAGCACCTTGCCCGGGCCCAGGCGCTGGGCCAGGGCCACGTCCTCCGGGGCCGTGCGCCGGGTGTGGTCCAGCACCAGCAGCACCAGGTCGGCCTGGTCCGTGAGCAGGCGCGAACGCTCCAGCCCGGCGCGCTCCACCGCGTCATCGGTCTCGCGCAGCCCGGCGGTGTCCACCAGACGCACGGGCAGGCCGTCGAGGTCCACGGCCTCCTCGATGTAGTCGCGGGTGGTGCCGGGCACGTCGGTGACGATGGCCCGCTCGCGGCCGAGCAGCGCGTTCATCAGGCTGGACTTGCCCGCGTTGACCCGCCCGGCCAGCACGGCCACCGCGCCCTCGCGCCAGCAACGGCCCCGGCGGTATCCGGCGAGCAGCCCGGCCAGGGCCGCGCGCACCTCGGCCGCACCCGCGGCCAGTTCCTCCGGGGCCAGGCATTCCACCTCGTCCTCGGGAAAATCCACGGCCACGCAAAGCTGGGCGCGCAAATCCCCCAGCTGCGCGCGCAGGGCGTCCACCAACACGCCCAGGCCGCCCGCGAGCTTGGCCTGGGCCAGGGTCAGCCCGGCGCGCGTGGGCGCGGCGATGGCCTCGGCCACGGCCTCGGCCTGGGTCAAATCCAGGCGGCCGTTGCGGAAGGCCCGGTAGGTGAACTCGCCCGGCGCCGCCGGGCGCGCCCCGGCCGCCAGCACGGCGGCGAGCACCTCGCGCAGCACGGCCGGCCCGCCGTGGCAGTTGAACTCCAGCACGTCCTCGCCCGTGTAGGAGCCCGGGCCGGGCATGTAGGCCGCCAGGACCTCGTCCAGCACGCCGCCGTCCACGCCGTGCACGTGGCCGTGGTGCAGGCGATAGGGGCGCAGGCGCGTGAAGTCCGGGCGCGCGGACGTGAACAGCAGGTCCGCCACGCCCAGGGCCCCGGGCCCGCTGACGCGCACGATGCCCACCCCCCCGCTGCCCGGGGGCGTGGCCACGGCCGCGATGGTGTCGCTGACGGATTCGGCGTAGCTCATGGCCGAGGTATAAACTCCATATCTTTCGCCAGCAAGGGGCGGCTTGCCTTCGGCCTCGCGGCGAAGTACCTTCCGGGCTATGCAAGCCGTCACCACACGCGCCCTGTGCGCCGCGCGGCGCATCCTCACGCTGCTGGCCGTTTTGGCCGTCGCGCTGCTGGCCGCCGGGTGCGCCGCCACCAAGCCTTCCCAGGGGGCCCTGGACGACCTCGTGCGCCTGCCCCAGCGGGTCGCCGCCTACGTGGACCCGGCCACGGCCGACACGCCTCTGATCCCCTGCGAGCAGGCCGAGGCCCTGGCCCGGGAATTCCAGGGCGCGCACTTCGCGCCCTGGCTGCGGACCGCGCCCGCGTACGGGCCGGACAAGGTCTTCGCCTTTCTCGACCGGCCCCGCCTCACGCGCTACGTGGAGGAGAACCTGGCGCACCTGTCCGCGCCGCGCCTGGCGGAACTGCGGAAAAACTGCGACCTGGCGGGCTACCCAAACTCGGGGCTGCACGCCATCACCGTGCGCGGTACGTCCATGCGCGAGCTGCCCACGGACAGGCCCCTGTTCAAGCGCCCGTCCCTGCCCGGCGAGGGCTACCCCTTCGACTATCTGCAAAACTCCCAGGTCTGGGCCCAGACGCCCCTGTACGTGTCCCACCTCTCAAGCGACGGGGCCTGGGCCCTGTGCGAATCGCGCTTCTCCTACGGCTGGATACCCATCCAGGACATCGCCCTGGTGGACGAGGACTTCATGGCCGCATTCGAGACCGGGCGATACCTGACCTTCACACAGGACCGCGTGCCCCTGGCCGACGACTTCGGCCTCTACCGCTTCCAGGGCCGCGTGGGCATGCTCCTGCCCCTCATCGGCCAGGAGGACGGCGGGTCCCAGGCGCTCATGGCCGTGCGCGACGACATGGGCCGGGCCCGGCTGCGCAGCACCACGGTGCCCTCCGGCGCGGCGGACCTTTTCCCCCTTTCGCCCTCCCCCGCCAACTTCGCCCGCCTGGCCGACGCCCTCATGGGCCAGCCCTACGGCTGGGGCGGCATGTACGGCCACCGCGACTGCTCGGCCCTGGTCATGGACATCTACGCGGCCTTCGGCCTGAACCTACCGCGCAACTCCACGAAGCAATCCAAAAGCGGCGACTTCGTGTCCTTCAAAGGCCTTGCGGACGCGGCCAAGGCCCAGCTCATCGCGGACGCGGCGCGCCCCTGGCTGACGCTCATCTGGAAGCCCGGGCACATCATGGTCTACCTGGGGCTGCGCGACGGCGAGCCGGTGATCCTGCACGCCACCTGGGGCCTGAAGACCATGATCCGCGGCCGCGAGGGCCGCCGCCTCATCGGCGCGGTGGTCGTCACCTCCCTGGCCCCGGGCGACGAGCTGCCGGAGCTGGTGCGGCCGGACGGCGTGCTCCTGCACAAGCTCGGGGGCATGACCTTCGTTGCGCCTGCGCCGGGCCCGGATTCCCTGGCCACGGCCCCGGCCGGTTCGGCCTCGTCCCCGGGGGACTAGGCTTTTCGCGTTTTTCCGATTCTCCTGTCCCCGCACCCTCTTGACTGCCGCCCAGGGCGGATTATCTCTTCCCCAGTCGAATCGACACGTACGGGCTGCGGGGCAGCCTGCTTTGTTTCATAAGCACGGAGGAACACATCACATGGCAACCAAGAAAAGCAAACGCCAGTTCAAGGCCGAGATCACCCAGCTCCTCGACATCATCACCAACTCCATCTACACCAACCGCGAAATCTTCCTGCGCGAGCTGGTGTCCAACGCGTCCGACGCCCTGGACAAGCTGCGCTTCATGACCGCCGGGGGCCAGGAGGTGGCCGACCCCGAAGCGTCCCTGGAAATCCGCATCAGCGCGGACAAGGACGCCGGGACCGTGGTCATCGAGGACACGGGCGTGGGCATGACCGCCGACGAGCTGGTGGCCAACATCGGCACCATCGCCCACTCGGGCTCCGCGGACTTCATGCGCGAGGCCAAGGATTCCGGCGAAAACCCGGACACCATCATCGGCCGCTTCGGCGTGGGTTTCTATTCCGTGTTCATGGTGGCCGACGAGGTGGCCATCACCACGCGCTCGGCCAGGCCCGGCGAGCCGGCCATGTCCTGGGTCTCGCAGGGCGCGGGCAGCTACACCATGGAGGAGGCCGAAGGCGAGGCCCCGCGCGGCACGCGCATCGAAATCCGCTTGAAGGACGAGGCCAAGGAATTCGCCGACGAGGCCCGCCTGCGCCAGATCGTGCGCACCCATTCCAATTTCCTGAGCTTCCCCATCCTGGTGGGCGGCGAGCGGGTGAACACCACCCAGGCCCTGTGGCGCGAGCCCAAGTTCAAGATCACCAAGGAACAGTACGACGAATTCTACAAGTTCCTGACCTACGATTCGAAGGAGCCCCTGGCCCACCTGCACATCGCCGTGGACGCGCCCGTACAGTTCACGGGGCTATTGTTCATCCCGGACACGCCCTCGGGCAACTTCTTCGACGACCCCGAGAACTACGGCCTGGATCTGTACGTGCGCCGCGTGCTCATCGACCGCCGCCACAAGGAACTCATCCCGCAATACCTGGGCTTCGTGCGCGGGCTGGTGGACACCGAGGACCTGCCGCTGAACCTCTCGCGCGAGACCCTCCAGGAGAACCTCCTGGTGGGCAAGATCAAGTCCACGGTCAGCAAGCAGATCCTGTCCCAGATGGAAAAGCTGGCCGAGGACAAGGAAGCCTACGCCAAGCTCTGGAAGAACCACCACAAGGTCTTCAAGCTGGGCTACTCGGACTTCATGAACCGCGAGAAATTCGCGGAGCTGGTGCGCTTCAACTCCTCGGCGGACGAGGACGCCGACGGCCTGACCTCCCTGGCCGAATACGCGGGGCGCATGAAGGAGGGCCAGAAGGCCGTCTACTACATCTCCGGCCCCAGCCGCGAGGCCGTGCGCCTGAACCCGCACCTGGAGATCTTCGCCCGGCGCGGGGTGGAGGTGCTTTACCTCTACGAACCCATCGACGAGTTCATCATGGACGCCCTGGGCAAGTACAAGGACTTCGACCTGGTGGCCGCGGAAAAGGCGGACCTCAAGGAACTGGAGCAGTTCGAGCCCGAGGACAAGGACGCCGACGCGCCCGAGGAACTGCCCCAGGAGGACCTGGACGCCTTCGAGGCCATGCTCGCGGATGTGAAGGAGATTCTCGGCGAGCGCGTGGAGGACGTGCGCGCCTCGGCGCGCCTCAAGGACAGCCCGGCCTGCCTGGTCACGCCCGACGGGGCCATGTCCTCGCAGATGCAGAAATACCTGCAGATCATGACCAAGGACACCACCCCGCCCGTGCGGGTCATGGAACTGAACCGCGACCATCCCATGGTGCGCAACCTGCTGCGCATCCACAAGGCCGACCCCAAGGACGCGTTCCTGGCGCGCACCGTGGAGCAGTTGTACGAATCCGCCCTGCTCATGGACGGCTACCTGAACGACCCCCACGCCATGGTCAGCCGGGTGAACAAGCTCATGGAGCAGGCCGCGGGGTGGTACACGGAGATCAAGAAAATCTAGCCCACGGCCAGCGCGATGGCGAAGCAACGACCGGACGGGCCGAGCCCGCGCCGTCGACCATATAGCCCCGGGCCCCGCATCCATCGGATGCGGGGCCCGGGTTGTTTTTGAGAGCGGCCGGGGAGGCTAGATGCCCCCGTTCTCCTTGATCTTGACGTCCTCGTAGGGCGACAGGCGCTTGCGGTACCACTCCAGCTTGGCGTGCTCCATGGCCGAGGAGCACATGGACAGCTTGTCGTAGGACTCGCCGATGCGCGCGATGACCAGGCTGGCCAGCTTGTAGATGCAGTAGTTCATCTCCCCCTGGCCCTGGACCTCGGCGGCCAGGCGCTCCAGATGCTCGTCAAAGGCCGCGCGGCGTTCGGGAACGATGTAGGGCATGGGTCCTCCCCTGCTTTTTGATTTGGAAGCTAATCGTCAATCACCATATGACATAGACAGGACCGACAAGATTTCAGCCTGTTGCAAGAACCTGTTTTCAGTCCAGGGACAGGGTGCGCAGGACGTCGGCGGGCACGGCCTGGGCCGCCAGGTCCGCCAGATGGTCGTGGTGGGTGAAGAACACCACCTGGGTCCGGCGGGCCAGATCCGCCAGAGCCGAGAGGGCCGCGCGGGCGCGGCCGTCGTCGAAGTTCACCAGGATGTCGTCCACCACGAAGGGCATGGGCGGGCTGGCCTCGAGCCTGCGATGCAGCCCGGCCAGGCGCAGCGCCAGGTACAGCTGGTCGCGCGTGCCCTCGCTCATGGCCCCCACCTCCAGACGCTCGCCCGAGGGGCGCAGGCCCTTGATCACCGGGTCGCCCTGGGCGTCGAAATCAGCCTCCAGCCCGGCGAAGGAGCCCAGGGTCAGGCCCGCGAAAATCTCGCCGCCCAGGGTCAGCACCGGGCCCTGGTTGGCCTTGCGGTAGCGCTCCACCTCTCGCACCACGACCTGCTCCGCCAGCTTGAGACGCACGTAGCGGTCCAGGCCGTCCTGGATGTCCGCAGCCGTTCCCTGGGCCCGCTGGGCCAGTTCTGCTGCGCGGGACGAGCCGTCCAGGGCCTGCACGTCGCGCCGGGCCGCGCCCAGGTCCTGGTTCAAGGCGTCGCGCCGCCGGGAAAGCTCGGTCAGCTCCGCGTCCAGGCGGGCCATGTCCGCAGCGGCCTGGTCCGAATCCAGGTCCCGGGCCTCGGCGGAGAAGGCCGCCATGTCCTCACCGGCGGTTTGCCGGGCCACGTCGTCCCTGGCCTGGGCCAGCTCGGCCTCCAGGGCCGCGCGCTCGCGGCCCCGCCGCTCGGCCCCGGCCAGGCCCTCGGCGCCGGGACATCCGGCCTCGGAGCACAGCCGCACCAGCACATCGGCAAATCCCGCCGCGCGGGATTCGGCGCTCTCCACGGCGGCGGCCAGCCGTTCCGCCTCGGCTTCCAGGCGGCGGTGCTCCCGCGCGTCCTCGCGGGCTTGCAGCAGGCGCTCGTGCAGCCCGTTCACGGCGGCCTCGGGCTCGGCCCCGGCCAGGTCCGGAGCCAAACGCTCCACGGCCTGGGCCACGGCCTGGGCGTAGGCCGCGAAATTCTCCTCGATGCCCGCGCGGCGGTGATCCAGGGTGCGCTTCTTGTCCAGGGCCACGGCCAGCTCGCCCAGGGCGTCCAGCACGGCCAGGGCTTCGCTGGGCAGGGCCCCGGGAGCGAGCCCCAGGGGCTCCACGCACGGGGCCCACTGTTCCGCCCAGGCCTTGAGTTCCCGGCCCGCGCGGTCCGCTTCGGATCGGGCCGCGTCCAATTGCGCGGCCACGTCCGCCGCCTTGCGGGAACGCTCCTCGGCCCGGGCGCGCAGGTCCGCGTGGCGCTTGCGCGCGGCCCGCGCCTGGGCCAACAGGGATTCCAGCCCGTCCTGCCCCGGGTCCTCGCCCATGCGGCGCAAGGCCTCGGCCAGGGCTCCGGCCAGGGCCTCGGACCGGGCCCGCAGGGCCTCGATGTCGCCGCGCGCCTTGTCCTGCTCGGCCAGGCGGCGGCGCAGGTCCGTCCATCCGGACAGCCAGGAGCGCATCTCCGCCGGGGTGCGGGGCGCGACGCCAGCGGGCCGCCACAGCTCGCGCCACTGCGCGGAAATCTCTTCCAACGCGGCCCGGGCCCTGGCCTCGCGTTCGCCTGCGGCGGCCACGCGCCGCTCCTCCCGCGCCAGGGCTGTCTCGGCCTGCATGCGCCGGGCCACGCGGTCCGCGCCCTGGTACAGGCCGTCGGCCACGCCGTCGGCCCGGCGGATGTCCGCGTCCAGGGCCAGGGGCAGAGCCGCGCCCTCATGCCCGGCCAGATAGGCCTCCAGATCGCCGGGGTCGGGTTCGCCGCCCTCCAGGGCCCGCCTGGCGAGGGCCCACCCCTGGTCGCGCAGGCCGCGAGCCGCCCGCAAATCGTCCAGGGACGGCACCGCCCCCGCGGCAGCGCTGCTTTCCACGTCCGAACGGGCCTGCTCCCGGGCGTCCCGCGCCGCCTCCGAGGCCTCGCGCGCGTCGTGCAGGTCGCCTTCCGCGCCGCGCATGCGGGCCTCGAACTCCAGCACCGCCGCCTCCAAGGGCACGTCCACGGCGGCCATGTCCGCAATCTCCCCGCCCCACAGGCCCAGGCGCGCCAGATCGTCCCGCGCGCGCTTGGCCTCGGCCTCCAGGTTCGCCCGGGACTGCTCCAGCTGCGCGCCGAGGCCCCCCTGGGCCGCGCGTTCCAGAATATCGTCCACCTCGGCCACGTCCGCTCCGGCAGGGGCCCGCTCCGCCTCGCGCAGGGCCGCCGCGAGCTCCGCCTCCAGGGCCGAGGCCTTGGCCCGGGCGTCGGCCTCCCGCGCCTCCAGGACCCCGTGGCGCGAGGCCAGGTCCCGCAGCCGCGCGGCATGGGCCCTGGTGGGCTGCAGGTCCGCGGCCGCCTCCAGGTCTTCGCCCCGGCCCAGGGAGGCCAGCAGGGCGCGGGCCTCGTCGGCCAGGACCCGGGATTCCCGGGCCAGGCCCAGGTCGTCGCGCCGGGCCGTGGCGTGGGTGTCGGCCTCGCGGTACAGGCGCATGACCAGTTCCTCGGCGTCGGCCAGGGCCCGGTCCACGCCCAGGCCCGCCAGGGCTCCGCGCGCCGCGTCCAGGGCCGCGCGCGCCTCGCGGGCCTCGCGCCCGGCCTGGTCCAGACCGCTTTCGGCCTCCAGGCGCTGGCGAAAAAAGTCCTCGGGCAGGACCACGGCGTCCTTGAATCCTTCCAGGGCCTCCGCAAGCTCCCGCACCCGCCGCGCGGGCGCGGCGGCCGCCGCCAGGCGCTCCAGCCGGGCCCGTTCCCGGGCCAGGGCGTCCAGCTGCCCCTGCAGTTCGCCGCGCTCCCTGTCCAGGCGCGCCACCGTGCGGGACAATTCCTTCCAGTGCGTGGTGGAGGTGGCCGCCTGGTTCTGCTCCTTGCGCAGGGCCTTGTATTCGGCCATCAGCGAGCTGATGCGCTTGCCCGAGCGCCCCAGGGGCGTGTACAGGGCCTCGGCCTCGGCGTGCAGGCGCTGCGTGACCTCGCGCAGCCCCTTGAGCCCCGAGGCGGCGGAGAACAGGCTCTCGCCCAGGGCCCCGCCCGTGCGCAGCAACTCCTCGCCGCCCCCGGCCAGGCGCTCCTGGTCGATGCCGAACAGCAGCTCGAAAGTCTTCTTGTCCACCCCGCCCATGAGGGCCGCGAGGCGCTCCTGGGCCACGGGCTCGCCCGAGGCGTCCACGAGGTCGTTCTTGCGGCGCTTGTAGCGCGTGACGTCCAGTATCCCGTCGCCGTCGAAGTCCAGCACCCCGCGCACGGCCAGGGCTCCGGCCTCGGTGTGCAGGAACATGTCCGTGGACTGGTGGAAGATGCCATAGAACAACTGGGTCAGGGCGCGCAGGGCCGAGGTCTTGCCGGCCTCGTTGCGGCCGCGCACCACGGCGAGGCCCCGGCCGTCGCCGAAGTCCAGGCGCTGGTCCGTGAACGGGCCGAAGGCCGCCAGATGCAGGAGCTTGATCCTCATGCCCCATCCCCCCCGGCGTCGAACAGGGGCAGCACCAGCTCGCAAACTTCTTCCAGGAGCGCGCGGCGCACGGCATCGTCGTCCAGGTCTGGCAGCCCAAGCCCGGAGTCGCGCAGTTCGCCCACGGCGGTGGCCAGCTTGGCCAAGTCCGGCCGGACCTGGGCGAAGGCACCGGGGTCGGCGGCCAGCTCGTCCACGAAGCGCAGCAGGTCGCCCTGGGGCGTGTCGCTGCCGCGCAGGGCCTCGCGGTCCACGGGCTGGGACGTGCGGATGAGCACCTTCTCCACCCAGGCCGAGCCGCCGGACAGGGCCACGGCCCGGGCCCGCAGGTCCGCGCGGAAGGCCTCCTCGTCGCGCACCAGGGCGGCGTGGGCCTCACTTCGCCCGCGCACGGTTGCGCGCACGGCCAGGGGCCGCCCCCCGGCATCGGCCAGGGCGTCGGCGCAGGCCCGCGCGAAGAGTTCGCCCACCTGGTCCGGGGTGCGGGCCTCGCTGGCGTCCAGGTCCAGGTGCGCCCAGCGCATCACGTCCAGGGGCACGAAATCCATATCCGCCCCGCCCCCCGGACTCACGTCCACGCGCACGCAGCCCTTGGGCCCGGTCTCGCGGATGGTGCGGCCCTGCAAGCAGCCGCTGAAGACCACCAGGGGCGCGTCGGCCAGGACCTTGTGCTCGTGCACATGGCCCAGGGCCCAGTACTGATAGCCCTTGGCCGCGAGCTCCTCCACCCGGCAGGGGGCGTAGGGCTCGTGCCCGGGCGCGCCGGACACGGCCGTGTGCAAAAGGCCGATGTTGAACAGATCGGGCATGGGCTCGGGATAGGCGGGCACGAGGTTCTCGCGCACCTCGCGCACGGGGTAGCTCATGCCGTGCACGGCTAGGCCCAAATCCTCGAAGACCACGCTCTCGGCCTTGGCGTCCGAGAGCACCGTGACGTTGCCCGGCAGGGGCAGGGAGCGGGTCATGACGCTGGCCGCGTCGTGGTTGCCGCGCGCGATGACCACACGCACGCCCGCGCGCTCCAGGCGCGCCATCTGGGCCACGAAATGCAGGCCGGTCTGGAAATCCTGCCAGTCGCCGTCGTACACATCCCCGGCGATGACCAGCAGGGGCACGGCCTCGGCCAGGGCGTAGTCCACCAGGTTGCCCAGCGCCCGGCGCGTGGCCGCGCGCACCTCGTCCACGGGCGCGCCCTCGTAGCGCGACAGGCCGCTGAGCGGGCTGTCCAGGTGGATGTCTGCGGCGTGCAAAAAGGTGGTCATGCGGCGGGATTCCCCCCGGGTTTCACGAGGTTGCGGCTGGCCTATGGATGTACACCATCCGCCGCCAAGACGCCACAGCAACAAGCCCCGCATCCCGGGCTCGCGCCTGGGCGGAAGGTGCAACAAAGCGGATTATGGGCAGAAAACAAAAGAAAGGAAAAGGACGAATTCGGAAAGCAAGACCAAAATAAGACCTGCCGTCTCGTATTGTGGCCGGATACATAAGGCCCTTCCCGGGGTCTACCTACCGGGCGCCCTCGGGGAAATTATACGTGGCAGGTCTTGCGTGGCGCCTCTGCGCGCCCCTTATGGTGAGATGGGTCTATTTCGGCAACCCTCCTATTGGAGTTCCTGCCGCATGTATTCCAGGCGGGACGTCCACCTTGCCTACAAGATAAACAGTCGCACAAGGCAAGTCAATGGCCCCGCAAAAAAACATTGGGTTCCCAACGCGTCAGAATCGTTAAAAAACCTCGCGAGGCGCAGATACAATTCAAGGACGATGCGCGGATGCCGTGCGCGGGGGGATCGCCACGGAAGCGAAACGGCGAAGGAACAAGACCGGCCGGGCCTTGAGGGGCGGCGCGCTAATAGCGCAGGCGGGAACGCACCCAGAAGCCCATGAACCCGCCCACGCAGATGCCCATGGCGTTGGCCAGGGCGTCGAACAGTTCGCAGCGGCGGTTGGGCAGGTAGAGCTGCCAGAACTCCAGGGTGAAGCCCAGCAGAAAGAGCACGAACAGGGAGCCGAAGGCCTTGGAGCGGGAGCGGAAGGCCAGGGGCGCGACTCCGGAAAGCATGGCGAAGGCCAGGAAATGCAGCACGTTGTCCAGGCTCACGGCGTGGTAAAGCCGCCTGTACGGGGGCATGAACTCGGAAAACAGGGACAGGAACACCAGGCAGCATATGCCCACGGCGAAAAGCGCGAAGAACAGCCTGGGAAGCTTCTCCTCCGGAGGGACCTCGGCCATGCCCTAGCGCTCCCCTCGTTTGCGCCTGTCGATGAGATAGCGGGTCAGCCCGGCGAAGAACCCCGCGGCGACCCCCAGGGCGAAGGCCCGGGGCGGATTCCAGCCCAGGACATAGGTGGCCATGATGCCCAGCGCGCCGCCGATCATCACGCCTCGAAACAGAGCTTGCTTCATGGTTTCTCCCGGCGGCAAAGGCCGCCCTGGCGGTACAGGTGACAATGCCACCCTACCCCAAGGCGCGGCAATGGGAAAGCCCCGTGGAGAGAGGGGATTCAGGCCCCGGCGGCCTTGGAGGAAAGGGAATTCTTGCAGGCCTTGCACTCGTAGAGCTTCGTGTCCGCGGCCTTGAGCAGGGCCTCGGGCGAGGTGGCTTCCTGGTCCGCGGTGCAGGCCACGCCGTAGGAGAAGCAGACGTGGCGGTCGATGCCCGGCACCGGGGACACGGTGAAGAACCGCTCCACCCGCTGCATGAAGACCTGGGCCTGCTCCAGGTCCGTGTTGGGCAGGATGACCACGAACTCGTCCCCGGCGAACCGGGCGCAGATGTCGATCTTGCGGGCCATCTTCTTCAGGCGGCCGGCGAAGTAGGCCAGCAGCGCGTCACCGGCCTCGTGGCCCAGGGAGTCGTTGACGGCCTTGAAGTCGTCCATGTCCACGAAGGCCACGGACAGGGGCGTGCCGTAGCGCACGGCGCGCAGGAATTCCTCGTGCAGGCGCTCCTCCATGACCCGGCGGTTGGCCAGCCCAGTGAGAGAGTCGCAGGAGGCGATGCGGGCCAGGCGCTCGTGGGCCGTGACGTTGGACAGGCACAGGGAGACCTTCACGGCCAGCTGGGAAAGCAGGGTGGAGTCCATGTCCGGGGTGAAGCGCACGGAGCTGGCGTCCGCCTGCACCAGACAGCCCACCAGGCGGCCGTCCAGGGTCAGGGGGGCCAGGGCCATGGACCGGGGAGCGGGGTCGAGGCCCTCGGGCATCAGGAAGCCCAGCCTCTCCAGGCCGCTGTTCATAAGAAGGGGGCCAGTGCATTCCTGCAAGGCCCCCGCCGCGTCGGCTCTGTCCACCAGGGTCAGATAGTCGCTTACCTCTCCCGAGGCGTCCAATTTGTCCAGCAAAGACGCCAGGTCGCCGTCCCGCAGCAGGGCGATCCAGGCATGGTCCACATTGAATTTGGATTTGATCAGGGAGACCAGGCGCTCGAACAGGGCCCCGAAATCGAGAATGGTCAGAATTTCCGTCTCGATCTCGAAGAACTTTCGATAGATGTCCTCATTACGTTTGAGGACCTGGAGAAAAATATTTTCCTCGCTCATGCCTTGAGTTTCCCCGCGCCGGAAGGAATCCCGCCCTTTAAGAAATTTTCATGATTATCTCTCAATCTCCCTCAAATGGCAAGGCGGCGCGCCGCAAAAGGCGCGCCGCGGGCCAAAGATTAACGATGCCAGAGGTTAGGATTTTAAAGCCCGCACGTCCCGGTCGCGGATCTCCGCACGCTTGATCTTGCCGGAGATGGTCTTGGGCAACTCGTCCACGTATTCGACGACCCGGGGGTACTTGTAGGGGGCCGTGACCCTCTTCACGTGATCCTGTAGCTCCCTGGTCAGCTCCGGCCCGGGGACGAAGCCCGGAGCCAGGACCACCGTGGCCTTCACGGCCTGGCCGCGCACCTCGTCGGGCAGCCCGGTGACCGCGGATTCCACCACCGCGTCGTGGGACAACAGCGCGCTCTCCACCTCGAAGGGCCCGATGCGGTAGCCCGAGCTCTTGATCAGATCGTCCACCCGCCCCAGGAACCAGAAATACCCGTCCTCGTCCATCCAGGCCTTGTCCCCGGTGTGGTAGAAGTCCTTGGTCTTCACCGACGCGGTCTTCTCGGGCTCGTCCAGGTATTCGCTGAACAGCCCGAGCACCGGCGAGTTTCCGTTCAGGCGGATGCAGATCTCGCCCTCTTCGCCCGTGACCACCTCGCGGCCGGTCTCGTCCAATAGCCGCACGTCCCAGCCCGGCACAGGCTTGCCGATGGATCCGGGCTTGGGCTCCATGAACGGGAAGGTGGCGATCTGCAGGGTTGTCTCGGTCTGGCCGTAGCCCTCGTAGATGGGTAGGCCCGTGGCCTCCTTCCAGGCCTCGAACACGCTGGCGTTCAATAGCTCGCCCGCGGTGGTGCAGTGGCGTAGCCTGGAGAGGTCGAAACGCGAGAGGTCCTCGCGGATCAGGAAGCGGTACACCGTGGGCGGCGCGCAGAACGAGGTCACGCCCTCGCGGGCCATGACACCCAATAGGTCGGCGGGCACGAACTTGCCCCGGAAGTCGTAGACGAACACCGCGGCCCCGGCCATCCACTGGCCGTACATCTTGCCCCACACGGCCTTGCCCCAGCCCGTGTCGGCCACGGTCAGGTGCACGTCCCCGGGCTCCAGGTCGTGCCAGTAGGCGCCCGTGACGTAGTGGCCCATGGGATAGAGGTGGTTGTGCATGACCATCTTGGGCTGGCCCGTGGTGCCCGAGGAGAAGAAGATCAACAGCGGATCGTGGCCGCCCGGGCAGTCAGCGGGCCGGGGGAAGGTCTCGGCCATGCCCGAGCAGATGCGGTGCAGGTGCTTCCAGCCTGCGAACAGCATGCCCGGCCCGGCCTGCACCAAGAGCTTCAGGGTCGGGCTCTGGGGCCGGGCCGCGTCCACGGTGGCGGCCACGGAGTCCTCGCAGATCACCGCGCTGATGTTGCCGGTCTTCACGCGGTAGACGATGTCCTTGACGGTCAACAGGTTCGGCGAGGGCACGGCCACCGCGCCCAGGCGGTGCAGGGCCAGCATGGAGACCCAGAAGTCCACGCGGCGGTATAGGATGAGCATCACCCTGTCCCCGCGCTCCACGCCCTGGGCGGCCAGGGCGTTGGCCAGGCGCGCCGAGGCCCCGGCCAGCCAGGCGAAGGTGTATTCGCGGCGGTAGCCGTCCGGGGCCACGTGCACGATGGCCGTGCGCTCCGGGGTTTCGGCGGCCGTCTTGTCCAGCACGTCGAAGGCGAAATTGAAATTCTCGTCGAATTCGGGTTTGTACAGCTGCCCGAAGGTCTCGTGGTCGGTGGGTTTGAATTTCTGCATGATATTCCTCGTCTTGGTCTTTTGGTTCACGGATGCGTCGTCATCGTCGATATCCGGGAGGGGGCTCCCGCCGGGCGCGGCGGGGCCCCTAGATAATGACGATGCCGCATGCCGCGGCGACGAGGGCGGCGGACGGGGCGAAGGGCGCGGCGATGCGCGCGCCACGCGTGGGAGCGGTGAAGGTTGCACGGTACAGGCCACGGTCCAAAGATCGCTTGCTGTGCATGGGGTCCTCGTCTCGACCTAGGGGTTCTACACGGAAAATTTCTCAGCCGTCATCGGGAGGGGGCCTTCGCCGGGCGCGGCGAAGCCCCTAGATAATGGCGATGGCCAGGGCCGCGTCCCGGGCGTCGGGAACGGCGATGGGGGCGCAGAGGGAGAACACGCCGCAAAGCGAGGAGCAAAGGGAGCGGGAGGGACGCTTCAGGGTTTCGGGTCTATGGTTTTGCATCGGGTCCTCTTGGTCGTTGGGGATGCGGGATTCGTCTTGGCCTTCATCGCGGGGACGCGCGCCGTACTCGGCGCGGCCCCTAGATAATGACGTCGATGAATTCCGCGTCCTCGTCGCCCAGGGCCCGCAGGGCGTGAGGAGTGTGGGAGCTGAAATACAGGCTGTCGCCGGGGACGAGTTCCATCTTCTCCCCGTCCAGGGTGATCTCCAGCCGTCCTCCCAGCATGTGGATGAATTCCTGGCCCGGATGGGTCACGGCCTTGGCCGCGCCCGCGTCCTTGGGCGGCACCTTGATCATGAACGGCTCCATGCGCCGGCCCGTGAACTTGTAGGCCAGGCTCTTGTAGTCGTATTCCTTGCGCCGCTCCACGCACAGGCCCTCGCCCGCGCGCACCAGGGAATAACTCTTCAGATGGGCCTCGCCGCCGGAGACGAGCACGGTCAGGTCCACGCCGCAGACCTTGGCCACATGATACAGGTAGCTCACGGGAATCTCGATGGTCCCGGACTCGTAGGCGGCCACGGTCTCGGCCTCGACGCCGAGGCGCTCGGCCATGCCGGGCACGTCGAGGTCCAGGGCGTCGCGCAGCCCCGCCAGCCTGGGAGCTATTTCCTTGTAGGCCTGTTCCACGTCTTCACTCCTGGCGCACTCACGCGCCGGGCCACATCTCGGCCGCCATGTCCCGCAGCTTGTACTTCTGGATCTTGCCGCTTGCCGTCATGGGATAGGCGTCCAGAAAAGCCACGTAGCGCGGAATCTTGTGGAAGGCAATCTTTCCCCTGCAATAGTCCTGCACGTCCTCGGGATTCAGGTCCGCGTCGTCCTTGAGGATCACGAAGGCGCCGACCTCCTCGCCGAATTTCGTGCTGGGCACTCCCGCCACCTGGACGTCGGATATTCCGTCCATGTGGTAGAGAAATTCCTCGATCTCCCGGGGGTAGATGTTCTCCCCGCCGCGGATGATCATGTCCTTGAGCCGCCCGGTGATGGCCAGGTAGCCGTCCTCGTCCAGGGTCCCCAGGTCCCCGGAGTGCAGCCAGCCGTCGGCGTCGATGGCCTTGGCCGTGGCCTCGGGCATGTTGTAGTAGCCCTTCATGACCAGATAGCCCCGGCAGCAGACCTCGCCCGTGACCCCGGGTGGGCAGTCCTCCCCGGTTTCCGGGCCCTTCACGGCCACCTCCACCTCGGGCATGGCCCGGCCCACGGTCTCGGTGCGGCGGCGCACGACGTCGTCCATGCGCGTCTGGGTCATCACCGGGCTGGACTCGGTGAGCCCGTAGCAGATGGTGATGTCCTTCATGTACATGCGCTCCATGACCTGGCGCATGACCTTCACCGGGCAGGGCGACCCGGCCATGATGCCCGTGCGCAGGCTGGAGAAATCGAACCTGTCGAACAACTCGTGCTGCAGCACGGCGATGAACATGGTGGGCACCCCGTACAGGGCGGTGCAGCGCTCGAACTCCACGCTCTTCATGACCAGCACGGGGTCGAACTTCTCCAGGATGACCATGGCCGTGCCGTGGGTCACGGCGGCCAGCACCCCGAGCACGCAGCCGAAGCAATGGAACAGGGGCACGGGCAGGCAGAGCCTGTCCTCGGGGCCGAAGCCCTGGTTCTCGCCGATCCAGAAGCCGTTGTTGCCGATGGACTTGTGGGTCAGCATCACGCCCTTGGGGAACCCGGTGGTGCCCGAGGTGTACTGCATGTTGACCACGTCGTCGGGGGAGAGGGAGGCCCCCCGCTCGGCGAATTCCTCGTCCGTGACCATCTGGGCCAGGGCCACGATCTCGGGCACGGAATACATGCCCCTGTGCTTCTGCGGCCCCAGGAAGGCCACGCGCCGCAGATGCGGAAAACGCCCGCAGGACAGCTCGCCGCGCTCGGAGGTTTTCAGCTCGGGCACCAGTTCGTAGAGGGTCAGCACGTAGTCCGTGTCGTAGTAGCCGCCCATGATGAACAGGTTCTCGCACTCGGACTGGCGCAGCAGGTATTCAAGCTCCGTGATCTTGTAGCTGGTGTTCACGGTGAGCAGCACGGCCCCGATCTTGGCCGTGGCGAACTGCAGGGCCACCCAATAGGGCACGTTGGTGGACCACACGGCCACCTTTTCCCCACGCTGGACGCCCAGGGCCATGAGCCCCTTGGCGAAGCGGTCCACCAGGTCGTTGAACTCGCGCCAGGAATAGCGGAAGTCGCGGTCCACGTAGACCACGGCGTCCTGATCCGGATAGCGGGCCGCCGTCTCCTCGAGGATTCGGCCCAGGGTCGTGTCGACTATGGCGGGGCGCTCGCTGCGCATGAATCTCCCCTGCTTGGGCTGCCGGGTCCCGCCCCGCCGCGTGGCGGAGCGGGCTCCTGCCGCATGCGGACTAGAACGGGATGTAGAGCACGGCGTAGATTTCGGCCTTGGAATCGCCGCCCGCGCCCACGTGGTGGGGCACCACGGAGTTGTAGTACATGCTGTCCCCGGGCCCCAGAGTGTGGACCTTGGCGCCGTAGCGCAGGACCACCTCGCCGGAAAGCACCACCACGAACTCCTCGCCCTCGTGGGACGAAAGCTGCGGATCCTCGCCCTCGGGCTCCAGGCAGACGAAGAAGGGCTCCATGTGGCGGTCGGCCTTGCCCTTGCCCAAATGATGGTACGTCATCTCGGCGTTGAACTCGCCGCTGGCCCCGACCTCCGTCTCGGGCTTGCGCGTCTCGGCCCTGGTGATCAGGGGGTCGGTGCTCAGCTCGTCGTCGGTGAAGGTCCCCAGGCGAACGCCCAGGACCCGCGAAATCTTGACCATGACCCCCAGGGCGGGCGACGACTTTCCGTTTTCCACCGATTCGATGAATTCGACGGCCAGGCCGGTCTTTTCGGCCAGGTCCTCCACGCTCATGCCCTTGGATTCGCGATAGCTGCGGATACGGGAGCCGATCTTGCCGCTCTCCATTGTGCTCTCCTTAGCCTGAATCTCGTATGGAACGCGCAGGGAGACCGGCCCCAACCCCTACAAAACACCCACCGGGGCCGCCCCGCAGGGGGCCCACCCTAGGGCAAGACATGGCAGCTGGCAAGAAATAGTTCACGGCATATAATATATCAAATGCCTGAAAGAAAGAAAATCGTGTCTGAAACGGCGGTTAGGATGTCTGAATTACTTGACGCCGCTAATGCGGCACACGGCGGTGGCGGTGCAGGCCCCGCCCGGGTCCCCGGAGCGGCGCAGCACGAAACGGCCCGTGTACTCGCCCTCGGGCCACGCGGGCCCGCGGCGCTTGAGGCCCACGTAGCGGAAGACCTGGGCCTTGGACCGGTCCAGGGTCAGGGTCCTGCGGGTCTGGACCCCGCCGTCGGGCCCCAGGATCTCCAGATCCATCTCGTCCCCGGCCCGAAGGCCCGCGATGCGCACCCAGAAGACCAGGGCGTCCGCGTCCGGGGCCAGGGTCCCGGCTCCGAACCCGCCCCTGGCCAGTTCATCCTTGGTGGGCGGCCGCTCGGCCATCCCGGCCCCCAGGAGGCGCGTGGGCTCGTAGGGCAAGGCCGCCAGGGCCGCCGGGCTCCACATGGGCTTGTCCCCCGGGCCGCAGTCCGGCCCGCCCGTAAGGCCCCGGAAGGGATCCACGGGGCGCCCGTCCACACGCACGGCGAATTCCAGGTGGGGAAACTCGGTGCGGCCGGACAGGCCGACCAGCCCCAGCACCTGCCCCGTGCGCACCCGGTCCCCGGGGCGGACGCGCACGCTGCCCTTCTGCAGATGGCTGTACTGGGTCTCCACCCCTCCGGCATGGACCAGGACCACGGAATTGCCCGCGAAACGGCCCTCCAGGCCCTTGCCACCGGTGGCGCGCACGCTCACGTCGTCCATGCCGTCGCGCACGGCGCGCACCTCCCCGTCGGCAGCGGCCAGCACGGGCACCCCCCGCTCCATGTGCCGCAGGTCCCGCAAGCGGAAGTCCGTGCCCTTGTGCCCGTCGTAACTCAGGGCCCCGCAGGCGTAGTCCCGGTAACCGGGGCCGGGATCGTGGTCGAAATACTGTTGGAGAAAGCAGTCGCGACGCGTGTCGCATTGGATCGGCGTCTCGAAGGTCAGTTCCTGCGCCCCGGCTGGACCCTGGAGACACGGAAAAAGACAGACCAGAATGAACAGGACGAGACCTTTTGACACGGCAGCAGCAACACCTCCGCGCACATGGTGCACGACCTGCCTTGAAAATAAAAGATTTTTCTCTGTCACAATTGCGTAATACACTTGCAATCCGGGGGAAAATCGGCGATGCGTGGGCTTATTGACGCTGGCCAAAGGAACGAGACCGGGGGGGATACCGGAGTCGGACCATGGAACCACGTCCCTCCAGGACCACATCAGCCGCCCTGCGCATCGCCCTCTCCGAGGACGCCATGACCGCCGTGGTGGCCGCCTACGCGCCGCCGCCGGACGGGGAGCCCTTGTGCGCCGAGGACCTGGCGCAGGCCTTGCGCGCGGCCGGAGTCGCCGATTCCCTGATCCCCGAAAGCAACCCCCTCCTGCTCCTGGCCCGCATGGGCAAGGACATCACGGGCAAGGTCGCCGCCCGGGGCACGCCGCCCCGGGAACCCCAAGACGCGAACGTGGAATTCGTGGGCGACACGGGCCTGCCGATCTTCCACGGCCAAGTCTTCGCCCGCTTGGCCCCTCCCGTGGACCCGGCCCCCGGGATCACGCTCACGGGCCAGCCCCTGCCCCCCGCATCCCAGCGCAGGCCCGAGAGCCTGACGCCCGGGCAGGACGCGGGCTGGGCCCTGAACGAGTCCAGCGGCGAATGCCGGGCCACCCGCTACGGCCTGGCCGTGCTCGCCGAGGGGCGGCTCACGGTGGAGCCCCTGATACGGGTCACGCCGGACAGGATGCTGGCCACCGGAGACGTGCATCCCCGGACCATGGACGGCGAGGAGCCCACCGTGGACATGTTCCGGCGCGAGCTCTACGTCATGGGCCTGCGCACCATGGCCAAGAACAGCATCCAGCGGGCCATCGACAAGGCCGCTGCCGCCGGAACCCCGGTCAAGGGCGCCGTGCTGGCCAAGGGCAAGCCCGCGCAGGACGGGGCCCCGGGCCGCTTCAAGCTGCTCTTCAAGGCGGACGAGCACGGCCGGGAGGGGGACGACCTGGACGCCGTGGACCCGCGCGAACGCAGCATATTCACGCCCATCAAGGCCGGGACCCTCATCGGCCGCCTGCTGCCCCCGGAGCCGGGAAGCCCGGGGCGCGACCTGTACGGCAAGATCCTGGCCCCGCGAACGGGCAAGCCCTGCGCCGTCATCGCCGGGGACAACGTGGAGATTTCCGAAGACGGCGAGGAGTTCAAGGCCTCGGCCGACGGCATGATCACCTGGGAACGCCAGCGTGTCGCGGTGCTGGATATGGTGCGCGTGGCCGGGGACGTGAGCTACGCCACGGGCAACCTGCGCCTGGACACGGGCTCGGCGCTGGTGGACGGCTCGGTGGTGGAAGGCTTCACGGTCACCGCGCCCGGGGACGTGTGCGTGCGCGGGGCCGTGGAAAGCGCATTCATCGAGGCCGGGGGCAACGTGGGCGTGGGCGGCGGACTGGTCATGGGCAACGAGGGGCACGTGAACGCCGGCGGGGACGTGGCCTGCTCCTTCGCTGAAAACGCCGTGCTCGTGGCGGGCGGGAACGTGGAGGCCGCGCAGCACATTTCCAGCAGCGACATCCAGGCCGGGGGCGTGGTGCGCTGCGTCAAGGGCAAGGGCATCATCATGGGCGGCAGCGTCAGGGCTGCGGGCGGAGTCGAGGCCAACGAACTGGGCACGGAATTCGGGGTCCGGACCCTGATCGTGGTGGACCCGGGGCTGCAGGTGGACGGAGTCCAGGAAATCGTGGCCGAACGCAAGACCCTGCGCGAGAGGAAATCCAAGCTCGACGCGGCGCTGGGCACGGAGCAGCCCCAGGCCATCCTCGCGCGCACCCCCGAGGCCAAGCGCGCGGAGGTCGCCAAGCTGCTCAAGGTGCGCCTGGCCGTGGAGACGCGCCTGGCGGAACTGGCCGCCGCCCTGGAGGAACGGCGCGAGACCCTGGAAAAGATCCAGGCCGTGCGCGTGCGCGTGCGCCGCATGGCGCACCTGGGCACGGAAATCCGCATCGCCGGGGGCCGGATGATCCTTCACGAGCCCCAGGAAGGCCCTTGCGAATTCTTCTTTGACGCGGAAAAGGAGCGTGTGGCACTACGCAAGTAGCCATGCCTCCCCCTGACGACGAATACGCCCGCATCGCCGCTCTCTACGAGCCCCTGGTGGGACCGCTCCTGGCGGGCCTGCGCCGGGATTTGGCCCAACGGGCCAGGGACCTGGGCGCGCGCCGCGTGCTGGACCTGTGCTGCGGCACCGGGGCCCAGCTCGACGCGCTGTCTTCCGGGGCCGCCCTGCGCGTGGGGGCCGACATCTCCCCGGCCATGCTCCGGGCCGCCAGAACCGCCACATCCGAAGACATAGCCTACCTGCGCTGCGATGCGGGCCGCCTGTCCCTGGCCCCGGGCAGCTTCGATCTCTGCGTGCTGACCTTCGCCCTGCACGAGAAACCAGAACCCCTGCGCCGGGCCATGCTGGCCGAGGCCCTGCGCGTCACCGCGCCCGGGGGAGCCGTGGTCGTGGCGGACTACGCCGCGCCCCGGGGCCGAGGCCCGCGCCTGGGGCTGGCCATGGCCGCCGTGGTGGAGCGCATGGCCGGGCATGCGCACCACGGCCTGTTCAGGGATTTCCTGGCCCAGGGCGGGCTGCCCGGGCTGCTGGACCGCTCCGGCGTCTCCTGGGCCCCGGCGGGGCGGCGCTTCCTGGGGGCCGTCCTCCTGGCGGAGCTGCGCCCGGCCGGGCGCTGAAAAACGAAGGCCCCGCCTGGAGCGGGGCCTCGACAACGGGACATGCGCGAAAAAGGCGGGCTCAGTGCTCCGCGTTGTGGTTGAAGATGGGGAAGCCCTCCTGCTGGCACAACTCGTCCCTGCGGGCGTCGGCCAGGTCCGAAAGCACCATCTCCTCCACCATCTGCTCGAAGCTGATGCGCGGCTCCCAGCCCAGCAAGTCGCGGGCCTTGGCCGCGTCGCCGAGCAGCGTGTCCACCTCGGTGGGCCGGAAATAACGCGGATCCACGCGCACCACGGCCTTGCCCGTGGCCTGGTCCACGGCCTGCATGTCCTTGCCCTCGCCCTCCCAGGCGAGCTTCATCTCCAGGACCTTGGCCGCGCAGTCCACGAACTCGCGCACGCTGTGCTGCCGACCGGTGGCGATGACGAAATCCTCGGGCTCGTCGCGCTGCAGCATCAGCCACATCATCTGCACGTAGTCGCGGGCGTGGCCCCAGTCGCGCTTGGCCTCCATGTTGCCCAGGTACAGGCAGTCCTGCAGCCCCAGGCTGATGCGGGCCAGGGCGCGGGTGATCTTGCGGGTCACGAAGGTCTCGCCGCGCATGGGGGATTCGTGGTTGAAGAGGATCCCGTTGCAGGCATACATGCCGTAGGCCTCGCGGTAGTTCACGCATATCCAGTAGGCGTAGAGCTTGGCCGCCGCGTAGGGGGACCGGGGATAGAAGGGCGTGGTCTCGGTCTGGGGCGTCTCGCGGACCAGGCCGTAGAGCTCCGAGGTGGAGGCCTGGTAGAACCTGGTCTTCTTCTCCAGGCCCAGGATGCGGATGGCCTCCAGCACGCGCAGGGCGCCCAGGGCCACGGTGTCCGCCGTGTATTCCGGGGTTTCGAAGGACACGGCCACATGGCTCTGGGCCGCGAGGTTGTATATCTCGTCGGGCTGCACGGACTGTATGATGCGGATCAGGTTGGTGGCGTCGGTCATGTCGCCGTAGTGCAAGATGAAGCGGCGGCCGGTCTCGTGGGGATCCTGATACAGATGGTCCAGGCGGTGGGTGTTGAACAGCGAGGAGCGGCGTTTGATGCCGTGCACCTCATAGCCTTTTTCCAGCAGCAGTTCGGAAAGATACGCGCCGTCCTGCCCGGTGACGCCCGTGATCAGGGCCCGCTTGGTCATTGTGCTGCCGCTCCTTGTTGGGATGTCCGCAAAACCGATCTCCCAATGTAGCCGCGAGGCAAGGCAAAGGCAACACTCAGACGGCCGGGGCGCCGAACACGTCCCGCAGCAGGGCCTGGGCGTCGTCCGCCACCCGGCAGGCCCCGGCGGCCAGGAACTCGTCGCGCGAGGAGCTGCCCGTGAGCACGCCCGCCGCATCGGCCCCAGCGCGGCGGCCCGTTTCGATGTCCATGACGTGGTCGCCCACCATCAGGGCCTGTTCCGGGGCCACGCCGAGCACGTCCAGGGCGCGCATCAGGTGCTCGGGGTCGGGCTTGACCCGGCCCACGTCGTCCCGGCTGAGGACCACGCCCGCGGCCCGGGCCGCGTCCGGGAACACCGCGCCCACGGCCTCGGAGCAGTTGCGGGTGATGATGGCCGTGCGCACCCCGGCCTCAGCCAGGGAGGCCAAAAGCGGCCGGGCAAAAGGGAACAGCCGCCCCCGGGCGGCGGCCTCGGTCTCCACGCGGCGGACCACCGCGCCCAGGCGCAGGGCGAAATCCCGCGCCGCGTCCGGGTCGCGCCGGGCCAGCCGCCGCTCCTCGCGGTCCATCCACTCCAGGGCGGGCATGTTCCCGGGCGGCGGGACCGTGGAGTCCGCGCGCCGGGCCTCGGCCAGAAGTTCGCGTTTCATGTGCTGGAAATCAATGGTCAGTTCGGCCAAGGTCCCGTCGAAATCAAAGACCACGGCCCTGTATGGCTGGCAGGGCATACCGCTCGTTCTCATGGCTAAAGGCCGGAAAGAATGTCTTTGGACTGATGCCCCAGAAGCCTGGTGTAGGGATGGAACGCCTTCCACGCGAACCACATGCAGGGCACGGCCACGGCGCGGGGCAGCTTCATGCCGCGCAAACGGCCCGACACGGCCCGGCCCATGACGTTCCAGCGGGAGCGGGTCTCCAGGTCCACGATCTCGCCCCCGGCCAGCTCGAAGCGCAGCTCCTTGCCGTCGGCCCGGGCGCGGTACACGCGCACCGTGCCCAGGTCCTTGTCGTACAAGGCCACAATCCGCTCCAGACCCACCTCGCCGTTGACCACCCCGTACCGCTTCACCTCGTCCTCCAGGACGGCCGCGGCGGACTCGCCGCGCGTCATCCCCAGGACCCTGGTCTTGGGATGCACCTCGGTGTCCACATGGGACAGGGGGAAATAGGAGCCGCCCACCTGGTAGTAGGTGTCGTCCCTGGCGTAGGACCCCAGGGCGTCGCGGTTGTAGGTGCTGCGGTGCCCCGTGTCCTTGGACAGCACCAGGGCGTTGGGATAGCGGGACTGGGCGTGCCGCCAGTCGGTCCACAGCAGCGGGAAACGCGACAGGGGCACGTTCTTCAGCGGCCCCTTGATGCAGGTGGGCAGGAGCTGGGGGCATTGGCTGTTGGTGGCCCGGTCGTAGAGCACGCGGTTGGAGTTGATGAGCATGTCCATGGTGCCGAAGGAGGTCTCGTGGGGCCCGGCCTCGGCGTAGATGCCAACCACAGACCCCGTGAGGGGGCAATAGGTCACGCTGCGGCGCGGCCCGTATTCATTCAGGTTGACCACCTCGTGATGCACGAGCACGGAACGCGGATAGATGAGGACCCGCCCGTTCGCAAGCTCCTCCACGAAGACCACGTCCTGGGGCTCCATGTACAGCCCGGCGTCGGCCATGCGGATGAACTTGGGCTCGTTCACGGACGGCGGTTTCTCGCGGCCGCGCTCGTCGCCCACAGTGTAATGCGCGAGTTCGTTGATGTAAGACTGGGCCAGGGGGGCCATTTCCATGACCTCCTGGGCAGGAGCCGCGGCGGACGCGAACAGCGCGCCCGCAAGCGCGACCAAGGCAAAAATTCTCGGCAATACGGACATGATCACCTCATCGGCGGACCACGCGGCGCGCTTTACCGGACAGCCCGAAAAGCACGTTTGCGCCCGCGCGGCGCGCGGGCCCGCTTCCGGCCTGATACCCCATGCCTAGGAAAAAGGGCAAGCCCCCCCGCATAGGATTGCCCCCGGACATGCAAACATGTCTTGCCTGCCTGTGGCCGGTTTCCTGACTATACGGCTCAGCTGTCTATTTACATATTCATGTCAAGTATGATAAATGATCGTCGGGCTAACAAACACGGCGACATACCGGTTCCCGGTTCCCTGCCGGGCATGAACCCAGCCAGGACAGCCCAGGGAGAACGTCATGGCTGACGAGGAAAAAAAGCAGCTCACCTTGCGCGTGCCTCAGGACGTGCACAAGAAACTGCGCATTCTGGCCGCGCTCAACGAGCAGACCATGACGGAATATTTCATCGACCTGGTGGAGGATGCCTATCAAAAGCATTCCAAAGTCACCGGGCCCGTACAGCTCAAACTGCCGACCTAGGAGGGGGTTATGAGCCAGGACAAAAAACGAGACGCCCTTGGCCCCATGAAGGCCGTGACACTGGAGAACGACGGAGGCGTCGACATCTCCTTCCGGGGCTCCCTGTATGCCCAGACCTCCTTTTTCGAGGAGGACACGGGCGTGCTCACCAAGCAGGAGCTCTACGCCACGGACGACGGCCAGGAGGCTTTCCGCATCGTGTCCGTGGACGGGGACAGCAAGCAAAAGAGTTCCTATCTGGTGCGCCGCCAGGGCGGGTATTGCGCCATGTCCAACGGGGAGCACGAGATGTCGCTGCCCTACGAATGGCTGATGCTCTTCACCCAGGCCATCTGGGACATGGATCTGGAGAAGCGCCGCGCGTCCTGCGGCGTGGACCGGGACGAGCTTTCGGCCAACGAATAGGCTAGACGGCCCCCCTTCGGGATTATGATTTTCCAGGCCTCCGCCCATGGGCGGGGGTCTTTTTTTGTGTTTTGCGTTGAGGGCATGGATTGGGGAAGACACCTGGTTCAAAAGCGAGCGCTTTTGAACCAGCTGCCAAAGGGGCCGGGGGGAAGGAGGCTTTCCTTCTCCGCGGCCGTCCCGGCAGACCGTGGCCCCTTGGGCGAAAAGCCCGCTCCAGAGCGTGGTCGCCGGGACGACGAGCTTTCGCTCGAACACATGCAGGTGCATCAAAGCACGAATCCGCAAGGTGGAGCAAGAGCATGTCGAAGGCAACCGTTATGGGCGTGGATGTCGGCAAGGATTGGTTGGCTGTGGACACTGCGGCGGGAGGGGCCGTCCGGGTGGGCAACAACACTTTGGGATACAAGCATCTTCCTGGCCTGGTGGCAACGCATGCCGTCTCCATGGTTGTGCTTGAGGCCACCGGCGGTTACGAGCGGGGGTTGCTGAACGTCC